>NZ_JBDMSL010000019.1:0-56614 GCF_039758965.1 Collinsella aerofaciens | reverse complement strand
GCGCCTTTAGACGCGAGCCCGGGGCCCGTGGGTTATACCCTAAGAGCAAACCACCCTTTTTAAGGGTGGTTCTGATTGAAGAGAACCTGCCAAAAAGGGACAGGTTTATTTTGGTAGGTTTTTCCTGCTTGAATTTGAAACATTTCGCCCGACAAGAGCGTATCTAAGGTGAGGGCCTCACCAAGAATTATTAACGTCACCGGGAGGTGATTATGGAAGAACAAGCATTTAGACAGGCGGTTGAAGATCACCGGGATGTCGTGTTTCGAATCGCGTTGACGTACCTGCGTGATCGCGCCGACGCCGACGATGTTGCTCAAGACGTCTTTCTTAAGTTGCTTAAAAGCGATGGAAACTTTGAAAGTTGGGAACATCTTCGTCGATGGCTTATCCGGGTCACGATCAATGAATGCAAATCGCTCTTTCGAAAGCCATGGAGGCGTGTGGAGGATATTGAGAACCTGGCCGAGTCGCTTTCGACAGCGCAGGATGAGACCAAGGCCGTCCTGTCAGATGTCATGCGGCTTCCGGAACGATTCCGTATCCCCATCGTGCTCTATTACTATCTGGGCTTCTCGACTTCAGAGATTGCCGAGTTGCTGCACGTACCAGCCGCGACCGTTCGAACGCGTTTAGCTCGCGGCAGATCGAAACTCAAGTTCATCCTAGAGGAGGGCGACCGTGAAATCCAACCAAATCAAGCAGGCCTTCGAGTCCGTCCAAGCCGATAGCGATCTTGCTGACCGTGTTCTTTATGCCGCTGCTGGTGAGCCGCTTCGCCGAAAGGGTCACGCGAAGCCTCTGTATGTTGCCGTGATCGGATGCCTTGCCGGAGTGCTGGCGACCGGAGGGGTCGCCTACGCCGTCGTCAATTCCAGTTATTTTGCCTCTGCCTGGGGAAACCATGGCAACGGAGAGTCCATTACCTGGACTCAAGGTGGCTCGTCGGGGACTAAATATACCTACACCAGAGAGTTTGGTGATGGTATCGCGCCCCAAAGCTTGGAGGGTTCAGTACAGAAGGTCAATCTGTCCGTCGAGGGCAACGGCTATACACTCGACATTCATGATATGGCTATCGATAAAAACGGTTGCGGTGCCGTGACGTTTACGTTGTCCAATCCAAATGGCGTTAACTACTACAAGCCGGCAGCAGAGACAGGCGAACTTGTTCTCTATGGTGAAGAAGAACAAGGCATCGGCACGCCCAGCATGAACTTCGGCGAGGAATGGGCTGACACACGCTGCACAATTGATAAGGACACATCAAGCGACACGGTCATTAATGGCACGATGTACTTTGCCTCGTGGGATCGCGAGCGAGATTTGCAACATGCGGTTACCTGGAATATCTGCTGGACTGAGGGCGAAGGCGAGGACGCGAAGCCGTTCGAGGCATCGACGCCCGAGTTTAGCGTTGGAGCGTACGTCGATAAAAAGGAACTCCGCTCCGATGACTCGCCTCTTGAGATTAGCCCGTTTTCTATCCAGACACACATCGATGATTTGGGCATTGACGCAGTCACGAAAAAGTTGACCGTTACCTACAAGGATGGATTGGAGCAGATTATCGAAGATGATGCTGCGGGCGCGTACAATTTCTATGTCTCGCTGACGCGCAATAGCGGAGAGAACATCTCGGTGCCGACAAAACTGATCAATGTCGATCAAGTGGTCTCGGTAACCCTTGAGGGCACGAGGTACACATCAACAGGAGAGACCGAAACAGAAGTACCCTTTACCATCGTCTATTCGTAAGGTCTGAGGCCGCTTCCTACTAGGGAAAGCGGCCTCTTTTGCGGTAAATGGGCGGTTAAAGCGAGCGATATTCGTCTGAATTTCGGAAGTATGCGGCAAAATCTTGATGGGCCGACCACACCGCATATGCTCAAGCGCTCTACCTGCTGATTTGTTATCGCAAAACCCCTGCGCGCTCAGCAAGTCCAAAATTTGCCGCATACTTCCGAAAACGCCGCCGATTTCCATGTGACAGACGAAAGCAGATCACCGCCGGAGCGCGACGTTTCCCCAGATAAAACCGACCAAAATAAACCTGTCCCTATTTGGCAGGTAGCGTTGCCCCATCGAGCACGGCGGATTCCCGGCCCGGGCGGCCCAGGTTTTAAGTTTGTCGCGAGTTCCGCACGCAAAGGAAAGCACTTAATGTGCTTTCCGTCTTGCGCAGGACTGTAGAGCAGCAAACTTAAAACCTGGGCCGCCCGGGCCGGGAATCCGCCCACGCGCGCAGAAGGGGATTACACTTTTGTGTAGGCTTTGCGGAAATGTGCTCATTTTGGGATACGCCCGGCGGCGTGGTCTGTTGACGGCACAGCTAACGCCACGTATCCTATCAAACTGCGTGTTTCGTAGGGGGATGCTGACCCCTCGATTCAAGCCGTTGCACTTTACAGAAAGCTGGAATCATTCGAGAAGGAGTACGCTTTGCCTACTATTAACCAGCTGGTTCGCCAGGGCCGTCGTTCCGTGCCCAAGAAGTCCAAGAACGCTGCTCTGCAGCACAACTCCCAGAAGCGCGGCGTGTGCACCCGCGTCTTCACCACGAGCCCCAAGAAGCCGAACTCGGCTCTTCGTAAGGTTGCCCGTGTTCGCCTTGTCAACGGCATCGAAGTTACTGCTTACATCCCGGGTGAGGGCCACAACCTGCAGGAGCACTCCATCGTGCTCGTCCGCGGCGGTCGTGTCCGTGACCTCCCTGGTGTCCGTTATCACGTCATCCGTGGCGCCTACGACGCTGCTCCGGTCCAGAACCGTATGCAGGCCCGTTCCAAGTACGGTGCTAAGCGCCCCAAGGCCAAATAAGCCAGATAACGTTTTGATACTTTCGCCGTGTGCCGCCTAAGCGCCGCACGGTAGACACTTAAGGAGATTTCACATGCCGCGTCGTGCAGCAGCTAATCGTCGTGAGGTTCAGCCTGACGCCGTTTACAACAACCGCCTGGTGACTCAGCTCATCAACAAGGTCCTTCTTGACGGTAAGAAGGCCACCGCTGAGCGCATCGTTTACACCGCTTTCGAGATCGTTGCCGAGAAGTCCGAGGGTGGCGACGCTCTCGCTACCTTCAAGAAGGCTATGGACAACGTCAAGCCCACGCTCGAGGTTAAGCCCAAGCGTGTCGGTGGCGCTACCTATCAGGTCCCGATGGAGGTCAACTCCCGTCGTTCCACCGCTCTGGGTATCCGCTGGATCGTCAACTTCTCCCGCGCTCGCAAGGAGAAGACCATGGCCGAGCGTCTCGCCAACGAGATCCTCGACGCTTCCAACGGCCTGGGCGCTTCCGTCAAGAAGCGTGAGGACGTCTTCAAGATGGCTGAGGCCAACCGCGCGTTCTCTCACTATCGTTGGTAAGTTAAGGTAAGGAACTAACATGGCTAAGCCTAAGTACAAGCTTTCCGATACCCGTAACATCGGCATCATGGCCCACATCGATGCCGGTAAGACCACCACGACCGAGCGTATTCTTTACTACACCGGTAAGACCCACAAGATCGGTGAGGTCCATGAGGGCGCTGCCACCATGGACTGGATGGTTCAGGAGCAGGAGCGCGGCGTAACCATTACCTCCGCTGCTACTACGTGCTTCTGGAAGAAGGACGGTACCGACTACCGCATCCAGATCATCGACACCCCGGGCCACGTTGACTTCACCGCCGAGGTCGAGCGCTGCCTGCGCGTCCTCGATGGCGCTGTCGCCGTCTTCGACGCCGTTGCCGGCGTTCAGCCCCAGTCTGAGACCGTTTGGCGTCAGGCTTCTACCTTCAACGTCCCCCGCATCGCCTTCATCAACAAGTATGACCGCGTGGGCGCTGACTTCTTCAACGCTATCGAGACCATGAAGGATCGTCTCGATGCCAACGCCGTGGCCGCTCAGGTCCCGATGGGCGCCGAGGACAACTTCTGGGGCGTCATCGACCTAGTCACTATGACTGCTTGGGACTTCAAGGCCGACGACAAGGGCATGACCTACCCCGAGCCGATGGACGAGATCCCGGCTGAGTTCGCCGACATCGCTGCCACCAAGCGCGAGGAGCTCCTCGACGCTGCTGCCAGCTTTGACGACGAGCTCATGGAGAAGATCCTCATGGAGGAGGACTTCACCGTCGAGGAGCTCAAGGCTGCTCTGCGCAAGGGCGTTCTGGCCAACGAGCTCAACCTCGTCTTCGTGGGCTCCGCCTACAAGAACAAGGGCGTCCAGGAGCTGCTCGACGCTGTCGTCGACTACCTGCCTAGCCCGCTCGACGTTGAGGCCGTCACCGGTACCGATCCGGACACCGGCGAGGAGATCGAGCGCCATCCTTCCTTCGACGAGCCCTTCTCCGGCCTGGTCTTCAAGATCATGACTGACCCGTTCGTCGGTAAGCTCACCTATGTCCGCGTTTACTCCGGTCGCGCCGAGTCTGGCTCCTACGTGATCAACGCTTCCAACGGTCAGCGCGAGCGCCTCGGCCGCATCCTCGAGATGAACGCCGCCGAGCGTATCGACCGTGACGACGCTGCCGCCGGCGACATCGTCGCTTGCGTCGGCTTCAAGAACTCCACCACCGGTGACACCCTGTGCGAAGAGGGCAAGGAGATCGTCCTCGAGAAGATCGAGTTCGCTAAGCCCGTTATCGACGTTGCCATCGAGCCCAAGACCAAGGCCGAGCAGGACAAGATGTCCCTGGCTCTGACCAAGCTTGCCGAGGAGGACCCGACCTTCCAGGTGTCCACCAACCACGAGACCGGCCAGACCATCATCGCCGGCATGGGCGAGCTGCACCTCGAGATCATCGTCGACCGTCTGCTCCGCGAGTTCAAGGTTGACGCTAACGTTGGTAAGCCCCAGGTTGCCTACCGTGAGACCGCTGGACACGACGTCGAGAAGGCTGAGGGCAAGTTCGTCCGTCAGTCCGGTGGTCGCGGTCAGTATGGCCACGCCGTCATCAAGCTCGAGAAGATGGAGGAGGGCTTCGGTTACGAGTTCGTCAACGCTATCGTCGGCGGCGTCGTGCCCAAGGAGTACATCCCGTCCATCGACAAGGGCATCCAGGAGGCCCTGAACACCGGTGTTATCGCCGGCTTCCCGGTCCTCGACGTTAAGGTCACCCTGTTCGACGGTTCTTACCACGAGGTCGACTCCTCCGAGGCCGCCTTCAAGATCGCCGGTTCCATGGCTATCAAGGACGCTCTCAAGAAGTCCGACCCGCAGCTGCTCGAGCCGATCATGGCTGTCGAGGTCGAGACCCCCGAGCAGTACATGGGCGACGTTATGGGCAACCTCTCCGGTCGCCGCGGCAAGATCGAGGGCATGGAAGATCGCAAGAACAGCAAGCTCATCCGTGCCAAGGTGCCGCTGGGCGAGATGTTCGGTTACGCTACCGACCTTCGCTCCCAGACCCAGGGCCGTGCATCCTACACGATGCAGTTCGACTCTTATGAGCCCGCGCCCAAGTCCATCGTGGACGAGGTCATGAGCAAGAACGCCTAAGTTCGAGCTCCCTGTTACGTAATCCGCGAGAACATCTCTCGCACTCTTTGGAGGTTTAAGTTGGCTACCCAGAAGATCCGCATTCGCCTCAAGGGCTATGATCACGAGGTCGTCGATCAGTCCGCGAAGCTCATCGTCGAGACCGCTCAGAAGACCGGCGCTCGCGTTTCCGGTCCTGTCCCCCTGCCCACCGAGCGCAACCTGTACACGGTTATCCGCTCGCCGCACGTGAACAAGGACTCCCGTGAGCAGTTCGAGATGCGCACCCACAAGCGCCTCATCGACATCCTCGACCCCACCTCGGGCACCGTTGATTCGCTCATGCGTCTCGACCTCCCCGCTGGCGTCGACATCGACATCAAGCTCTAAGCGATATCGCTCATAGCTTACAGAGCCCCGCTGCCATGTTGGTAGCGGGGCTCTTTTGTTTTGAATAATGGTTTGGACTGCCGGGCATTGCTGCCGAGTAGGTGGCTGCAGCGCCCTATTCGCTCAAGGGACGCAGCGATGCCTCCTCAAAATGGAAGGATCGCAAGCCGCCTTCCGTTTCGATACATGCGCGACCAAAGGCATCGACGGTTTTAAAGATGCCGCGTGCCAGCTCGTCACCGGCAGGGGAACGGGCGATAACGTGCTCTCCGATCCAATTGAGGTGAGTGACATATTCGCCGTGGACGGGCGCGAGCGGTCCAGTGTTTTCTTTCATGGCGTCGAGCAGATCTGCCCACGCGTCCACAGCGTTTACGACTGCGTGATAGACCTGTTTGAGTAGCACATCGACGGCGGGAACGTTCTCGTTGAGATCCGAGAGACCGATTGCCGCCAGGCCGCCATCGGGAACCTCCGAAGGCACATAGTTCACATTGACGCCAATGCCACAGACGGCGAAAGGTTTGCCTTCGTTATCGCGTGCGGCTTCGACCAGAATGCCGCCGAGTTTGCGCCCTCGCGCGACGAGGTCGTTGGGCCATTTGAGGCCGATCTCGTTAGCAAGACCTTGCGCCTCGAGTGCCTCGAGCACCGCTAGGCCGCTGACGGCGGCAAGACCAGAGTACTTGGCGGGATCAACACGTGGACGTAGGACAATCGAGAGCAACAAGTTACCAGCGGTTGAATCCCATTTGTGGCCGCGCCGACCGCGTCCTGCTGTCTGAGCCCGGGCGGCAAGTCCTGTGCCGTGCGGCGCTCCCTGTTTTCCTGCTTCGAGCAGGTCATCGTTGGTCGATCCGGTTACGTCGACTATCGTTAATTTGGCATCCATAACGGTTGCTACCTCCTAAGTTAATAAGGCAATCGCGTAATGGTGTCGAGAGATAGACACAATGTGAAGCCTTTGTCGCATTTGGACAATTTAATGTTAACACGTCAACAACGACTAAAATGCGCTATCCTCTCTTGGTCGATGTAAACACGTCAACAACTCAAAGGAGGTTAGTGATGGGTTTCACGATTCTTGGAACAGGCTCGGCGCTTCCTGAGCGCAGCGTTTCCAATGACGAGCTGTCTGAGTTCCTCGATACCTCGGATGAGTGGATTTTTACTCGCACAGGTATCAAGAGCCGCCACGTCTGCACCACCGAGTCACTTGACGACCTTGCCGTGGCGGCGAGCGAGCGGGCACTCCAGGTGTCCGGAATCGACGCGAGCCAGCTGGATCTGATCGTCTGCTCGACGACGACGGGTGACCACCTTGTTCCCGCCGAGGCGTGTGCCGTTGCTGAGCGACTTGGCGCGACGTGCCCTGCCTTCGATGTCTCGGCGGCTTGTGCCGGCTTCGTATTTGCGCTCGATGTCGCCGAGGGCTATATCGCCCGCAGCCGTGCCGAGCGCGTGCTTGTTGTTGCTGCCGAGCAGATGACGCGCGCGCTCGACTGGACCGACCGTGCCACCTGCGTGCTTTTTGGCGATGGGGCAGGCGCCGCAGTGATTGAAGCTGGGGGAGACAACCCCCTTGCCGTCGAGCTTTCGACGGCGCCCGACGTCGAGACGTTGCGCGTTCCCGGTCTGGTCGGTACCTCGCCGTTTAAGGCCTCCGCAGATAGCGCGAGTGTGCTGTCCATGAATGGCCGCCGCGTGTTCAAGTTCGGCGTCAACGCCATCTGCGACACGGTCCATAAGCTTGCGATCGATGCGGGCATTTTGGTCGAAGACATCGATCATTTTGTATTCCATCAGGCTAACGAACGAATCCTGAGCCAGGCGGTCAAGCGCCTGGGCGTGCCGGACGAGCGCGTGGTTCGCACGTTGCGCGAGACCGGCAACATTTCGAGCGCATGCATTCCGCTTGCCCTCGACCGGCTGGCAAACGCCGGTGCACTTCACACAGGCGACACCATCGCCTTGGTTGGATTTGGCGCCGGTCTGGATATAGGTGGCTATCTGCTTCGTTGGAAGTAGTCGCACATAGGAAATAAAAACGCCCCTAGGGCACAAACAAAGGAGAACTACCATGGCAGATCAGAAGACCTTCGAGCGCGTTTGCGACGTTATCCGCGAGACCGCCGGTCTTGACGATGTCGAGATGAAGCCCGAGTCCACGCTCGAGGAGATTGGTCTCGACAGCCTGGGCACCGTCGAGATCCTCGTTGCCGTCGAGGACGAGTTTGGCATCCAGCTCGATACCGAGGAGAACCCCAAGACGGTCGGCGAGTTCGCCGATACGGTCGAGGCGGCATTGGAGAAGTAGAGATGCTCAAGACTCCTCTCTGCGATCTGCTCGGCATCGAAAAGCCCGTGTTCCAGGGCGGTATGGCCTGGATTGCCGATGCCTCGCTGGCGTCCGCAGTGTCCGAGGCGGGTGGCTTAGGCATCATCGCGGCCATGAACGCCGACGCCAACTGGCTTCGCGACCAGATTCATGAGCTGCGCGCCAAGACGGATAAGCCCTTTGGCGTCAACGTCATGCTCATGAGCCCGTTCGCCGACGAGGTCGCCCAGGTTGTGATTGACGAGCGAGTACCGGTCGTCGTGACGGGTGCCGGCAATCCCACCAAGTACATGAAGGCGTGGAACGAGGCGGGCATCAAGGTCATCCCGGTCGTTGCCTCGGTGGCGCTGGCGCGCCTCGTGGCGCGTCGTGGGGCCACGGCGGTTGTTGCCGAGGGCACCGAATCGGGCGGCCATATTGGCGAGACCTCGACGATGGCACTGGTGCCGCAGGTCGTCGATGCGGTCGACATTCCCGTCGTGGCTGCCGGCGGTATTGCCGACGGCCGCGGCATGGCGGCCGCCTTTATGCTGGGCGCCGCCGGCGTGCAGGTGGGTACGCGCTTTCTGATCGCAGACGAGTGCACCGTATCGGAGCAGTACAAGGAGATGGTCCTGAAGGCCAACGACACCTCGACGCGTGCGACCGGCCGCTCGACGGGACACCCGGTGCGTGCCCTCAAGAGCCCCTTTACCAACGCCTACGCTAAGAGCGAGGCGGCGGGCGCAAGCGTCGAGGAGCTCGGGGCCATGGGCACGGGCGCCCTTCGCAAGGCCGCCAAGGACGGTAATTACGAAGAGGGTTCGTTTTTGTGTGGACAGATTGCCGGCATGGTTAGCGAGCGCCAGAGCGCACGTGAAATCGTTGACGATCTGGTCGATGGCGCCGAGCGCGTCCTGAAGGGTGCGTGCGCATGGGTAGCGTAGCGTTTCTGTTTGCCGGCCAGGGTGCCCAACACCCCGCGATGGGCGTCGATCTGATCGAGATATCGCCGGCGGCCGCCGAGGTGTTCGCCATTGCCGACAAGGTGCGCCCGGGGACCAGCGAGCAATGCCGGAGTGCCTCCAAGGAGGAGCTCTCGCAGACCGAGAACACGCAGCCGTGCGTGTTCGTTCACGACCTAGCAGCGGCTGCCGCCCTGCGTGAGCGCGGCGTGGTACCTGCCGCCTGTGCGGGATTCTCGCTAGGCGAGGTCGCCGCGCTCACCTTTGCGGGGGCGTTCGATACGCGAGCGGGCTTTGAGCTCGTGTGCGAGCGCGCGGCGCTGATGGCCGCGGCTGCCGAGCGCCATCCGGGCGGCATGCGCGCCGTCATCAAGCTCGATGCGGCGCAAGTCGAGGGCTTGGCAAAACAGGCCGGCGAGGATTGCTGGCCGGTCAACTACAACAGTCCGCAGCAGACGGTTGTTGCCGGAGCGCCCGAGGCGCTGCAGGAGCTCGACGTCCTAGTAAAAGAGGCTGGCGGCCGGGCCATGAAGGTCGCGGTGTCGGGTGCATTCCATAGCCCCTATATGGCCGAGGCGACTGAGGGACTGGCGACGTATATCCAAGCCGGCCACGCGCCGTCTCCGCTGCTGATTCCGGTCATGGCAAACATGACGGCGGCGCCCTATCCGGCGGACCCGCGAGCAGCATCGGATGTCTTGGCCAATCAGGTGAGCCATGCCGTACGCTGGGTCGATACGCTGCATGCTCTGCAGGATCAAGGCATCGACACATTTATTGAGGTCGGCCCCGGCAAAACGCTGTCCGGCCTGGTCAAGCGTACGCTGAGCGACGTTCGTGTGTATTCGTGCGAGACGGCCGAGCAGGTCGCAGCTATTGCCGACGAGCTCGCATAGTCCACAGGGCTGTAACCCGAAAGGAATGACATGGGCAACTTGAACAATGGCGCGCTCGAGCGCAACGACTCACGTCGCGTGGCACTGGTCACGGGCGGCTCGCGGGGTATCGGCCGCGCCTGCGCTATCGGTCTGGCGGAGGATGGCTACGATATCGCCGTCGTCTATGCCGGCAGCGTCGATGCGGCGCGCGAGACGTGCGACGCCTGCGAGGCGGCTGGCGCCACGGCGCGCTCATATCAATGCGACGTGGCCGACCCCGCTGCCGTCAACGCGTGCGTGGAAGCGGTCCTCAACGACTTTGGCTCCATTTGGGCGCTCGTCAACAACGCTGGCATCACCCGCGATGGCCTGCTCATGCGCATGGGCGATGACGCCTTCGATCGCGTGCTCGATGTCAATCTTAAAGGAACGTTTAACACGACGCGCGCGCTCACCAAGACCTTTATGCGCCAGCGCGGCGGCTGCGTCGTCAACATGAGCTCGGTCGTGGGCCTGATGGGCAATGCCGGGCAAGCCAACTACGCTGCCTCCAAGGCGGGCGTGATCGGCCTGACCAAGGCGGTGGCGCGCGAGCTTGCGCCCCGCGGCGTACGAGTGAACGCGGTTGCCCCCGGGTTTGTCGAGACGGATATGACGGCAAAGCTCTCGGAGAAGGTGCGTACGGTAACCGAGGAGCAGATTCCCCTTAAGCGTATGGCGCGCCCCGAGGAGGTGGCCGGCGTAGTGCGCTTTCTGGCGAGTGATGCGGCTGCCTACATTACGGGTGAGGTCGTGCGCGTCGACGGCGGAATGGCGATGTAGAAACCAGGGCCGAAGAACGGCTTGGATGAGGAGACCATGATGGAACAGAGAGTTGCAATCACCGGTATCGGTGCCGTGTCGCCGCTCGGCAACACCGCGCTTGCCACCTGGGCGGCAATGTGTGCTGGCACGTGCGGCATCGGCCCGATCACGCACTTCGATACCGATGCGTTTGCCGTCAAGGTGGCAGCCGAGGTCAAGGGCTTTGACGGCAACGAGTACTTTGGCAAGCGTGACGCCAAGCATCTCGACCCCTGCGTTCAGTTTGCGATGGCGGCTTCGGACGAAGCCATGCACGATGCGGGCTTTGATGTCGAAGGCGCCATCGATCGCGAGCGCCTGGGCGTCTACGTGGGCTCGGGCGTGGGCGGCATGACGACGCTCGTCGACAACGTCCATACGATTGCCGAACGTGGGCCCCGCCGCGCATCGCCCTATATGATCGCGATGATGATCCCCAACATGGCATCGGGCAATATCGCAATCCGCCACAAGGCAAAGGGCCCGACCCTGCCCGTGGTGACCGCGTGCGCAACCTCGGCCCATGCGGTGGGCGAGGCGTTCCGCGCCATAAAGCACGGCTATGCCGACGCGATCCTCGCGGGCGGCGCCGAGGCCGCAATTATCCCCGATGCCGTTGCGGGCTTTACGTCCTGCCGCGCATTGACCACCAACCCTGATCCCGCGACGGCTTGCCGCCCGTTCGATGCAGACCGCGATGGCTTTGTGATGGGCGAGGGCGCCTGCGTGCTCGTGCTCGAGAGCATGGAACATGCGCAGGCGCGCGGTGCGCACATTTATGCCGAGGTCGTGGGCTACGGCAACACCGATGATGCCTATCACATCACGAGCCCTGATCCCGAGGCTGCCGGCATTGCCCGCGCGATATCGCTGGCGGTGACCGAGGGCGACGTCAGGCCTTCCGAGGGCCTCTACATCAATGCCCACGGCACATCGACCAAGCTCAACGATTCGTCCGAGACGGCGGGCATTAAGCGTGCGCTCGGCGAGGACGCGGCGCGCGCCGCGCACGTCTCGTCGACTAAGTCGATGACCGGCCACATGATCGGTGCCACGGGCGCCATCGAGGTCATGGCCTGCGCCATGGCGCTCGAGCAGGGCGTGGTGCCGCCGACCATTAACTACCACACGCCCGATCCCGCCTGCGATCTTGACTACACGCCCAATCGCGCGGTTCGCGCTGACCTTACCTGGGCGCTTTCGACCAACCTGGGCTTTGGCGGACACAACGCCGCCATCGCGCTGCGTAGATATACGAGGAGCTAGAGCATGGATTCCAAAAGACTTGCCGAGATAGCCGATGTTATGGAGGACCGCGGCCTCACGCGCGTACGCGTTGAGGAGCCCGATGGCACCGCGGTCGAACTCGAGCGCGCGAGCGCCGCACAGCCGGTTGCCGTGCCCATGCCCATGCCGAGCGCTATGGCCGCTCCAGTTGCAGCTCCCACAGTCGCGCCTGCCGCACCGGAGCCCGCCGCGCAGACACCTGCCGCCGCACCGGAGCCCAAGGGCACCGAGGTGACCGCTCCCATGGTCGGCGTTTTCTATGCTGCCCCGGCGCCGGGCGACGAGCCGTTTGTGCACGTGGGCTCTAAGGTCAAGGCCGGCGAGACGCTCTGCATCATCGAGGCCATGAAGGTTCTCAACGAGGTAACGGCAGAGGCAGACGGCGAGGTGCTCGAGATCTGCGTGGCCGACGGCGACCTCGTGGAGTTTGGCAGCTGCCTCATGAGGATCGGATAGGTGATATCCATGAACAAAGAAGAGCTTAAGGAACTGTTGCCGCATCGCGAACCGATGCTTTTGCTCGACGAGGCCGAGCTGGTGGGCGACGAGGCCCACGGCAAGATCACGATTACGGGCGACGAGTACTTTTTGCAGGGGCATTTTCCGGGAAACCCGGTGGTCCCCGGCGTGATTCAGTGCGAGATGCTCGCCCAAAACTGTTGCGTGCTGCTGATGGGCGATGAGGAAGCGCGCGGCGCGACGCCGTTCTACACGAGTCTGGACAAGGTGCGCTTTAAGCGTCCGGTGCGCCCGGGCGACACGGTTGATCTGGTGTGCACCATCACGCGTGCGCGCGGGCCGTTCCGCTTTGCGACGGGTACTGCGAGCGTCAACGGTGAGGTTTGCTGCCGCGCCGATATGTCTTTTGCACTCATGCACGAAAGTTAAGGAAGGCTTCATGTTCGACAAAGTGCTCATCGCCAACCGCGGCGAAGTCGCGGTCCGTGTTATCCGCGCGTGCCGCGATATGGGCATCAAGACCGTCGCCGTTTATTCCACGGCCGATGCGGACGCGCTGCACGTGCAGCTTGCCGACGAGGCGTATTGCATCGGCGGTCCGCGTCTTGCCGAGAGCTACCTCAACGACGATGCTGTGCTCACCTGTGCCGTAAAGTCGGGAGCTAAGGCAATTCATCCCGGCTATGGCTTTTTCTCCGAGAAGGCGAGCTTCGTGCGCGACTGCGACAAGTATGGCCTGGCGTTTGTTGGTCCTTCGGCCAAGGTGATCGACAGCATGGGCGACAAGGACGCCGCACGTCGAACGGCTGCCGCGGCGGGCGTGCCCATCGTGCCGGGCTGCGATTTGCTCAAAAGTCCCGAGGAGGCAACGGCCGAGGCTGAGCGCATTGGCTGCCCCGTGCTTATTAAGGCGCGTGCGGGCGGCGGCGGTCGCGGTATTCGTAAGGTCGAGCGCGCGGAAGATGCGGCAAAGGCCTTTATTGAAGCACGCGCCGAGGGCGAGGCCGTTTTTGGCGACGGCGAGTGCTACATGGAGAAGTTCGTCGCGCCGGCGCATCACGTTGAGGTACAGATTATGGCCGATAAGCAGGGCCATGTGTTTTCGCTCGGCGAGCGCGAGTGCTCGGTGCAGCGGCGCAACCAAAAGCTAATCGAGGAGAGCCCCGCGCCGTGCCTCGACGGACACGACGACATTCGTGCTCGCATGCACAAGGCAGCGCGTGACCTGGCTCGTGCCGTCGGCTACGAAGGAGCCGGTACCATCGAGTTCCTGTATTCGGACGACGGTAATTTCTACTTTATGGAAATGAACACGCGCTTGCAGGTGGAACATCCGGTTACGGAGTTTGTGACCGATACCGACTTGGTCAAGTGGCAGCTGCGCGTGGCAGCCGGCCAGCCTCTGCCCTTTGAGCAGGAGGACATGCCGGTCCGCAACCACGCCATGGAGTGCCGCATCAATGCCGAAACGCCGGACTTTCTGCCGTCATGCGGAACGGTCACCGCGTTGCGTGTGCCGGGTGGTCCGCGCGTGCGCTGGGATTCCGCCATGTTTGCCGGTGCGAAAGTTCCGCCGTACTACGACTCCATGCTCGGCAAGCTCATCGTGTGTGCGCCCACGCGTGACGGCGCCATTCGCAAGATGCGCTCGGCCCTGGGCGAGCTCGTGATTGAGGGCGTGAGCGAAAACAGCGAGCTTCAGCTCGACGTGCTGGCAAACGACGAGTTCTTGTCGGGCATGTATCACACCGATCTGATGGGGCATCTCTATGCTGATGAATAGAAAAGCGAAGACGGTCAACGTCCTCGAGGGACCGATGACCGAGTCGTGCGCCGAGTTTCCCGCGCGCCACGTGTTTATCAAGTGCCCGGAGTGCCGCCGTGTGATCGATGAGGCGCGCCTGCACGACAACCTCGAGGTCTGCCCTCGTTGCGGCAAACACTTTCGCGTGAGCGGGCGCGACCGCATGCGCATGACGATTGACGAGGGCACGTTTGAGGAATGGGATGCCAGTCTGGCGCCGGAGGACTTCCTTTCGTTTCCCGGCTATGCCGACAAGCTCAAGAGCGTGAGCGAACGTTCGGGCGAGCGCGATGCCGTTGTGTGCGGCAAGGGCAAAATCTGCGGTTGCGATACGGCGCTCTTCTTTATGGACGCCAACTTTATGATGGGCTCGATGGGTTCCGTGGTGGGCGAGAAGATCTGCCGCACATTTGAGCGTGCGACCGAGCTGGGACTGCCGGTCGTTGGCTTTACCGTATCGGGTGGCGCCCGCATGCAGGAGGGCGTGACCTCGCTCATGCAGATGGCCAAAATCTCTGCGGCGGTTAGGCGCCATAGCGAGGCGGGCGGCCTGTATATCACGGTGCTCACTGACCCCACGACCGGAGGCGTAACCGCGAGCTTTGCCATGGAGGGCGATATTATCCTGGCCGAGCCCGATGCCCTGACGGCATTTGCCGGCCCGCGCGTGATCGAGCAGAACATGCACAAGCGCCTGCCCAAGGGATTCCAGCGCTCCGAGTTTTTGCTGGAGCACGGCTTTTGCGATGCCGTTGTACCGCGTGGCGAGGTTGCGCTCACGGTAGGCGAGCTGCTGGCGCTGCACGAAGGGCACGCGCCCGGCCTGGGGGCACCGCACGAGATTGTGCATACGGGCCGCCGCGGCAAAAAGCTGGGACATTTGTTCAAGCGCTCGGCCGCACCAAAAACCGCGCTCGAGATTGTCAAGCAGACCCGCTCGGCAGATCGCGCCACGGCAGGCGAGATGATCTCGCTGGGCCTGGATGGATTTGTGGAGCTGCACGGCGACCGCTACTTTGGCGACGACGCCGCTGTGGTGGCTGGCATTGGCTGGAAAGACGGGCGCCCCGTAACGGTCATCGCCATCGAGCGCGGCACCACGACCAAAGAGCGCATGCGTCGCAACTTTGGCATGGCACATCCCGAGGGCTACCGCAAAGCGCGTCGCCTTATGCGCCAGGCCGAAAAGTTTGGTCGACCGGTTCTGTGCCTGGTCGATACTTCGGGCGCGTTTTGCGGCATCGGTGCCGAGGAGCGCGGCCAGGGCGAGGCGATTGCTCAGAATCTCATGGAGATGAGCGGCCTTAAGACACCGATTGTCTCGGTGGTGACAGGCGAGGGCGGCTCTGGTGGCGCGCTGGCGCTGTCCGTGGCCGACCGCATCCTGATGCTCTCGAGCTCGGCCTATTCAGTCGTGAGCCCCGAGGCCTGTGCGTCGATCCTGTGGAAGGATACCGAGCGTGCGGATGAGGCCGCCGAGGCGCTTAAGCTCACGGCCCCCGATCTGCTGGCGCTCGGCATCATCGACGGCATTGTTGACGATAAGGGCCTGTCGCATGAGGAGATCGCCGGTGCCGTCATGTCCTCGGCATTTGATGCCTTCGATACGCTTGGGCGGCTCGACGACGCGACCCTCACAAACCTCCGCTACGAAAAGTACCGCGCAATCGGTCAGTACCGCACGATGTGATAAAGGGACAGCCCGCATGTCACATTGGGAAAGGCGTTCCATGCCACAAGTTTCTAACACCTCGTTTACAACGACGGTCTCATCAAACGCCATGGCCGTGGTGGACTATCTGTCTAAAAGCATGATGTGTGCGCTGCCGTTTATTGTCTGCGCGGCGTTGTTCCGCACCGTCGCCGTCATTATGGGCGAGGGCATGCTGGGCCTGTGGTCTGCCGATTCCGAAATCTATCGCCTGTTCTACAGTTGGCTCTATAACGCCGGCTACTACTTTTTGCCCATTTATCTTGGTTGGGCGGCCGCCCGCCAGCTCGGTTGCTCGGAGCAGCTGGGCATGATGCTGGGCGGCGTATTGATTGCGCCCGATCTGCTTAAGCTCGTCGATGCCGCATCGACGACGGGGGCATCGATGGCTTCCGTGTATGGTTTGCTTCCCGCGCCGGTCAACGATTACACGACGACTGTTATTCCGGTTCTCATCTCGGTGCCCGTGCTATGGCGAGTGGAGTGTTTCTTTCGGCGCGTTATCCCGAAGGCCGTGGCGTTTTCGTTCGTTCCGTTTGCAACCATGCTTGTCATGGTTCCGGTTTCGCTGTGTATTACGGCGCCGGCGGGCAGCTATCTGGGCATGCTGTTGGGGCAGCTTATGTTTATGCTTGGCAATTCCGGTGGCATCGTGTCGCTGCTCACGCTCATGGGGCTTGCCGCGGGCTGGGAGTTCCTTAAGATCGCGGGTGTCAGTAACGTTGTCCTATCGCTCGCCTATGCACAGTTTATGAGTGTAGGAACGGATTCTTGCATCCTGATCGCCGCGACGATGGCAACGTTTGCCGTTTGGGGCATGCCCTTTGGCGCGTCGCTTCGCGTTGCGGATAAGGACGAGAAGGCGCTCATGCTGGGCTACTCGATCTCGGGTGTTCTTGGCGGCGTAAGCGAGCCGGCGCTGTACGGCTGCGGCTTTAAATATGGCAGGTGCCTGACGTGCATGGCTATTGGCGGCGCCGTCGGAGGCCTTGTTGCGGCCGTGGGCCACGTTACGGCCTATACCATCGGCATGACGAATGTCCTCATGGTCATTGGCTTTGCCACGGGCGGCATTTCGAACCTGCTGTGGTGCTGTGCTGCCGGCGGCACGGCATTTGCGGCGTCTGCGGCGCTGAGCTACTGCTTTGGTGTGGTGCCGGCGAAGGGGCAGGCGGCGGGGGATGGAGCCGATTCGCCCGAAACAGTGGCGAGCGCTGCTGAAGTAAGCGCATAAACCTGTGCGACACAAGGACGATTCTTTTGTCATGCTCCAAGGCCGTGGCCCGTGCGGGCCGCGGCCTCTTTGTATCTGGGAGACAAAGTGGCTACACTACAATCCGTTTGAGCAATAGATATATAGGTAGTACCGTGGGGGCGGATGCAGATGGTCGAGTGGATAGTTAAGCGCGCGCAGGGCGATCGTGCGCGTGTGGGCACGTTAGCGGGCATGGTGTGTATTGTCGCCAATGTGGCGCTTTGTGCTGCGAAGGGCGCAATTGGTGTGCTGTCGGGATCGGTTTCGATCGTGGCGGATGCCATGAACAACCTGTCCGATGCCAGTTCGAATATCGTGAGCGTGCTGGGCTTTAAGCTGGCGAGCAAACCGGCCGACCCCGAGCATCCTTACGGCCACGGTCGCTACGAGTATCTCTCGGGATTGGTCGTGGCGGCACTCGTGCTGCTGATTGGCGTTGAGCTGGTGAAGTCCTCGGTTGAGCGCGTCATCCACCCCGAACCCGTCGAGTTCTCGCTTGCCCTGGTGGCAGTTCTAGTGCTTTCGATGGTTGTTAAGCTGTGGATGGCGGCCCTCAACCAAAAGCTCGGCGATCGCATTGAGTCCGAGACGCTGCATGCGACCGCGCAGGATTCTAAGAACGATGTTCTTGCCACGGGCGCCGTGTTGGCGTGCGCAATTGTTTCGCAGGTGACGCACATCAATCTTGACGCATGGGTCGGCCTTGCCGTTGGCGCCTATATTGGCTGGAGCGGCTTTGAACTTATTCAAGATACGGTGAGCCCGCTTTTGGGTCAGTCGCCCGATCCTAAGCTGGTCAAGCACATTCGAGACAAGATCATGAGCTATCCCGGCGTTTTAGGCGTTCACGATTTGATGGTTCACGACTACGGCCCGGGCAGGAAGTTCGCAAGCGCTCACGCCGAGATGGCAGCCGAGGCCAGCCCGCTGGAAAGTCATGACACGCTCGACAATATTGAGCAGGCGTTTAGGAACGAAGACGGCATGATCGTCACGCTCCATTACGACCCCATCGTGACCGACGATCCCAAGGTGGCGAGCATGCGTTTACGCATTAACGCCATGGCCCAACAGATCGATAGCCGCCTCTCGATTCATGACCTGCGCTGTGTGCCGGGTCCTACGCACACCAACGTGATCTTCGACTGCGTGCGTCCCTCGGATCTGCAGATGAGTGCCGAAGACTTAAAGCACGCGCTGGCACAACGGGTCGAATCGGAATACCCCAGGTCGATTGCCAAGATTACGATCGACGAAGACTACGTAGGACATACCCACGAGTAAGGCTGTGCCGGCAAAGCAGGTTATGCAGAAGGGGAGAGCATGAAGAAGCTGTATCTACTCCGCCACGGTCAGACGGAGTTCAACGTCAAAAAGCTGGTCCAGGGCCGCTGCGATTCGCCGCTGACCGACCTGGGCCGTCAGCAGGCACGGGTGGCAGCCGCATGGCTCAAAGCCCACAACGTCGTTCCCGACAAGGTGGTCTCCTCCCCTTTGGGCCGAGCCATGGACACGGCAAGTCTCGTCGCAAGCGAGCTCCTTGGCCCGGACGCAGCAGTCGATCCCTGCGAAGGCATCATCGAGCGCTGCTACGGCACCTTCGAAGAGGGCCCGCACGACGCGCTGCCCACCGACGTTTGGGATCCGGGCGAGGACCTGGTCCCCTTCGGAGGAGAAGGAAGCCGCGCACTGCAAGAACGCATGGTAGGCGCCCTCACCAATCTCATGGGCTCCGAGGGCATCGAAACCCTCCTAGCAGTAAGCCACGGCAGCGCCAGCCGCCAATTTATCAAGGCTGCAGCCCCAGAGGACTTTGAGCTCCCAAGAAAACTCCCCAACTGCGCCATCATGATCTTCGATTTCGATGAGGCAAAGCTACAAGCAGAGGGCGAGCCAATGCAATGCAAGTTCACCCTCCAGCAAATAGTGGACCCCCAACAAAGTAATTAGCTGAGCGAGCAGAGTTAAGCAGACATCAACGTGTCGTCTCCCGAGCTTGGCAGAGGGGCGGCGAAATATATTAAGTTTGTCGCGAGTTCCGCACGCAAAGGAAAGCACTTAATGTGCTTTCCGTCTTGCGCAGGACTGTAGAGCAGCAAACTTAATATATTTCGCCGCCCCTCTGCCAAGCCCAGGCGACTCCACGCACTTTACCTGCGTAAACAATGTGAGTGAAATATGAATCTCGATGGATACGCCCGCAGCCGTGTATACTAAACAGCTGTGTGAAACCAGGGGAGTATTCTGGCTGGACAAAATGCCTGCTTAGTAGGGTTGTCAGGTAGTCCGGGCGAAATACAAGGCTGGGGAGCACGTCATGTAAGTAGTGGTCCTCTAGGGGCGTACGCTCGGTGGTGTACGCATTGTCCCAAGACCACGCGAGAGTTGGGATCATATCTTGATCAGCATGATTCTCGGCCGCAAGATTGGCATGACCCAGGTTTGGGACGAGGACGACAACGTCGTTCCCGTCACGGTCATCCAGGCTGGCCCCTGCGCTGTCTCGCAGGTTAAAACTCAGGCAACCGACGGCTATGACGCCGTCCAGATCGGTTTCGGCGACATCAAGGCCAAGAACGTGAACAAGCCCATGGCTGGTCACTTCGCCAAGGCTGGCGTCGAGCCTGTTCGCTTCCTTCGTGAGGTCCGCGTCGAGAACGGCGAGGAGCACAAGGTCGGCGAGGTCGTCACCGTCGCTGATTTCGCTGATGTCGAGAAGGTCGACGTCATCGGTACCTCCAAGGGTAAGGGCTTCCAGGGTCGCATCAAGCGCTGGGGTCAGCGCCGCGGTCCTATGACGCATGGTTCTCACTTCCAGCGTCACCCCGGTTCTATCGGTCAGTGCGCCTATCCTGCGCGCGTCCTCAAGGGCGTCAAGATGGCCGGTCACATGGGTAACGAGCGCGTTACCGTCAAGAACCTTTCCGTTGTCCGCATCGATGCCGAGCAGAACCTCATCTTGGTCAAGGGCGCTGTCCCGGGTGCCAAGAATGGTCTCGTCGCCATCCGTATGGCCTAAGGGCCCAGCCCATTTAGCCCAGCGTCATACCAAGGAGAACACTTAAATGGCAAAGTTTGAAGTAAAGAACAGCGAGGGCAAGAAGGTCGCCGAGGCCGAGCTCGCCGCTGAGGTGTACGGCATCGAGCCGAACATCCACGTTATGCACCACATCGTCAAGTGCCAGATGGCCTCTTGGCGTCAGGGCACCCAGTCCGCTAAGGGCCGCTCTGAGGTTTCCGGTGGCGGCAAGAAGCCTTGGCGTCAGAAGGGCACCGGCCGTGCCCGCCAGGGTTCCATCCGTGCCGCCCAGTGGCGTCACGGTGGCGTTGTCTTCGCCCCCAAGCCCCGTTCCTACGCTAAGCGTATGAACAACAAGGAGGTCAAGCTGGCTATGCGCTCCGCGCTGTCCGCCAAGCTGGCCGATGGCGAGCTCGTGCTCGTCGACGACTACGGCTTCGAGAAGCCTTCCACCAAGGCTGCCGTCGCCATGCTCAAGGCTCTCGGCCTTGAGGGCAAGCGTCTGACCATCATCGTTCGCGATGAGGACGTCAACGCCTACCTGTCGTTCCGCAACATTCCCAAGACGTTCATCATCACCGCTGACGAGGCCAACACCTACGATCTCGTCAACAACAACGCCGTGCTGATGCCCGCCGACATCGCCGCTCACTTCGGGGAGGTGCTTGCATAAATGACCGCCCACGAGATCATCATCCGTCCGATCGTGTCCGAGCGTTCCTTCTCCGGCATGGAGCTGAACAAGTACACGTTCGAGGTCGCCAAGGATGCTAACAAGTATCAGATCAAGGACGCTGTCGAGGAGATCTTCGGCGTCAAGGTCGTTCGCGTGAACACCCTGACGGTCAAGCCCAAGACCAAGCGCGTGCGCTATGTCGCCGGCAAGACCCGTTCTTGGAAGAAGGCCATCGTCACGCTGGCCGAGGGCGACACCATCGAGGTCTTTGGCAACCAGGCCTAAGACTCGCTGCTGTTGAGTGAGCTCATGCCTCCCAAAAAGGGGAGGCGAGAGCTCAAGGTTTTGGGCGTATAAAATGGACACGCCCGGAACCGTGTATACGTCCGGTGTCATCGCACCCGAGGCAGAACCTCGAATCCCTGTCTGCGATGGCTAACGGATTCCTATTGAAAGGGATTGTAATGGCTGTAAAGCACCTTAAGCCGACCTCCGCTGGTAGGCGTTGGCAGACGATCTCCGACTTCTCCGAGATCACCTGCACCAAGCCCGAGAAGTCTCTTCTCGAGCCCCTGCCCAAGAAGGCCGGTCGTAACAACAACGGCCGCATCACCACCCGCCACCAGGGCGGCGGCGTGAAGCGTCGTTACCGCGTGATCGACTTCAAGCGCAACAAGGATGGCGTGCCCGCCAAGGTTGCCACGATCGAGTACGATCCGAACCGTTCCGCTCGCATCGCTCTGCTGCACTACGCTGACGGTGAGAAGCGCTACATCCTGGCCCCCAAGGGCCTCGAGGTCGGTCAGACCATCATGTCCGGTTCTGACGCCGACATCAAGCCGGGCAACGCTCTGCCCCTCGCCGACATCCCCGTCGGTACGCTCATCCACGCCGTCGAGTTCCAGCCGGGCAAGGGCGCTGCTATCGCCCGTTCCGCCGGTAACTCCTGCCAGCTGATGGGTAAGGAGGGCAAGTACGCTATCGTCCGTATGCCTTCCTCCGAGATGCGCCGCATCCTCGTTACCTGCCGCGCCACCGTCGGTGAGGTCGGCAACGCCGATCACTCCAACATCGTCATCGGCAAGGCCGGCCGTAAGCGTCACATGAACGTGCGCCCGACCGTCCGCGGTACCGTCATGAACCCTGTCGACCACCCGCACGGCGGTGGCGAGGGCAAGAACCACACCTCTGGTCGTCCCTCCGTTACCCCCTGGGGTAAGCCGACGAAGGGCCTTCGTACGCGCAAGAAGAAGAAGGTCTCGAACCAGCACATCATTCGTCGCCGTAAGAAGTAATTTCGGATACCGAGTTTTAGGAGAAAGCACTTATGAGCAGAAGTCTCAAAAAGGGCCCGTTCGTGGAGACTCGCCTTCTCTCGCGTATCACCGCGATGAACGAGGCTGGCAAGAAGGACGTCGTGAAGACCTGGTCCCGCGCGTCCACCATCTTCCCCGAGATGGTTGGTCACACCATCGCCGTCCACGACGGCCGCAAGCATGTGCCCGTGTATGTTACCGAGTCCATGGTTGGTCACAAGCTCGGCGAGTTCGCGCCGACTCGTACGTTCCGTGGCCACAAGGCCAAATAGGGGGTTAACCGTAAATGGCAACTAAGTCTATTGAAACTGAGGCCACCGAGGTTCGCGCCGTCGCTAAGTACGTGCGTGTTTCCCCCAGCAAGGCCCGCCTGGTGGTCGATCTGATCCGCCGCAAGCCTGTCGCTCAGGCCTTCGACATCCTCCACTTCTGCGACCGCGCCGTCGCCGTGGATGTCGAGAAGGTTCTCCGTTCCGCCGTTGCGAACGCCGAGAACAACAACGGTCTGCGTGCCGACAACCTGGTTGTCGCCGCTGCCTATGTTGACGAGGGTCCGACGCTTAAGCGCATCCGTCCCCGCGCCAAGGGTTCCGCTTCTCGCATTCTGAAGCGTACTTCCCACATCACCGTCGTCGTTGCTCCTCGAAAGGAGGCGTAAAGCTGTATGGGTCAGAAAGTCTACCCCACCGGCTTCCGTCTTGGCATCACCGAGAACTGGCGCTCCCGCTGGTTCGCAGAGAAGGATTACGCTAAGACCCTCGGTAACGATCTCGAGATCCGCAAGTACCTCGAGAAGCGTCTTTCCCGCGCAGCTGTCTCCCGCGTCGAGATCGAGCGCGCTGGCGACAAGGTGAAGGTCATCATCCTCACCGCTCGCCCCGGCGTTGTCATCGGTAAGAAGGGTGCCGAGATCGATACCCTCCGCACCGAGCTCGAGAAGGTCGCTGGCGTCTCCAAGGGCCAGCTCTCCGTCGACGTTGTCGAGATCAAGCGCCCCGAGCTCGACGCCAACCTCGTTGCTCAGTCTATCGCCGAGCAGCTCGAGGGCCGCGTTGCCTTCCGTCGCGCTATGCGCAAGGCTGTCCAGTCCGCCCGCAAGGCCGGCGCTAAGGGCATCCGTATCCAGTGCTCCGGTCGTCTCGGCGGCGCCGAGATGGGCCGTCGTGAGTGGTACCGCGAGGGTCGCGTGCCTCTGCACACCCTCCGTGCCAAGATCGACTACGGCACGGCTGTCGCCAGCACCACCATGGGCGCTTGCGGCGTGAAGGTCTGGATTTACCTGGGCGAGAAGCTCCCGGGCCAGCCTGTTCCCAACCCTGCACTCGAGGGCTCTTCCCGTCCTCGTCGTCGTAACTCCGAGAGGAGGGGTCAGTAGTGCTTGCCCCTAAGCGTATTCTTCACCGCAAGGTGCAGCGTGGCTCCATGAAGGGCCAGGCCAAGGGTAATACCGAGCTGCATTTCGGCGAGTTTGGTATCCAGGCTCTCGAGGCCCATTGGATCACCAACCGTCAGATCGAGGCCGCTCGTATTGCCATGACCCGCTACATGAAGCGTGGCGGTCGTGTCTACATCACGATCTTCCCTGATAAGCCCATCACCAAGAAGCCTGCTGAGACTCGCATGGGTTCTGGTAAGGGTAACCCCGAGGAGTGGGTGGCCGTCGTCAAGCCCGGCCGCATCATGTTCGAGGTCAAGGGCGTGCCCGAGGAGGTCGCTCGCGAGGCTCTGCGTCTTGCACAGCACAAGCTTCCCATCAAGACCAAGATTGTTGCTGCCAAGAACGCTGAGCAGCGCATCGAGAAGGAGATGGCTGAGGAGGCCGCTCTCGAGGCCAAGTGGGCTGCTGAGGACGCCGCCGCCGCCAAGGAGGAGAACTAATGAAGCCCGCAGAGATTCGTGAGCTCTCGGACGCTCAGCTCGTTGAGAAGCTGAAGGAAATGCGCGCCGAGCTCTTTAACCTTCGTTTCCAGATGGCCACCAGCCAGCTGGACAACACCGCTCGCGTCAACACCGTGAAGAAGGACATCGCTCGCGTCCTCACGGAGCAGCGCGCCCGCGAGATCGCAGCGGAGAAGTCCGCTGTCGCCGAGTAGGACCTAAGGAGAGAACATGACTGATTCGCGTAACTCGCGTAAGGTCCGTACGGGTGTCGTTACCTCCGTCTCCGGTGCCAAGACCATTGTTGTCACCATCACCGAGCGCAAGCGTCACCCCAAGTACGGCAAGATGATGACCAGCTCCAAGAAGCTGCACGCTCACGACGAGGAGTGCACGGCCGGCGTGGGCGATACCGTCCGCGTTATGGAGACCCGTCCTATGTCCAAGATGAAGCGTTGGCGCCTCATCGAGGTCGTCGAGCGCGCTAAATAAGCAGTCGCTCTTACGACTTGTACGTTTCCGAAGATGTGCGTATGCCTGGCTTGCATACCACGGGCCGTATAAAGGCTGCGCACCTCTCTTCGGTTCTTAGTTCGGAGGAACATCTACCATGATTCAGATGCAAACCATGCTGAACGTCGCCGACAACTCCGGCGCTCGCAAGATTCGCTGCATCAAGGTGCTTGGCGGTTCCAAGCGTCGTTATGCAGGCATCGGCGATGTGTTCATCGGTGCTGTCCAGGAGGCTACCCCTGGTGCCAACGTCAAGAAGAAGGACGTTGTCCGTTGCGTCGTCGTTCGCACCGTTAAGGAGATCCGCCGCAAGGATGGCTCCTACATTCGCTTTGATGAGAACGCCTGCGTTGTCATCAACAACGATGGTTCGCCCGTCGGCACCCGTATCTTCGGGCCCGTCGCTCGCGAGCTTCGTGACAAGAAGTACATGAAGATCGTCTCGCTCGCTCCCGAGACCCTGTAGTTAGGGGAGATATATGTATATCAAGAAGGGCGATAAGGTCCAGGTTCTCTCTGGTAAGGATCGCGGCAAGCAGGGCGTTATCCTGCGTGCTCTCCCCGCCGAGAACAAGGTCGTTGTCGAGGGCGTTTCGGTCGTCAAGAAGGCCGTCAAGCCCAACGCTGCCAACCAGCAGGGCGGCATCGTTTCGCAGGAGGCTCCCATCGACGCCTCCAACGTCAATCTCGTTTGCCCCGAGTGCGGTAAGGTTACCCGCGTCGGTCACGAGAAGGACGGCAAGAACAAGCTGCGCGTCTGCAAGAAGTGCGGCCACAAGTTCTAAGCTGCCCGCAACATCAAGTTGCTAGCAAAGGCCCGGATGCCCCACGGCATCCGGGCCTTTTTCTATCGCTACTCGATGGCTTCGGTTCTGCCGCCCCGTCATTCCGGTTGCATCCAGTTTTCGGTGCCGTCTCGAATCGAGTGCCGCCAGGTGACACCCTGTCGCGTTTCGTCGGCTTCGGTGACAAAAGTCGGGACAACTCCAAAAACTATTTACGAACTCAGGGCTTTGAGTTTTTGTTTTAGTCCCAAAGGGCGCGGCGGGATGCCTTTGAAGGCTCGATAGCGCCGAAATGCCCGTTTTGAAACTCAAATGCCTTTTCGCGTGCAAGACGCCAGCTGCAATAGGAAGTGAATCAACGCAGGTGGCTTTCAAACAGTTTGCAAAACTTCAGGTCGCAGGTCTTCATTGCCAGTAGGAGAAATGAGTGGTCTCAGGTGGCTTGCTCATGAGCTGACTAACGGGATTTGAGATTACGCTGACGTCCGGAAACGTTTCGAGCACGGCGTTAAGTTTTTGGGGTTTGGGCGCAGCCCCTGCACCCGCGAGCGCGGGCCTTAAGCCCGCCGAGAGAGTGACGCGTCGAAAACGAAAGGGAAAGAGAGAAGGGGCCGTTCCTATCATTCAGGTTGCGACCGAAGAAGACAAGGAGACCCCCTGAGCCTGAATGATGCCCCACAGACCGCGTCCGACCGAGCTCAAGCCGAGCTTTTCCTGACGTCCGCCTTCGCGGAGATGATGGCTGGATTGGCTATGGATTGGCAACACCAATTTGGACGATTCCGGGAGGGACGGTCCCGCCTCCCTGAACTCGACCGGCGACATGTAGCCCAGTGTCGAGTGGATCCTGAAGTTGTTGTACCAGTGCACGTAATCCGAGAGCTTGGCTCGGAGCTCGCGCGCCCCTCCTCGGTCCTGCGGAGTGGCCGACGATCTCCCCGTTGCAGAGGTCGACGAGCAGGCAGACGTAGTTCCACGACGCCCCGACGCGCACGCAGGCCATGTCGCTGCATATTTGGGTGCGCGGCGCCCTGCCGCCGAAGCCGCGCGCGACGACGTTCGGCACGTCGGCCTCGTTGACCGCCCCGGGGTGCACCTTGAACCTCTTCCTGCCGTATGTGCCGGCCAGGCCGTTCTCCCTCATGATGCGGCAGACGCGGCGCCGGCTGACGGTAACGCCCGACCTCCTGGGCGACGCCTTGATCTTGCGCGATCCGTTCCGGCCCTTGCTGGCGGCATGCGCCGCCGCGGCCGCCGTCGCCCCCGACATTAAGGTCCTCGAGGGCCGCGTCGTCTCCGGCGACCAGTTCGTCTCGCCCGCGGAACAGAAGGAGCGCATCCTCGCGACCTTCGGCGACCTGTGCTGCGAGATGGAGGGCTGCACCATCGCGCAGGCCGCCTATCTCAACGGCGTGCCCCTCGTCGTCGTGCGCGCCATCAGCGACAAGCCCTGCGCCGAGGGCCAGGTCGTCGACTACAACACCTTCGAGAAGAAGGCCGCCTGCGACTGCGCCCGCATCGCCGCGCGCATGGTTAAGCTTTAGGCCCTGCGCGCCGGGGCCCTTCTTTATGTTGGGACCCCGGCGCGCAGGGCCCTTTCCAAAGCGAAGTGTCGAGCCGAAGTGTTGAGCGTCGGCCCTGAATGTTCAATGGCCGTTGTTTTCTGCCCCTCAAGTGGTGAACTTCTCCTCGGGGCTGTTGATTCCTCCACGCGCCCCCTTCCGCTCTCTGTGTTCCCCTTATACTCCTTGTACAAGGAGGTAAGAAGTCATGGACAAGACCGCACAGGACAGCTTGGCAAAGAAGCCCGTCGACATGAGGGACAGGATTCTCGAGCATCTCGAGGCCCTCACCTCTGCCGTCTCGCTCGACGACCTTGCCCGTCTGTCCACCTCCGACATCGCCGAGACGCTCATCATCTCCAGGAGTCTGGCGAGCCAGTACCTCAACGACCTTGTTCGCGCCGGCCTTGTGGTTAAGGTGGCGGGCAGGCCTGTCCGTTATTTTCATCGCCGCGCGTTCCAGAAGCGTTTTCAGGTAAAGCTCTCTGCAAGCGAGTACGCCTCGCTCGCCGACCTCATCCAGGCGACGGGAATCGCCGATCACCGTGACTTCGCGCGTGCCGTGGGCTTTGACCTGAGCCTCAGCTCCGTTGTCGAGCAGTGCAAGGCTGCGGTTCAGTACCCTCCGTTTGGCCTACCCATCCTCTTGAGCGGCGGCGTGGGTGTCGGCAAGTCTTTCCTTTCTCGTCTTGTGTACGAGTACGGCAAGAACCAGGGCTTGCTGTCCCGCGACTCCTCCTATGTGCGCATCGACTGCGCCGGGGTCCCGGACGCCGCCTCGTTCAACGGGCTTCTTGACGAGTCGATCGCGAAATCGCGCGGGGGTGTGGTTTTTGTCAACGGCATCGAGGCACTCTCTCCCTCTGCGATGGAGCACTGCCTTGCGACGGCCCTCGGGCTCGATGCCTCCCAGGATGCGCCGCGCGCTCGCCTCGTTCTTTCGACGACGCTTTCCGCCGATGACCTGAAGGTTTCCTCGGCCTACAGCAAAATGCCCATCTGTGCCCGCGTCCCCTCACTCAAGGAGCGGACCCCCGAGGAGCGCGAGGATCTCATCTTGAGCTTCCTGCGCAGCGAGGGGTGCCGAATCGGTTCTGATGTGAAGATCAGCCGCGGCGCATACCGTTGCCTCGTGAACGCGGACTTTTCCGATAACATCGCCGGCTTGCGCGCCTGCGTGACGAACTGCTGCGCCAAAGCGTTCCTCAATCGCGAGGGCGACTACGTCGTCGTTCGCCCGTATCTTCTTCCCAGCGGGCTCCTCTCCTCCGCGCAGATCGATCAACAGCCCGACGATGGCGTTCTGATCGACGCGTCCCTGGATGCCGCCGAGAGCACAGGGCCGGTCGAGCAGGCGCTCGATGCCCTGTGCTCTCTCGATGAGCGATTCTGCGCCGGGGAGCTCTCTGTCTCCGAGCTCGTCTCGCAAGCTGTCTCCGCTGTGCGCGGCGTTGAGGATCACTTGATCTTCGGCCGCGGCGTTACCTCCTCGAGGTCGCGCGCCTTCGAACGCATCGTGGGCGCGGTCCTTGCCGACGCAGGCTCTTCTTATGGCATCGAGCTTTCGAGGAAGGTCGCTTTTCTGCTGGCCCAGGAGATTTGCCTGCAGTTGTGGCCGGGCATCGGCCTGGCTAAGCGAAAGTCTGCCTGTGCGGAGCAAATCTCCCATCTCCTCGGTGCCGTGACCTCCGAATTACCGTTTGCCTCGAGCGTCTCCGATCAGGTCGCCGCAGACGTGGAAGGGGCGCTGGGAATCTCGCTCGATCACTTCACGAAGACGCTTCTGACGCTGTGCGTCGCATCGGAGTCTCGCGATGCGAAGGCCCTTCGGACGCTCTGCGTCATCTTGTCCCACGGCTACTCAACGGCGACGAGCATCGCCGACGCGGCGAACCGTATGCTCGGCATGCATGTGTACGAGGCTGTCGACATGCCCTACGACCAGCAGCTGAAGGACATCGTCGGTCCGCTCCAGCGCCTCGTCGACCGCCATTCCTACTGCACCGGGGTCGTGTTCCTCGTCGACATGGGCTCCTTGGAGGAGGCCTATAAGGCCCTCGAGAACGTTACCGACTCCACTATCGGCGTGGTGAACAACGTCTCTACCGGTCTTGCGCTCGAGATCGGGGTCGGGCTGCTCGGCGGCAAGTCCATCGCCGAGGTTCTTGGCGATGCGACCGCCGCGTGCGTGACGCACTGCAAGGTGATCGAGCGCGTCAACCGTGAGGACGCCATCGTCTTCTGCTCCGAGTCCGGGGTCGACGCCGCGGAGAGGATACGCCAGCTCGTCTCGCAGAGCCTCCCGCGCACCATAGGCGCGCGCCTGCTCACGAGGCCCTTCAAGCAGCTCGTCGCGAACGGGTCGAATGACGCCGTTTTCTCCGAGCACCGCGTCTGCGCCGTCATCGGCACGGGAGACCCCGGGGTCGCCTCCGTCCCCTTCGTCGCCCTCGAGGACATCATGTCGACGGCGTCCGCCTCTAAGGTTGATGCCGTGTTCGGCAGGTGGCTTGACGCTTCCGAGCTCTCTTCTTTCCACGAGAAGCTGCTCTCGAACATGACGCTGCAGAACGTCATCCGCTCCATCACCATCCTCGACCCGGAGCGGCTATTCCACGAGATCGAGAGCGCCGTGCACGAGCTTCAGCGCAGGACAGGCGAGAAGATCGGCAGCAACGCCATCATTGGGCTCTACGTCCACCTCTGCTGTCTCGTCGAGCGCCTTGTTACCAGAAACCCCATTGAGACCTACGTTGGCCAGGACCGCTTCGAGGAGGAGCGTGCCGATTTCATCGAGTCCTTCAGGCAGAGCTTCTCGAGCATCTCGACGCGCTATCGCGTGGAGGTTCCTGTAAGCGAGATCGCCTACGTCTTCGACTACATCAGCGTGAGCGCCGCCCCGGCGCGAGAGGAGCGTCTCGGCTCCTCAAGCCTCCTGTTCGACGAGTGACCCCCCGCGCCGTCACGAGCTGACCGCGCGTCTTCAATAATCCGATAATCCCTCGCCCGGCGCGAATCCGGATAGCGCCAAGGCAGTGCTGAATGAAAAACTTGATTTGATAGGAGCAAACATGAGTGTTGTTATGGCACGAATCGACAATCGCCTGCTTCACGGCATCATCGTGACGCAGTGGGCCCCGGTGTCGGGCGCAACCCGAGTCATGGTCATCGACGACAAGGTCGCCGGCGACGAGGTCCTGAAGTCCACCATGAGGATGGCGCGCCCCGCGGGCATGGCCGTCTCGATCATCTCCGAGGAGACCGCGCTCAAGAACTTCGCGGCGGGCAAGTACGACCGCGAGAAGGTCTTTGTCATCGCCAAGGAACCCGAGACGATGCTTCACCTGGTCGAGTCGGGCATCGAGCTCCCGTCGCTGATCGTCGGCGGCTCTCTTGTCAAGGAGGGCGGCGTCCAGCTCACCCAGCGCGCCTATGCCTCCGCCGAGAACGTCCAAAGCTACAAGGCGCTCATCGCCCACGGCGTCAAGGTGACGGCACAGTTCGTGCCCGCCGACAAGCCCGTCTCCGTCGCCGACCTCATCTAAGGAGGGATCATGGTCAACTTCACTATCCTGCAGGTCGTCCTTTTGACCCTGCTTGCCTTCATCAAGCACGTGGACTACTACGGCATCCCGATGATCTTCGTCAACTATGCCGTCTTCTGGGGCCTTATCACCGGCGTGGTCATGGGCGACTGGCAGACCGGCCTCGTCATCGGCGGCACCATCCAGCTCATGCAGCTCGGCGTCGCGGGCTTCGGCGGCTCGTCGATTCCCGATTACGGCACGATGGCCATCATCGCCACCGCCTACGGCGTGACCCTGGGCTCCGACACGGGCCTCGCCATCGGCCTGCCGGTCGGCATGCTCGGCATCCAGCTCGACGTCGTCGTCAAGATCCTCAACGGCTTTGTCGTCGAGAAGTCCCAGAAGTTCTGCAACGAGGGTAAGTTCAATCAGATGAACGCCATCCTGTGGGTCTGCCCCGCGCTCTTCGGCCTGTGCGCCGCCCTGCCCGTCTTTGTCTCCGTGACGCTCGGCCAGCCCGCCGTCAACTGGCTCCTCGAGGTCATGCCCCAGTGGTTCCTCTCCGGCCTCACCCTCGCCGGCAAGATGCTCCCGGCCATCGGTATCGCCATGCTGCTCCGCTACATGCCAACCGCCAAGTACTTCCAGTACCTTCTCGCCGGTTTCTTCCTCTCGGCCTTCCTGAACGTGCCCATCATCGGTGCCGCCATCGTCGGCGTTGCCCTCGCGATCGCGTTCTATCAGCGTGCCGAGAAGGACGCCGAGCTCACCGCCCACGCTTCCGCAGACGCCTTCATCGGAGAGGATGAGTAACCATGGAAAACGAGAACATCACCGCCGCCGAGGGCAAGCCCTCCGGCTATAAGGTCACCAAGAAGGACCTGCGCAACGCGAACTGGCGCTGGCTCATGAGCGTGTGCACCTTCAACTACCAGACCCAGCAGGGCGCCTCGGTCGCCTACGCCCTCTCGCCGATCCTGAGGAAGATCTACACGAACGACGAGGACTATAAGCAAGCGCTCAACAACCACTTCCGCTACTACAACACCCAGCCTTGGCTCGCCGCCATCATCCTCGGCGCCTGCGTGGCCATGGAGGAGCGTGACGGCCTCGCGGCGGCGGACGCCGTCCAAGACCTGAAGATCGGCACCATGGGACCGCTCGCCGGCGTCGGCGACTCCCTGCTCATGACCATGATCCCGACCATCATGGGCTCCATCGCCGCCTACATGGCCATCGAGGGCAACCCCGTGGGAGCCGGCATCTGGTTCGCGCTCATCCTGGCCATCTTCTGGGTCCGCATGCACGCCCTCGAGTTCGGTTACAAGCAGGGTGTGAAGCTCGTCACCGACTTCAGCGAGAAGCTTCCCAACCTCACTGCCGCCGCCTCCGTGCTCGGCCTCACCGTGGTCGGCTGCCTCATCGCCTCGGTCATCGGCGTCACCTGCCCGATTAGCTTCAGCTTCGGCGACGTCTCGATGGAGATTCAGCCGCTGCTCGACAAGATCCTGCCTGCCATGATCCCCGCCGCCATCACGGGAAGCGCGTATTACCTTCTTACCAAGAAGAACGCGAGCATGACGGCCCTCATCCTCGTGGTGATCGTCCTCGCGATGGTCGCCTCCGCCGCCGGCATCCTCGCCTAGCTTCGACCCAAGAGATTGGTGAATCAATGAGAAAGATAGTTGTGGCGAGCCATTCCCTTCTCGCCCAGGGCTTCAAGGACACCCTCGAGTTCCTTACGGGTAAGAGCGACGCCGTCACCGCCGTTTGCGCCTACGTGAACGACAACGGCGAGGGGCTCGACGCGGCGGTCGAGGCGGCGCTTTCGGGCACTGACGAGGTCGTCGTCCTTACCGACGCGCTCGGCGGCAGCGTGAACCAGCGCTTCTCCCGCTTCGCCTCCGACCGGATCCACGTGATCGCGGGTGTCAACCTCCCGCTCGCCATGACGGTCGCGCTCGCGCGCCCCGACGAGAAACTCGACTTCGACGCCCTCGTCGACGAGGCGCGCCAGCAGATCGTCTACGTGAACGGTGCCAGTTCCGCCGAGTGCGAAGACGACGAATAGAGGAGGTCGACGATGAGAGAGTTCCTTAAAGACGTGTGGATGCACGGCGGTGAGGAAAGCCGCGCCATCACCCCCGAGAACATCACGGGCGAGAAGGGCCACGCCGCCATGTCGGCCAGCCACCTCGGCGTCGGCCGCAAAGGCTCGTGCTGCGTGCCCCTTGAGTCCGGCGAGACCATCACGCTCGCGGACATCGAGGGCCCCGGCATCATCCGCCACATCTGGATGACCGTCCCCGACAAGACCGCCGCCGGCAGCTTCGTCATGCGCGACCTCGTGCTGCGCTTCTACTGGGACGACGAGGAGACCCCCTCGGTCGAGTGCCCTGTCGGCGACTTCTTCTGCAACGGCTTCGGTGAGCGCGCCATCGTCAACTCGATGCCCATCTGCGTGAACCCGACGGGCGGCATGAACTGCTACTTCGAGATGCCTTTCAGGAAGCACGCCAAAGTCACGCTTACGAGCGAGCACCCCGGGTTCATTAAGTACATCTTCTACACGTTCAACTACGCGCTCACCGACGTGCCGGACGACGCCATGTACTTCCACGCCCGTTTTAACCGCGAGCGCAGCACCCGCAGGGGCGTCGACTACACCGTGCTCGACGGCGTGCGCGGTAAGGGCTACTACGTCGGCACCTACATGGCCCTGTGCGCCCTGGAGCGCTATTGGTGGGGCGAGGGCGAGATGAAGTTCTTCCTCGACGGCGACGAGGAGTTCCCCACGGTCACCTCGACGGGAGCCGAGGACTACTTTGGCGGCGCCTGGGCCTTCCTCGACAGGCCGCCCCACGCGCTGCCCGAGGCGCAGTGCTTCAACACGCTGTTCGCCGGCTACCCGTACCGCTCGACGCGCGACGCCACGCGCGACCGCTTCAGCGCGGGCAAGCCGAACCCGAACCCGATGCTCGCGACCAACGACGACGCGCTGCCCAGGCACGGCCTCTACAGGTGGCACCTTCCCGACCCGATCTCGTTCAAGGAGGACCTGCGCGTGACGTTCCAGGACCTCGGCAACGACGACATCAAGCTCTACGAGCGCGAGGACGACATCTCCACCGTCGCCTACTGGTACCAAAGCGAGCCGCACGCCGTGCTCGCCCCGTTTGCCGCAAGGCAGGACCGCGTGCCCAGGTAGGGTCGCCTCGAAACAAGCCAACGTTATGGGCGTCCGCGGTTGACCATGACTGCGGGCGTCCCTTTGTAAGGAGGATCACATGAGCGAAAAGCAAATGAGGCTCGGCGCCCTCGAGGCCGGCGGGACCAAGATGGTCTGTGCCGTGGTGTCCGGCGACGGCGAGGTCCTCGACCGTATGGAGACCCCGACGCTTGCGCCCGCCGAGACCGTCCCGCAGATGATCGAGTGGTTCGCCGCCCGCGATGTGGACGCGTTGGGCATCGGCGCCTTCGGCCCGACCTGCGTCGACCCCGCCGACGAGCGCTACGGCTCCATCCTCCAAACGCCCAAGCTCGCGTGGCGAGGCTATGGTCTTCGCGCCGCGTTTGCCGACGCCCTCGGGATTCCGGTGGCCTACGATACGGACGTGAACGTTGCCTGCCTCGGCGAAGCGGTCTTCGGCTGCTGCAAGGGGCTCAAGGACGCCGTCTACGTGACCATCGGCACCGGCGTGGGCGCGGGCGTCATGTGCGCGGGCAGGCTCCTTCACGGCATGCTGCACCCCGAGGCCGGCCACATGCTGGTAAGGACCCGTCCCACCGAGGAAGGACGCTGCGTCTGCCCGAGCCACGCGAGCTGCCTCGAGGGCCTCGCCTCCGGCCCCGCCATCGCCGCGCGCTGGGGAAAGCCCGCGGCCGAGCTCGCGGACAACGATGAGGTGTGGATGCTCGAGGGGGATTATCTGGGGCAGATGTGTGCGAACCTCGTGCTCATGTACTCGCCTCACCGCATCGTCCTCGGCGGCGGCGTGATGCACCAGGAGCAGCTCTACGGCATCGTCCGCAAGAAGACCCTCGAATATCTGGGTGGCTACATCCAGACCGCCGAGCTTAAGGACATGGAGAGCTACATCTGCGCCCCGGGCTACGGCGGCGACCAAGGAATCCTCGGCGCGGCCGAGCTGGCAAGAAGGGCGCTCGCGTAACTTGCGCTCTCTCCGCCATACAACGCGTTAAGAAAAGACGAGCGCTTCTTGCCAATTGGGCGGCAAGAAGCGCTCGTCTTTTGCATTTGTTTTTGGGCAGAACGCCCCGCCTCCGCTAGAGTCCCTGGACCGCTACACCCACGAGGTTTGGACCGGTGTGGACAAGAAGCGCGGGGCTGATGTCGGAGCGGACGACCTCCACTGCGTTGGCCACGCGCTCGCGCAGGGCCTGCTCCATGCGGTCGTAAAGGTCGGCGTAGGCCGAGGTGTAGCTCACGGCAAAGCGCACCTTGGGGTGCTTCTCGGCGATGGCGGCGACGAGCTTGACCTCGGTGCGATGCGGTACTTGCATAGCCATTTCGTGTGCGCGAGGCTGTCGGCTTTCTGGGCCACAGCAATCACATTCCCCCTAGCATGATGACCTGAACAATCCTCATGCTAGGGGGAAGGTTTTTGTCGCGTAGCGGAAATTGGCCTCCACCCGCTGAGCGGGTGGCTTTCTATGCCGCGCGTGCCGTGCGGCACGGACTAAAGTCCATGAATAAAAACGAGGAAGGCCACGTCCGACCTCCCTCGCAAAGGGTCTCTGATTACTCCCACTCATTGGGGACAGGCTTACATGAGTGATTGCACTCATTGGGGACAGACTTAAATGAGTGCTCTTGAAATGCCGGCGCCTGGGGACGTTCCTTTTCTGTCGGCAGTTTGGGACGGTCCTTAGAGCTGCAGCGCGCCATGAGTGACGTGGTGAAGCGGATCATCCTGTCTTTGAAGTTCTAAGTAGAATTCCCCGTCTCTGAGCAATGATTAGTGCGCATTTGTGCGTATTTGCGTGCGCAGGATTGCGTGACCATGCGTGTATATGCGCCGTCTGCGGTTGTATTTTGACCGTTTGGCGGTTATATACGCAGAAGTACGCACATACACGCGTATTTGTGCGAATATATAGCTGTCAGAATTGAAAGACTTTTCACGACGCAGGAGGTATTCATGGCAGATTCCAAACAGGCTCCGCTCGACGCCGAGGCAGCCGCAAAGGCGGCGTTTGCCTCGGTCCAGGATCAGCCGTTCCCCGATGATATCTTTACGGCCCCCGAGCTCCGCTGGGCCGTGATCGGTTGCGGTGTTATCGCCAACCAAATGGCCCAGTCCCTCGCTCTGGCCGGCCGCAAGCTCGCGGGTGTCGCCAACCGTACGCTGTCCAAGGCCCAGGCTTTTGCCGAGCAGTATGGTGTCGAGAAGGTGTACGAGACGGTTGAGGACCTCTACGCCGATCCAGACATCGATGCCGTCTATATCACCACGCCGCACAACACCCATATCACCTATCTGCGTGCCGCCCTGGCGGCCGGCAAGCACGTTCTCTGCGAGAAGGCCATCACGCTCAACTCCGCCGAGCTCGATGAGGCCCGCGCCATTGCCGCCGAACACAACGTGGTCCTTATGGACGCTACCACGGTGCTCCACATGCCCTTGTATCAAGAGCTGCGCCGCCGCATGGATGCCGGCGAGTTTGGCCGCATGAACCTCGCTCAGCTCAACTTTGGTAGCTACAAGGAGTACGGCGACCTGACCAACCGTTTCTACAATCGCAACCTCGCCGGCGGCGCCATGCTCGACATTGGCGTGTACGCCCTGTCCGTCATGCGCCTGTTTATGGCCAGCCAGCCAGCCGAGGTCGTGTCTCTGGGCAATACCTGCGAGACTGGCGTTGACGTCGCGGGTGGCATTGTCTGCCGTAATGCTGAGCAGCAGCTGGGCGTTGTGAGCCTTACGCTCCACTCCAAGCAGCCCAAGCGCTCGGTCATCAGCTTCGATAAGTGCTATATCGAGGTCAATGAGTATCCGCGTGCCGATCACGCGACCATCGTGTGGACTGCGGACGGCCACCGCGAGGAGGTCCACGCCGGCACCGAGGCTTACGCCCTTTGCTATGAGATGGCCGATCTTGAGAAGGCCGTTCCCGACGATGACTCCAAGCGCGAGCTGCTGGATTATGCTTCTGATGTTATGGAGCTTATGACCAAGCTTCGCGCCGACTGGGGAGTCGTGTACCCCGAGGAGGAGTAAACGATGCTAGCGGAAGATAGGCTCAATGCGATCGTGACGATGGTGCAGCAGGCTGGCTCGGTTACCGTGCCGGAGCTTGCTGAAGCCCTGGGCGTGACGGCGTCTACCATTCGGCGCGACCTGCAGGCGCTCGACCGTGCACACCGTATCGCCAAGGTGCACGGAGGCGCGACGAGTCTGGAGCGTGCGCACGTGACGCGCGACCTGACGATCAACGAGCGCAGTGATCTCCATAACGATGACAAGGAGCGCATCTGCGCCCGTGCGGCGGCGCTTGTGGAGCCCGAGAGCTTTGTGTACATCGATTCAGGTTCGACGACGCTTAGGCTCATCGAGCATCTTCCGCGCCTTGAGGGCGTCACCTATGTGACCGACTCCGTGCTCCATGCTCAGCATCTCGCTCTGCGCGGCATGCGCACCGTGGTGCTGGGCGGCGAGCTCAAGCCCGAGACCGAGGCGCTCGTCGGTCCCGACGCCTTGGCAACCCTGGACCGCTATAACTTCAACTGCGGCTTTTGGGGTTCCAATGGCATCGCCGCCGAGCAAGGTCTCACCACACCGGATATTGAGGAAGCGCAGGTCAAGCGTGTCTCGATGCGCCATACCGCCAAACGCTTCGTAATCTCGGACGCCAGCAAATTTGGCATGGTGGCGCCCGTCAAGTTCGCGGACTTCCGCGACGCAACGATCATCACCGCGGGCGAGGTGCCCGCCAAGTACCAGTCGATGGATAACGTCATCACGGTCTAGCAAGCAGGGGCAGGCTAAGGCCAAAACCACCACAAAGGTGCCTGTCCCCATTGTGGTGGTTAGTAACGAAAACCGATTAGTTTTCTCAATAGAAAAGCGGCAACGTCCATCACGGGCGTTGCCGCTTTCGTTGTCTGCCGGTTTGTCTAAGTCTGTAACAACTGGACTGTCAAAAGTGGGTTAGATGTTACAGATTGAGATACTTCCGAACCGCGCCGTCCCTTTGTCTCGATCTGTAACATCTGGGACCGATTTTGCCGAGTTATTGTTACAGATTGAGATTTTCCCTTAAGGGGGATTCGAATGTCTCGATCTGTAACAGATAGACCGGAAAAAGGGTTCTAACTGTTACGGATCGAGACGTTTTGGGACCGCGGCTGAGCCATTGCGGCAAAACCACCACAAAGGTGCCTGTCCCCATTGTGGTGGTTTAGGGCTCCCAGGGGCAGGGGGCTTCGATGTGGATGGGCTCGCCGGTTACGGGATGCGTAAAGGACACGCTGTGGGCATGGAGCATCAGGCCGCAGGGACGCGGCGTGCCGTAGAGCTCGTCGCCCACCAGGGGATGACGCTCGCTCGCCAGGTGCACGCGGATCTGGTGTTTGCGGCCGGTGAGCAGCTCGACATCGATATACGAACGCGTGGGCAGGCCTCGGCGGCTCTTAAGGCGCTTGAGCACCTTCACGCGCGTTTGAGACGGCTTGCCGCTGGCGCCGACGCGCATCTTTCGGCTGTCGTGACGGTCGCGGGCGATGGGCTTGTCGATGAGCTTTTCGTTCCAGTCGATCTTGCCCTCGGCGAGCGCCAGGTAGTGCTTCTCGAAAGCGTGGTCGATCACCATCTGGTCAAAGGCGGGCTGCGTCTGCTTGTCGAGCGAGAACAGCACCACGCCGGTGGTGTCGCGGTCCAGGCGGTTGAGCGGCTGCATGTCGGTCGCGGCAAAGCCGTCGCCCATCGCCAGCAGCAGGTCGCTGGCGTAGTCGGTGAGCGTGCGCTCGCCGGTGCCGTCGCCGTGGACGATCATGCCGGCGGGCTTGTCGATGGCCATGAGCCAGGCGTCGCAGTAGAGGACTTGAGGTTCTTCGTTCACGTGTAAGCCTTTCGGTTAGCTGATTCCCACAAACATGCAGCCCGAGGTCGCCCCGCGTAGGCGGGCGGCGGGCTTGCGGCCGGTCTGCGCTGCTTCGACGGCACGACGGACGCGGGCGACGGCACGGCCCACCTCATCCGTCTCGAGCAGCGTTCCGTCCACCATGAGGCGACGCACGCCGGCGTCGAGCAGCTGAGGAACCTGCGGCGTGAGGTCGATGGGGTAGGCATCGTACAGGCGAGAGCGGCCGTGGATGTCGGTGCGGACGGGCATGACCTTTCCGTCGATATTCTTGAGCGAGAGCTTGCGGGCACGCAGGCGGCAGTTGGCACAATCGTGGATGCAGCCATTGGCAACCTGCAGAATGCAATGCTCGCTTGTCATGACGCGCGGGCGGCCAAAGACGGTGATGCCCAGAGCAGCGGGCGCGGCGGCGCCGAGCGAGACAATCTCGTCGAGCGTGATCTCGGGCGAGAGCCAAAACGCACCGGCGCCGCGCTCGGCAAGCGCCTCCATGCAGGGCGTGTTGTGCACCGGCAGGCAAGAGCGAATCTCGACCGTGGCGCCAGCCTGCGCGGCCAGGGCAAGCTCGGAGATATTGCCGACGGCGACGGTGGCTCCAGCATTGATCCAGGGATCGACGCGCTCGTGGTCGACGGCGCGGCAGACCTCGTCGAGTACGGGCACGATACCCTGCTCAAATGCATCGGCGGGGGAGAGCCTGGCCGCATCGAGCGCGTCGGTGGTCATGTAGATGCGCGTTGCACCCTCCACGCGCGCTGCCTCGGCGGCTTCGAGCGTGGTGACGGCGGCGCAGATCTGCGGCTCATCGCGGTAATGCTCGGGCGCGGGGCGGGAATCACTGGTTACAATCGCCGGCAACTCGAGCGTTTTCGCGCGCTCATCATACGGTGCCAGAATGGCCTCCTCCAATGCTTTACAAGCGGCGGCGCGCACCTTGTGCACAGCGGAGAAGCCCATGCCGCAGCCCTCATCGAGCGCCACATCAAAGCTCGCAGCCTCAAAAGGCGAGGAACCCATGCGGCCCACATGCTCAACCAGGTCTGCCGCCTCGACGGCGCGGGTCTTGGCGGCCTCGACAGTGAAGCCCGTGGCGGTGGCGGTGAGCGCGGGGTCGTCGCAGCAGGTGAGTGTGACAGTAAACGGCTCGCCCAGGCGCGCCACGACGGACACATCAACAGCTCGGCGGCGCAGCACATCGCGCTTGAGCGCGGCGCCGGCGGCGTCGATGGCACGCTGACTGCGAATCACGCGGACGCGGCAGCCCTCGGGCATGCTGCGGGGCACGCGACATTCGATGATGTCGCCCGCGGCGGCATCATCGGCGGCAATGGTGGTCAGGAACTGGTCAAACTCGTTATCGTGGCGAAGCTCCAGCAGGTCGCCCTTGCCCACGGGCTCAAACAACTCAATGCGGGCGATGGCGGCGCGACGACGACGGTCGTCGGGTTTGAGCCCGCGCACGTCGTGGTTGGCCAGACGGCTGCCCAGCACCGTGCCCACGATCTGGCCGCGGTTGTTGGAACGCTCGTAGCTCATCATCTCGTCGCCCGAGGCGCCGTCCTGATAGGCATGCGTAAAGTCGCGGTTGAAGCAGCGCTTGAGCTGGCGCTGGCGGGCGGCTTCCTCGTCCTTGGCAACGGTGGCTCCGGATAGCATGTCGTCAATTTCGTGACGATACACATCGACGATGGAGTACACGTAATCGGGCGCCTTCATGCGGCCCTCGAGCTTGAGCGACGCGGCGCCGGCGTCATACAGGCGGCGAACAAGCTGCGAGGTGTTGGTGTCACGCGGGCATAGCGCACGCTCGCGGCCGGCGGGGGAGAGCGCGCGACCGTTTTCGTCGATCAGTTCGTAGGGCAGGCGGCAGGGCTGGGCGCACATGCCACGGTTGGCCGATCGTCCCGCCATGGCAAAGCTCGAAAGCAGGCACAGACCCGAGTAGCAAAAGCAGATGGCGCCATGGCTAAAGACCTCAAGGTCCACATCGGGCGCGGCATTATGAATGGCGGCGATCTCGTCGATGGAGAGCTCGCGCGAGAGAGTCACGCGGTCGGCGCCCTGCTCGCGGCACCAAAGGGTTCCGCGGTCGTCGTGGATGTTCGCCTGGGTCGAGATATGTGTCTCGATGCCGGGCATGGTGCGCTTGACCTCAAAGAACAGACCCCAGTCCTGGATAATGAAGGCATCGGCGCCCAGCGTGGAGCAGCGATGAATGAGTTGCAGCGCATCGCCCATCTCGGACTGCTTGATGACGATGTTGACCGTGACGTAGACGCGCGACCCGGCTAGATGCGCGGCGCGGCAGGCCTGCTCAAAGGCCTCGTCGGTAAAGTTGGTGGCCTTGCGGCGGGCGTTGAAGCTGCCCATGCCGCAATAGATGGCGTCTGCCCCCGCGGCGAGTGCGGCGGCAAAGGGCTCGGGCCCTCCGGCGGGCGCCAAAAGCTCGGGTCTGCGGTTGGTGGTTCGACTGGCGGTTGCGGTCATATCCTGCCTTTCAAAATGCTCAGATATTCAAAAGTATAGTGGTGCTGTTGCGGCGGACGATGACCGCAGCCCAAGCAGGACAAAGTCTTCAGCAGCCCTTGCAGCAAAAATGATCCGTTTCCCTCCGTCCCCAGCGGATCAGGTGATCCATGGGGGACGGAGGGAAACGGATCATTTTGAGCTTCACCGTCCGGTCGTGCCGTTCAGCGGCCGACAGGCGCCGTTGGGCGATAAATTATTCTCGCAACGTGATAATAATCTTGCATCGCGCGGAAACCTTGAGTACTATCCCAAATCAAGCGCGGTGTTCAGACCGAATTGTGCCTCCCGGTGCGAACGCCGCGCTCACGCTCTCTATCTGATCGTAAGGAGAAAAACATGAGCAAGACCGTCGTGTCTTCCGATAACGCACCCGCAGCCATCGGCCCGTATTCCCCCGGCATCCAGACCGGCAACATGGTGTTCCTGTCCGGCCAGCTGGGCATCGACCCCGCAACCGGCAAGATGCCCGAGGGCGTCGAGGCTCAGGCTAAGCAGTCCCTTGCTAACGTCGAGGCGCTGCTGACCGCTGCCGGCGCCACCTTTGCCGATGTCGTCAAGACCACGGTCTACCTGGCCGACATCGCCGACTTCGCTGCCGTGAACGAGATCTACGCTTCCAAGTTCGAGGCTCCGTTCCCCGCGCGCAGCGCTTTCCAGGTTGCCGCCCTTCCGGCCGGCGGTCTGGTCGAGATCGAGGTCGTCGCCGCTCTCTAAGGCGTTGGCAACAACTAAACATGACATGCAAAAAGACCCTGCAGCGCGTGTGAACTGCAGGGTCTTTTGTCAAGCGATGCGACAAAAATGATCCGTTTTCCTCCGTCCCCAAGGAGTCAGCGGGTTAGCCTTCCTTGCGGACTTTTTGCAGGTAGCGGTAGACGCTGGGCTCCGAGATGCCCAGCGCGGTGGCGGCGCAGGCTACGGCGCCCTTGAGCATGAACACTCCGTTGCCGTTGAGGTGGCGAATGACGTCCACGCGGTCGCTTTGACCAAGCGACGCCACATCCAGCCCGCGAGCGCTCAGCAGCTCGGCAATGCTGCGGTCGATGAGCTCCTGTGTGGACTCCGAAAGGCTTTCGACCTCGATAGAGGCGGGCTCCGTGCGCGTCGGCGCCGCGTCGAAGCACGCCATGAGCTGCTGTGCCATGGCGTTGATGGAGCGCACGGTCGAGAGGTCGGTGTTGACGCAGAGCATGCCGACGATCTCGTCATTCTCGCGGATAAAGTACGTCGCTGACTCCAATGTCTTGCCACCGGCACCGCGGCCCTCGTAGCCCGTAATAAACGGCAGGTCGCGATACTTGGCGTCGTGCATGATCTTGAGCGCCAGGTCGGTGGCGGGACCGCCGACCTTGCGACCGCTCACGATGCCGTTGCGAATATCGACGATGGCGTGGTCGGGATCCGAGAAATCATGCAGCACGATTTCGCTGTTTTTGCCGAGTATCTGCTCCAGGAAATCGACCATCGGCAAAAAGCGACGTACGGTCTCGTTCACGGGCAACTCCTTGGGGTGAAATCGGAAATGTTCATAACAATTTTTTCTCATGGTAACACGCCATTCCTCATCTCGTATATCAGCAGGTACATTGCGTAATACAGACGAACGGTAGGAATTTGGCGGTAAACGGTTGACCAAAAGAAAAGTTAGATGTTATTTTGAGCAGACACTTTCCTGACCTGCGGAAATGCGTTATCTCAGCTGAAGAATAGTCTGATAACAAAAAATTATTATTGAGAATGAGAATCATCTTTAATACGATATGCAACGAAGGCACAACCTCAACCCCGCACTGCGTCACAATAGAGCGTTAGATGCGAAAACAACTATTTCGAGGATTGGTGGTCAAATGACCCAGGAGACGGTTACGAACGGCACTGAAGCCCTGTTCACTCGCGAAGGCATGCCGCCCGTTAAGGAAATGATCCCGTGTGCCCTTCAGCATGTACTGGCATCGTTTGCCGGCATCATTACACCGGCGGTCATCATGGCCGGTGTCTACGGCTTTAATAGCCAGCAGAGCACCGACATCATCCAGGTTGCACTCATTCTTTCGGCAATCGACACGGCCCTTCAGGCCTTCGCTCCCTTCCGTCGTATCGGCGGCGGCCTGCCCATCGTCATGGGCGTTTCGTTCGCGTTCCTGCCGGCCCTTCAGGCCATGGGCGCCTCGGGCTTTAGCTTTGGCGCGCTGCTGGGCGGCGAGATCGTCGGCGGTGCCGTTGCGGTTCTCTTTGGTCTGGCCTACAGCAAGATCAAGTGGCTGTTCCCGCCCGTCGTGACCGGTACGGTCATCTTCTCCATTGGCGTCTCTCTCTATCCCACGGCCGTCAAGTACATGGCCGGCGGTATGGGTACGCCGCTGTGGGGCACCCCGCAGGCCTGGTGCGTCGCTCTTATCACCTTCGCCGTGGTCTTTGCGCTCGCCAACTTTGGCAAGGGCACGCTCAAGCTGGGATCCGTGTTCTTTGGCATGATCGTTGGCATGATCGTCTCCATCCCCTTTGGCATGATCGACTTCTCCAGCGTCGCCACCGCTCAGGTCTTCGCCCTTCCCAAGCTTATGCCCTACGCGCTCGAGTTTGATCCCGAGGTCTGCATTACCCTCGCCGTCGTGTTCCCCATGGTTGCCATCCAGGTTATCGGCGACGTCTCCGCTGCCTGCCTTGGTTCCATCGACCGTATGCCCACCGAGCGCGAGCTCTCCGGCGCTATCGTGTCTCAGGGCCTCACCTCTATGGTCGGCGGCCTGCTGGGCGGTCTTCCCACCAGCGCCCTTGGCCAGAACGTGGGCATCATCTGCTCCAACAAGGTCGTCAACAAGTGGGTCTTTGTGATCATCGCGGCCGTCTTTGCCATCGCCGGTCTGTTCCCGCAGCTCTCTGCCGTGCTCTCCGCCATCCCGCAGCCCGTCATCGGCGGCGCGACCGTCGGCGTCTTTGGCACCATCACCATGAACGGCGTGCGCATGTTCACCCGCGAGGGCCTCACGCAGCGTACTACCACCATCGTCGGTACCTCCGTCGTCTTTGGCCTGGGTATCTGGATGGCCAGCGGTTGCCTTGCCGGCGAGGGTATGCCCACCTGGGTGTCCACCGTCATCGGCTCCAATGCCGTGACCCCCACTGCCATCATGGCCATCGTGCTCAACCTGATTCTTCCGCAGACGCCGGTCGTGGCTCAGCACATCGATGCTGCCAAGGACGCTGCCGTGGATCTGGTTTTGCCCGAGAGCAAGAAGTAACCAATTCGGTGCTATTCGCCGGCGGACGCATCGCCTCGTCCGCCGGCGCCATGCGGCGCCAAGCCGCACTTCAAAGGGCTTGTCCCTTTGGTGAAGCGTTGACGGGAGAGGGCCCGTTTCCGGTGTAGGCCGGCGCTTCGCACTTCCGCCATGTCAGAGGTGTCAAACCCCGCCTCTGATGTTGAAGGGAGCATTTATGCTTCTGGTCGCTAACGGTTCCGTCTTTACCCGCAACGCTCAGACTCCGTTCATTCCCAACGGTGCAGTCGCTATTGACGGAGATACGATCGTCGAAGTGGGCCCCGAGCGCGAGCTCAAGGCCAAGTACCCGGATGCCGAGTACGTCGACGCCCAGGGCAACCTCATCATGCCCGGACTCATCAACTGCCATACCCACATCTACTCGGGTCTGGCCCGCGGCCTTGCCATTAAGGGCTGCAACCCCACCAACTTCCTGGAAAATCTTGAGCAGCAGTGGTGGAAGATTGACGACAACCTGACGCTCGACGGCACCAAGGCCAGTGCCTATGCCACAATCCTGGATTCTATCCGCGACGGCGTCACCACGATCTTCGATCACCATGCGAGCTTCTGCGAGATTCCGGGCAGCCTCTTTACCATTAAGGACGCCGCTCAGGAGCTGGGCATGCGTTCGTGCCTGTGCTACGAGGTTTCCGACCGCCGTGGCCAGGAAAAGTGCGACCAGGCCATTGCCGAGAACGCCGAGTTTGCCCAGTGGGCCGCCAAGGAGCGTCGCGATAACGACAACCACATGATCGCCGCAATGTTTGGCGGTCATGCCACCTTTACGCTGTCGGACGAGACCATGGATAAGATGGCCGAGGCCAACAACGGCCTGACCGGCTTCCACATCCACGTGTGCGAGGGCATGAACGACGTGTGGGATTCCCGCCTCAACCGCGGCGGCATCAGCCCCGTCGAGCGCCTGCTGCAGCACAACCTGCTCGGTCCCGACACCATGCTCGGCCACTGCATCCATGTGACGCCCGCCGAGATGGATATCGTCAAGGAGTCCGGCACCTGGCTGGTTAACAACCCCGAATCCAATATGGGCAATGCCGTGGGCTGCGCCCCCGTGCTCGAGTTCTTCCGTCGCGGCATCCCCGTGTGCATGGGCACCGACGCCTACACCCACGATATGCTCGAGAGCCTCAAGGTCTTCCTGATTATTCAGCGCCACAACGCCGCTATGCCCAACGTGGGCTGGTGCGAGGCCATGACCATGCTGTTTGAGAATAACGCCAAGATGGCCAGCAAGTACTTCGATCGCAAGCTCGGTGTGCTTGAGCCCGGCGCTGCCGCCGACGTCATCGTCATGGACTATAAGCCCTTTACGCCGCTGAGCGAGGAGAACATCGACGGCCACATGCTCTTTGGCATGATGGGCAAAAACTGCCGCACCACCATCATCAACGGCCGCGTCCTGTACAAGGATCGCGAGTTTGTTGGCATTGATGAGGACAAGATCAACGCGTGGACCATGGCCGAGTCCAAGAAGCTCTGGAGCACGCTCAACGATCGCGCCTACTAATTACAAGTAGATTCACGCGCGTCGGATGTTTCGCCGCATCCGACGCGCGTATAGGCGACCTCCGCGGGGTCGCCGGCGCTGTGCTAGCGCTACACCGTATTTGCGCCCGCCGCGCGGTCTCGCCGGGCGTTACAGAGAGGAGCTCACTATGAGCGACATCATGAGGCCGATCCCGTTTTCGCAGCTGATGAACTGGATCATCGAGGAGCACAAGACTCAGGGCGCCGTCTTTGGCGTGCGCAAGATGGTCACGGCCAACCAGGAGGGTGCGCTTCCCATTTTTGACGAGCGCATCGAGACTCCGTTTGGCCCGGCCGCCGGCCCCAACACGCAGCTGGCCCAGAACATCGTGGCCTCTTATGTGGCTGGTTCCCGCTTCTTTGAGCTTAAGACCGTTCAGGTTATGGACGGCGAGGAGCTCTCCAAGTGCGTTAACAAGCCCTGCATTGTGGCGCAGGACGAGTGCTACAACTGCGAGTGGTCGACCGAGCTCGAGGTTCCGCAGGCCTTTGCCGAGTACGTGAAGGCATGGTTCGCCTGCCACCTGATCGCTCGCGAGTACGGCCTGGGCAGCCCGGACGGCTTTGTCTTTAACATGTCGGTGGGCTATGACCTGGAGGGCATTAAGAGCCCCAAGGTCGATGCGTACATTGAGGGCATGAAGGACGCCAGCGGCTCCGAGGTTTGGAACGAGTGCCGCACGTGGGCGCTCGCTAACCTGGACAAGTTTGAGCATGTCGATGCTGCGTTTGTCGAGTCCATCCCGGCGCGCGTCTCCAACTCCATTACCGAGTCCACGCTGCACGGCTGCCCGCCCGCCGAGATCGAGCGCATCGCGACCTACCTCATCACCGAGAAGGGCCTCAACACCTACATCAAGTGCAACCCCACGCTGCTGGGCTATGAGTTTGCCCGCCAGCGCCTCAACGAGCTGGGCTTTGACTACATCGTCTTCGATGACACGCACTTCCGCGAGGACCTGCAGTGGGCCGATGCCGTGCCCATGTTCGAGCGCCTGATTGCCCTGTGCGCCGAGCGCGGTTTGGAGTTTGGCGTCAAGCTCACCAACACCTTCCCCGTCGATGTGACGAGGAACGAGCTGCCCTCCACCGAGATGTACATGTCGGGCCGTTCGCTGTTCTCGCTGACCATCGAGGCCGCCCGCCGCATTACCGAGCAGTTCGATGGCAAGCTGCGCATCAGCTACTCCGGCGGTGCTACGGTCTACAACATCCGCGCCCTGTACGATGCCGGCATTTGGCCCGTCACCCTGGCGACCGACGTGCTCAAGCCTGGTGGCTACGAGCGCTTTAGCCAGATGGCCGGCGAGTTTACCGATCTGGACGGCAAGCCGTTTGAGGGTGTCTCTCTCGACGCCGTGACCGCGATCCAGGTCGATTCGCTTACCAACCCGCTCTATAAGAAGCCGCTGCGCCCGCTGCCCGATCGCAAGGTCGCCGGTAAGAGCCCGCTTTCCGACTGCTTTACCACGCCGTGCCGCACGAGCTGCCCCATCCAGCAGGATATTCCCGCCTACCTGGCGGCTGTTGACGAGGGTCGCTACGAGGACGCGCTCAACATTATCATCGAGCGCAACGCCCTGCCGTTCATTACCGGCACCATCTGTCCGCATCCCTGCGGCCGTGCCTGCGAGCGTGCGTTCTACGAGCCCGAGGGCGCCCAGATTCGCGCCAGCAAGCTCAAGGCCGCCCGCGAGGCCATGACCGCCGTGCTGCCCAAGCTGCGCGCCCAGGCCATCGCAAACGACGGCGAGCGCAACGTTGCCGTTATCGGCGGCGGCCCGGCCGGCCTGGCGACGGCGTTCTTCCTGACGCGTGCCGGCGTGCCCGTCACCATCTTCGAGGCCCGCGACTCTCTCGGCGGCGTGGTCCGTCACGTGATCCCCGAGTTCCGTATCGCCAGCGACGATATCTCCCACGATGCCGAGCTCTGCCTGGCCTTTGGCGCCAAGGTGCAGCTCAACGCTCGCGTTGATTCCATCGACGAACTCAAGGCTCAAGGCTTTACTGACGTGGTCGTGGCCACCGGTGCCTGGATGCCCGGCTCTGCGGGCTTGGGCGAGGGTGCCGAGCTCGATGTGCTGGAGTTCCTCGAGGCCGCCAAGAAGGGCGAGAAACTCGAACTGGGCGAGGACGTCGTGGTCATTGGCGCCGGCAACACCGCCATGGACGCGGCCCGCGTGGCCAAGCGCCTGGCCGGCGTGAAGAACGTGCGCCTGGTGTATCGCCGCACCAAGAAGCAGATGCCCGCCGACGAGGAAGAGCTCGATCTTGCTCTTGCCGACGGCGTTGAGTTCTGCGAGCTGCTGGCGCCCAAGGCGCTCAACGGCTCCGTGCTGACCTGCGACGTTATGGAGCTCGGCGAGCCGGATGCAAGCGGCCGTCGCAGTCCCGTCGCCACGGGCGAGACCGTCGAGCTTTCCGCCACCACGGTGATCTGCGCCGTGGGCGAGGGCATCGATGCCAGCCTTTACGATGCCGCGGGCGTCGAGCACGACCGTCGCGGCCGTCTTGCCGCCACCTCCACCGGCGTTGAGGGCGTCTGGGCTGCGGGCGACTGCCGTCGCGGTCCTGCCACCGTGGTCGAGGCTATCGCCGACGCCGCGGAGGTCGCCCGTGCCATCGCCGGCGTGGACTTTAACAAGTACGCCGACTGCAACGAGCAGGCCGGCCGCGAGGACACCTGCTACGAGCGCAAGGGGTCGCTGTGCCGCGACAAGCGCAACTGCACCAAGACCCGCTGCCTGGGCTGCGGCTCGGTGTGCGAGGTCTGCTGCGACGTGTGCCCCAACCGCGCCAACGTGGCAATTAAGGTGCCGGGCCTGGCCAAGCATCAGGTCGTCCATGTCGACGGCATGTGCAACGAGTGCGGTAACTGCGCCGTGTTCTGCCCCTACCAGGAGGGTCGTCCCTACAAGGACAAGCTCACCCTGTTCTGGAGCGAGCAGGACATGGAGAACTCCGAGAACGAGGGCTTCCTGGCCGTGGACGAGGACCACTTTAAGGTCCGCGTCGCCGGCACGGTCCGCACCGTCTCGGTCGATGCCGTCAACACCGGTCTTCCCGAGGCCGTCCGCCTGACCATCAGGGCCGTGCGCGACAACTATTCGTACCTTCTTAAGAAATAGGCGAGTCTCTTATGGCCAAATCCATTCAACATAACGTGGCCTACGTTGCCTGCGGAAGTGGTTGCGCTTCCGCAGGCGGCGACGCCCGCTGCAGCGAAGGCTGCATTGGCTGTGGCGCCTGCGTCACGGCCTGCCCCCACGGCGCCATTGCGCTGGTCGATGGCATCGCCCGCGTGGATCGCTCCAAGTGCACGGGCTGTGGCCTGTGCGGTATGGCGTGCCCGCAGCGCGTGATTGCCTTCGTTCCCGGCTACCAGAACATTCTGGTGCGCTGCAACAACACAGATAAGGGCGCCATCGCTCGCAAGATCTGCGACACGAGCTGCATCGGTTGCGGCATGTGCGCTAAAAAGTGCCCTGCTGGCGCTATCCGCATCGAGGACAACTGCGCCCATATCGACGGCGTGGACTGCCTGTCGTGCGGCATGTGCGCCGTCGTCTGCCCGCATGGCGCCATCCACGACCGCACCGGCATCGCCGCCGGCGTGTAGAAGGGAATCACCATGGCACAGGAATTCACTTTTACCGTTAACGGCGTCGAGCGCACGACGACGGAGAATAAACCGCTGCTGCGCTACCTGCGCGACGACCTGCATATCCATTCCGCCAAGGACGGCTGCTCCGAAGGTGCTTGCGGTACCTGCACCATCCATGTGGACGGTGCGGCCGTCAAGGCGTGCGTGCTGACCACTGCTCTTGCTGCCGGTCGCAACATCGTAACCGTCGAGGGCCTGCCCGAGGACGTGCGCGAGGCCTTTGTGTACGCCTTTGGTGCCGTGGGCGCCGTGCAGTGCGGTTTTTGCATCCCCGGTATGGTCATGGCGGGTGCGGCGCTCATCGCCGAGGACCCCGAGCCCACCGAGGAGCAGATCAAGTACGCCATTCGCGGTAACGTCTGTCGCTGCACCGGCTACAAAAAGATTATCGAGGGCATCTCGCTGGCCGCTGCGGTGCTCCGCGGCGAAAAGCAGATCGACGAGGACCTGGAGCGCGGCGATGACTACGGCGTGGGCAAGCGCGCCTTCCGTATTGACGTGCGCAAGAAGGTGCTCGGCGAGGGCAAGTATCCCGACGACATCGACGAGCTCGATCAGCCGGGCCTGACCTATGCCAGCGCCGTGCGCTCCAAGTATCCGCGCGCCCGCGTGCTCTCCATCGACACCTCCAAGGCCGAGGCCCTGCCCGGTGTGGTGGGCATCCTGCGCGCCGAGGACGTGCCGGTCAACCAGGTCGGCCACCTTATCCAGGACTGGGACGTCATGATCGCTCAGGGCGATATCACCCGCTGCGTGGGCGATGCCATCGTGCTGGTGGTCGCCGAGGACGAGGCGACGCTCGAGAAGGCCAAGAAGCTCGTAAAGATTGACTACGAGCCGTTGGAGCCCGTGCGCAACATTGTGGAGGCCAGGGCCGCCGACGCCCCGCGCCTGCATGACAGCTTCTTTGCCTTTGGCAACACAGTGGAGCTCAAGGACAACGTGTGCCAGAGCCGTCATGTGACGCGCGGCGACGCCGCCAAGGCACTGGCCGAAAGCGCGTTCACCGTGACGCAGCGCTTTACCACGCCCTTTACCGAGCATGCCTTCTTGGAGCCCGAGTGTGCCGTTGCCTTCCCGTACAAGAACGGCGTCAAGGTGCAGTCGACCGACCAGGGTGCCTACGATACGCGCAAAGAGTGCGCTCACATGTTTGGCTGGGATAGCGAGCCCGAGCGCGTGGTTGTAGAGACCATGCTCGTGGGTGGCGGCTTTGGCGGCAAGGAGGACGTGTCCATCCAGCACCTGGCCGCGCTCGCCGCCTATAAGTTCCAACGTCCTGTGAAGTGTAAGCTCACGCGTGCCGAGTCGCTCGCTTTCCATCCCAAGCGCCATGCCATGGACGGCACCTTTACGCTGGGCTGCGACGCCGAGGGCAACTTTACCGGCCTAGACTGCGAGATCAACTTTGACACCGGCGCCTACGCGTCGCTGTGCGGCCCGGTGCTCGAGCGCGCCTGTACGCATGCCGTCGGCCCCTACAAGTACCAGAACACCGACATCCGCGGCTTTGGCTACTACACCAACAACCCGCCCGCCGGTGCGTACCGCGGCTTTGGCGTTTGCCAGTCCGAGTTTGCGCTCGAGAGCCTGATCGACCTGCTGGCAGAGAAGGTCGGCCTGGATCCGTGGGAGATTCGCTACCGCAACGCCATCGAGCCGGGCGAGGTTTTGCCCAACGGTCAGATTGCCGACTGCTCCACGGCGCTGAAGGAGACACTGCTCGAGGTCAAGGATGCCTACTATGCGCATCCCGGACACGCCGGTATCGCCTGCGCCATGAAGAACGCCGGCGTGGGCGTTGGCCTGCCCGATGCCGGCCGCTGCAAGATTCGCATCGAGGACGGCGTGGCCGTGGTCTATGCCGCCACGTCCGACATCGGCCAGGGCTGCAACACCGTCTTTTTGCAGGACGTTGCCGAGGCATGCGGCCTGCCGCTTCGCTGCATCGCCAACGGCGAGTGCTCCACCGAGAACGCTCCCGACTCCGGCACCACGTCTGGCTCGCGTCAGACGGTCGTGACCGGCGAGGCCGTGCGCGGTGCCGCCTTCCTGCTGCGCGATGCCATGCTTGACATCGAGGCCGGCAAGTCTGCGCCCGCCGCTCCCGTGAATGCGCATGGCGACGGCGTCAAGATCGAGTACGACGACGGTCGCGCCTATCAGCTGCGCACACAGGAGCTCGTCGCCGGCCAGGGTATGCATCCTCAGGATCCCGCGGCCGCCATCAAGGCGCTCGAGGGATGCGAGTTTGGCTACGTGTACCTGGAGCCGACCGACAAGCTGGGTGCGGATGTTCCCAATCCCAAGAGCCACATCTGCTACGGCTTTGCCACACATGTGGTCATTTTGGATGATGACGGTCGCGTGAGCGAGGTTTATGCCGCGCACGATTCCGGCAAGGTGGCCAACCCCATCTCCATCCAAGGTCAGATCGAAGGTGGCGTGCTCATGGGTATGGGCTATGCGCTTACCGAGGACTGGCCGCTCAAGGACTGCGTACCCCAGGCAAGGTACGGTACGCTCGGGTTGTTCCGTGCGCCCGAGATTCCGGATATCCACGCCATCTACGTGGAGAAGGACGAGCTGCTGCCCGTGGCATACGGCGGCAAGGGCATCGGCGAGATCGCAACAATCCCCACGGCGCCCGCCGTACAGAACGCCTATCGCGCATTCGACGGCAAGCTGCGTCCGGATCTGCCCATGGTGGATACGCCCTACAGCCGCGCCCGTCGCCGCGGGTAGGGTAGAGCGTGGACGGCCATTGTTGACGGGCCGTTCGCGCTCAACATCAACTACATACGCTGCGCCTTTGGCCCCCGGCTCCATCGCGAGCCGGGGCCTTTTGTTTGGAGCGGAAACTGTGTCCCGGAATCAGGCCTCGGAATGGGACGCGCTTTCCGGAACAGCCCTCAACCGGAAATTGCATCTCGGATTCGACGCTCAGAATGGGATTCGTTTTCCGGAACAGCTCTCAAGCGGAAATTGCATCCCGGAATCAGGCCTCAGAACGGGACGCGCTTTCCGGCGGAGGCCTCAAGCGGAAGCTGTGTCCCAGAATGCGCGCCCGGAATGGGATGCGCTTTCCGCTAGCCGGTCGTTTGGAAAGTGCATCCCAGTTTGAGCATTCATTCCGGGACACGCTTTCCGCTGGCCCGCCATCCGGAAAGTGCATCCCGTTTTGAGCGTCCAGGCTGGGACGCGCTTTCCGTTGGCGTGGCCGTTGGGAAAACGCGGCCCAGATAGGGGGAATGCGATTCGGCGATGCTTGGCCTAGCAGCTCCTACAGGTCCACCTCGTTGAGCCATGTCGGTAGAGCGGTCTGTCGGATGCCTGCCGTCTGCAGCTTTTTGGCGAGCATTCCTGCCGAGCGGACCTCGTTCATAGTAAAGCGCAGCAGAGGGTGACCGTAGAGCGATAGGTGCGCCTCGCGCTGTCGTTCGGCAACGAGCGCCTCGGCGGTGGTGCGTCCGGCCAGCATGGTCTGGTCGGTATATTTGATGAGTCCGTCGAGCTCGCCCAGCGTGAGTTCCCGCGCCTGGCGCTCCCAGGCAAAGTCCGTTCGTATGGGCTTGGCCGAATCGAAGGGGTCCGTCAGCTCGTATTGAAGCCAGTCGGGCGCAAAGCCCGTCTCGATCATGACGGCTCGGGCGACCGATTCCCCGCCGCTCTCGGCGCGGGCGTCGGCATATCGAAGCGTGGTGAGGGCGGTGCGAATCGCGCGACCATTGCGGGCGGTCGCTCGTTGCTCGACGGCCTCCATCAACTGCTCTCGCGTAAGGCCGAGCTTTGAGATCGCCGAATCGGCAATGGGCATGCCGTCGGCAAAACCAGTTTGCAGCAGGCAATCTGTGGCCGTTTGGATGGGCGGCGTTACCGATATGCCGGCTCTGCGTATTGCTCCGGCCGGCTCAATCTGGTGTCGCTGAATATGTGCGCCCGGACGAGCCGACGGCTTTATCGAGCTGCAAACATGCACGACGTTCAGGTGTCGCCACGAGACCTCGAGCCCCAGCAGGCAAGCTGCCGAAAACGAGCAGAACGTCCAATCGGGATGGATGATCGCAAGGGCGCGGATAGTCTCGCAATGGCGTTGCGCTCGGTTGAGTTCATCCCAGCGCGTTTTTCGCGCAAACAACCCCGGCATGGGCGAGACAACCGTGCCGCCGGTGCGCCGAAGGAGCGCTTTTCGGATCGCCGCGCTCGGGGGAATCAGACAGCGCCCCTCTTGTTCGGCTTGGTTCAACAGCTGGTCGATGAGTTGGTCATTGCAATGGGTCATGAGCTACCGCCTCCTTTTGGGTAGCAAAAACGTATCAACTGGAACTTGCCGCTCAGCTGACCAAAAGCTGACCAAAATCTAACCATGCAGGTAGATGACCTGCTTTTGGCGACATATTTCTTGTTTGAATCGGTGGGCGGTAATCGGCGACCGTGAACGGTAGCTGGATATGAAGTCTTGGTAAGTTTCGGGACGTGTACTTTTTGAAAAAGAGCATTCTATCTGCTGTTTTGTGTTTCTGGATCGCATATTTGAAGGCATGTGATAAGGGCGGAGGATCGTCGTCTTGTACCTGAGGAAACCGTGACCCGGAATGAGCGCTCGGAATGGGATGCATTTTCCGGTAGAAGCTTCAGCGGAAAGTGCATCCCAGAATTCAGGCTCAGAACGGGACACGCTTTCCGGATGGAATGCTTGGCGGAAACTACGGCCCAGTTTTTGGCTCCAGAACGGGATACATTTTCCGGAACGGTCCACGTGCGGTGGTGTACCGCCCCTTTTGCGTGCGCCGCTTGTCGAATTACGTTATAGCTAGCTATATTATAGGAAGGTATAATATAGCTAGCTATAACGTAAAGGAAGGATGGCCCTATGTTTATCGGAAGAACAGTGGAAATGTCCGAGCTCAATCGACTGTATGGCACGGGCTCCTTTGAGATGCCTGTGATTTACGGCCGTCGTCGTGTGGGCAAAACGCGTCTTATCACAGAATTCATCCAAGACAAGAAGGCTATTTACTTTCAAGCTCGTCGTACCAATGCAGAGGCAAACCTGCACGGCTTTAGCCAGGCGATACTTGCGGGTTCGGTTGGTGCTGCAGGCGTGTCGTTTCGTAGTTTTGACGAGGCGTTCGATGCATTGGCCACCATGGCTCGCACGGAACGTTTGATTGTCGTGATTGACGAGTATCCCTATCTCGCCCAATCGAATCCCGAGATCAGTTCGTTGCTGCAAGACAAGATTGATCACTTGTACAAAGAGACTAGGCTCATGCTGATTCTATGCGGCTCGTCTCTTTCGTTTATGGAGGAACAGGTGTTGGGCTACGAGAGCCCACTATACGGTAGGCGTACGGCCCAGTTTAAGATCATGCCGCTCGATTTTACGACGACCCTCGGCCTGTGGCAGAGCATGAGTCGCGAAGACGCTGCAGTTTGCTATGGTATGACGGGCGGCATTCCTGCATATATCGAGAGAGTCGATCCTGCCGCATCGCTCAAGGACAACATCAAACGTCTTTTTCTTACTTCTACGGGCTATCTCTTTGAGGAGCCGAGTAACCTGCTAATGCAAGAGTGCCGCAATCCCGAGCAATATGATGCGATCGTGCAAGCAATTGCTCAGGGGCGCTCGAAGATCTCGGAGATTGCGAGCTCTACGGGAATCCCTGCGAGCAACGTAAAGAGCTATGTGGATAAGCTGGCGTCGCTTGGGATTGTCGAGCGCGAGCTGCCCCTAAACGAGACGAGCAATAAGCGAGCCGTGTATCTGCTGAGCGACCAGATGTTTAGGTTCTGGTACAAGTTTGTTCCGCAGAACATCGGGCTGATTCAAAACGATATGGCCGAGATGGCGTATAAGCGCATTGAGCCGCACGTATCGGATTACATGGGTACGGTCTTTGAGCTTATATGCAGACAATACGTGTACGAACTCGCGCGCGCGGGCCAGCTCGATGTGGTTCCGGCGAGCGTCGGGCGCTGGTGGGGGACGGACAATCGCACGCATACGCAGGAAGAAATCGACTTGATTGTTGACGATGGCGAGGGCGCTGCGCTGTTTGCGGAGTGCAAATGGCGCAATGAACCGGCGGGCGAAGACGTGCTGCAAAAGCTCGTGCACCGAAGCGAGCTCTTTAGACGGCAACGAAAAAGCTATGCACTTTTCTCAAAAAGCGGCTTTACGCAGGGATGTCGGGATGCCGCGGAGAGTAGGGGAGACGTCAAGCTGATCTCGTTTGCCGAGATGTGAGGGCGGGGATAATGAAGCGCGTCCTGATTTGATGCCGGGAATGGGATGTGCTTTCCTTTTGCGACCTTTGGCGGAAAGTGCGTTCCAGATTTCGGCTTCAGAATGGGATGCCGTTTCCGGATCGGCCCTCAGGCGGAAACTACGACCCGGAATTCGGCTCCAAAACGGGATACGCTATCCCGATGGCATCTCTAGCGGAAACTGCATCCCGGAATGAGCTCTCGGAACGGGACACGCTTTCCCATCGGGGCTTCAAGCGGAAACCGTGTCCCGGAATCGAGCCTCAGGGTGGGACGCATTTTCCGGTAGAGGCCTGGGACGGAAGGCGTGTCCCAGAATCCGGCTAATCCGATGGCCAGGTGGTTGAGCGAGCGGGCTCCGAGGCTCCATTACTGAAAATTCATTTGTTAAACCTGGCAACCGTGGGTAGAATAAAGTCGACGGCAGCCCAAGGGTGATAGCTGGGCAGCGCCGTTACTTAGTTCAAGGGGTCAATGCCTTAACGGCGTCGACCCCTCTTCTTTAATATGAGAAAGCCATTGTCAATAGGCGTGTTTGTTCGAGCCCGGTTTTAAACCGGGCTTTTTCGTTTCCCGTC
>NZ_JBDMSL010000018.1:0-60512 GCF_039758965.1 Collinsella aerofaciens | reverse complement strand
TTGTCGCAGCCCCGACCCGCGGTCACGAGCGGGGGCTCCTATCTTTTTAGTGCCCTCGGATTGGGTCATAGTGTCTGTCGGTGCCATAGCATCGGCGTTGCCTTGGCCGTCAATAGTCATTGGGGGCGTTCTCAAACGACTACCCAACGGCTATTGCACACATGGCTCGCATGACAGCCGTCTCTTTTATGTTTCCTTTAGCCGTCGCTGTCTAGGATGGGGGTTAGTCGATAGGAAGGGAGCACCGGGATGGACGATGCGAGCGAGCGTGCTATCGAAGAGGACATGCTCGATCAGTTCAATTACTTTGATGATGAGGACGAGGAGCTGATCGACCGTCGCGAGCCAGCGCCGCTTGATTCCTTTGATCTGATCAATGAAGAGCCCGACGAGGACGAGGGCGAATCGGCGGAGCCCCCACAGTCTTCGCGCCTTGACTCGCTGCTTTCGAGAGCCCCCATGCACCACGGTGTCCGTGCCGGCGCGCTCCATATGAAAACTGACTGGCACCAGATCGTGACGGCAGGCGATGAACTTGCCGTCGATGCGCCGCTCACCGATAAATCATCCATCATCTGCCGCACCGGTATGCTTATGCTCGCGAGCGGAACGGGTGCCTGGCGCGTGCGCGATACCATGAATCGTGTTGCTGACGTGCTCGGCGTCACGATTCACGTCGACCTGAGTCTCCTGTCGTTTGAGTGCACCTGCATCGAAGATGGCCACTGCTTTAACGAGGTTGTCAGCCTGCCCACAACGGGAGTCAATACCCATCGCATCTGGATGATGGAGAGCTTCTTAAAGGAAATCGAGATTTACGGGCGCCGGTTTACCGTGCACGAATACCACGAGATGCTCAAGACCGTTGAGAGCTCGAAGCCCGATTACGCTCTCTGGCAACAGGGTCTTGCGGCGGCCTGTGCTTGTGGCGCCTTCGTCTTTTTGCTCGGCGGCGGCCCTATCGAGATGGCCTGCGCGTTCGTAGGCGCTGGTGTCGGCAACTTTGCTCGCTCCCATATTCTCAAGCAGGGCCTTGGCCAGTTTAGCGCGCTGACGATCGGCGTTGCGCTCGCTTGCGTTTCGTATCTGCTGGCATTGCTCGGCCTTGGCCAGGTCGTACCGGGGGCAATGTCGCACCAAGAAGGCTATATCGGCGCCATGCTCTTTGTGATTCCCGGCTTTCCCCTCATTACGGCAGGCCTCGACATCGCTAAGCTCGACATGCGAAGCGGCATCGAGCGTCTTTCGTATGCTGTGTCGATTATTGTGATGGCGACCCTCGTAGGCTGGATGGTTGCCGAGTGTGTGGGACTGGCGCCGGATGACTTCGCCCCGCTTGGTCTCTCACCGCTGGCTCTTACGCTCTTGCGCATGCTGATGAGCTTTATCGGCGTATTTGGCTTCTCGGTTATGTTCAACAGTCCGGTAAAGATGGCAGCGGCGGCAGGGCTCATCGGCGCCGTGTCTAATACCTTGCGCCTTACGCTCGTCGATGCGCCGACGCTGCTTCCCTTCTTGGGCCTGAGTGCGGGCATGCCTCCCGAGGCGGCTGCGTTTACCGGTGCGCTGGTATCGGGGCTGCTCGCGAGCTTAGCCGAAATCAAGCTCACCTACCCACGCATCGCCCTCACGGTGCCATCAATTGTCATTATGGTGCCTGGCTTGTATCTGTATCGCTCGATGTATTACATGTGCACTTTCGACACGGTCAATATGCTCGGCTGGTTTGTGCGTGCAGTGCTCATCGTGGCGTTTCTGCCCGTTGGGCTGGGTGTGGCGCGCACCCTCACCGACCCTCGCTGGCGCCATACCAGCTAATTGGTGCAAGGGGGACAGGTTACTTTGCACCAAATGAGTTGCGGTGAAATAGGGACTGAATTGCTGCTTAAAGGGTCAAAACAGTCCGTATTCCACCGCAACTTATGGGGTCGGGGGATTATCGGTGCCCTGCATCTTCATAAACTCAACGCTTACGAAGCGCATGCGTTTCGTGCTAGGCTGGTTCCACCACATAAGTAGTCGCAGACGCGCGTACCACGGGCGGGCGAGATGAAGTTCCAACAGCTCCATCTTGCCCGCCCGTTTTTGTTGCGTGGCGCCGCGGTACAACACAGAGAGGAATCTGCCCTTTATGCCTATCAACAAACGAGAGAGCCTGCTGTTCACCTTTATCATGTGCTTTTGCATGGTGCTCTGGATGAGCATCTACAACGTTGCCCTGCAGCACGGGGCCATCAACGGCGAGGTCGTTGCCGCTGCGTGGCTCGGCTTCCCCGTTGCCTACATTTTTGCCATGTGCTGCGACTGGTTCGTCGCCAGCCCGCTCGCCAAGGGTTTCGCCTTTAAGTACTTGGTCACGCCGGGCAAGAGCTCGCCACTTGCCATGACGCTCGCCGTCAACTCCTGCATGGTCGTTCCCATGGTCATCATCATGTCGCTGTACGGTGCCTGCGAGGGTCTGACGCACATGCCCGGCGGCATCCTTGCGAACCTGTATTCCGTGCCTGCGATCTGGATGATCAACATCCCGCATAATTTTGTGATGGCGCTGCCGTGGAACCTTTTGGTAGCCGGTCCGATTTCCCACTTCGTCTTCCGTCGCGCCTTCCCTGTGGGGACGGTTTTCGAGGAGGAGCATGCCGAGCTCTTGGAGCAGGCTATGGCTCCTGAGTGCGAGTAGCTCGCTTAGGGATCTGCTGAGCGCGGGCGACTTGCTTGGTTGGAGCCCTAAGCGTGGATAGCTCTCTCGGCGACATCGCGGGCGTGAGCGGTGCGCATGACCGGAGGGCCCGTGCTGCTCCGTTGCCCGACGTGCTAGCGCGCAGAAGAATCTGTTGGTGCATTCGGCGGCTGCTGAAGCGTTTCGGCAGCCGCTTTTTATACGGAGTTTAAATACAACAGTCTGTTGTATTACGTAGAGTGGTATATCTCTAGCAGGAAAAATGCGAGAGACGGAGCATTATGGCGTTGCTAGTAGGACTGGACGTAGGGTCGACGACGACCAAAGTTTACGCGATGCACGAGGATATGACCGAGGCGTGGTGGGGATATCGCCGCCACGGGGCGTGTCAGACAGCGAGCGTGCGCGCCATGCTCGGCGAGCTCGCCGAGCGCTTTCCCCATGAGTCGCTGCGCGTTGCGGTGACCGGCTCGGGTGCGCGCGATATCGCGACCGCGCTGGGCGCCTCGTACGTTCAGGAGGTGGTCGCCAACGCGCTCGCGATCAGCAGGTTCTATCCGCAGACGCGCTGCGCCATCGAGCTGGGCGGCCAAGACGCCAAGATGATCTTCTTCCGCACCAACGATAAGGGAGACATCGAGGTTGCCGACATGCGCATGAACGGTTCGTGCGCAGGCGGTACCGGTGCATTTATCGACGAGATGGCAAAGCTCATGGGGGTCGGCACCGAATCGGGCGAGTTCGAGCAGCTCGCAAGCCGGGGAACGACCGTCCACGAGGTCTCGGGCCGCTGCGGCGTGTACGCAAAGACCGATATCCAGCCGCTGCTCAACGAGGGCATTCCTACCACCGACCTGGCGCTTTCGGCGCTTCACGCGGTCGCCCGCCAAACGATCGGCGGTCTGGCCCAGGGTATCGACATCGAGCCGCCGGTAATCTTCGAGGGCGGTACGCTCGCCTACAACCCCACGCTGGTCCGCGTGTTCCGGGAGCAACTGAATCTATCGGACGATCAGGTTATCGTCCCGCGCGATCCGCAGATCATGGTCGCGCGCGGTGCCGCCCTGTCGCTGACCGACATGTTCGCATCGTCCCAACCGATCGACCTTCCCGACGCTTTTGTCCGGCTGGATAAGCTCGAGACGGTCGCGCCCGCAAGCGGGGAGGGACGTCTTGCCCAGCCCTTTTTTGCCACACCTGCCGAGCAGGCGGATTTTACGGCACGCCATGGCAAAGAGACGCCGGCAAAGGGTCCGGATGCGTATGCGCCCGGAGAGACGGTGCGTGTGGCGCTCGGTATCGATTCGGGGAGCACGACGACCAAGTTCGCCCTGGTCGATGAGGCGGGTGAGCTTGTCGATTCGTTCTACGCGTCTAATAACGGCAGACCGCTCGACGTCGCCCAACAGGGTCTTGTCAGCTTGAAGAACCGCTGGGAGACAGCGGGAGTCACGCTTGCGATCGATGCCGTGGGCACCACGGGATACGGCGAGGAGCTTTTCGCGCGCGCGTTCCACGCCGACTACCATACGGTCGAGACGGTCGCGCACGCCCGCGCCGCGTGCGCATGCGTTCCCGATGCGACCTTCGTGCTCGACATCGGCGGACAGGATATGAAGGCCATCTGGCTCAACCACGGCGTGCTGACCGATATCGTCGTCAACGAGGCGTGCTCTGCGGGCTGCGGCTCGTTCCTCGAGGGTTTTGCCAAAAACCTCGGAATAGCCGTTGAGGATATCGCGACCGAGGCATTTTCGTCCAAAGCCCCCGCCGTTCTCGGCAGCCGCTGCACGGTGTTCATGAACAGCAGCGTCGTTTCCGAGCAGCGGCGCGGTAAGGGTCCGGGCGACATCATGGCCGGTCTCTGCCGTTCGATTATCGAGAACGTGTTCACCAAGGTCATTCGCGTTTCAAATCTCAACCGTCTGGGCGACAAAGTCGTCGTCCAGGGCGGCACGTTCCGAAACGACGCGGTGCTGCGCGCATTCGAGCAGTATCTGGGCAAACCCGTCACGCGTGCGCCCCACCCGGGGCTGATGGGCGCTATCGGTATCGCCCTGCTCGCGCGCGAGGAATGCCGCAAGGGCGACGCCGGCACGTCGTTTATCGGGCTCGATGCCGTGGAGCGCTTCGAGCATCGCGAGTTCGGCGGCGTTACCTGCCGTCGGTGCAACAACCGCTGCCAGCGCGCGGTCGTGGCATTTGGCGACGGCTCGCTTTACGTCACGGGCAATCGCTGCCCGCGCGGCGGCGCCATCTCATGGGATGAGCTCGTGCGCGAGGTTCCCGCGGCGGAGGAGCTGCGTCCGCAGGGTGCTTGCGAGGCACGGGCACCCGGCACGGGGCGCGACCGGACCGCGGCTGCCCCCAATCTCTTTGTCGACCGCGAGAAGCTGCTGTTCGAGTCGTGCCCCACGGTTCCCGTCTGCGGGGGGCGCGATGTCACGATCGGCATTCCCCGTGTGCTCGAGTTCTGGGACACCATGCCGTTCTGGTCGACGTTCTTCAGCACGCTCGGCTTTAAGGTGCGCGTCTCGGGACGCAGCACCAAGGCGATGTACGAGCGCGGTCTGGCGCACGTCACATCCGACACCGTGTGCTTCCCGGCCAAGCTCGTCCACGGGCACATCCGCAATCTCGTCGACGCCGGCGTCGACCGCATCTTCATGCCCATCATCACGACGGTGCCCACCGAAAACACCGCCTCTACCAGCGAGTGGATGTGCGCCGTCGTAAAGGGATACCCCTACGTGATGCGCAATTCCGATAACCCGGAGGAGCGTTTCGGCGTTCCGTTCGATACGCCGCTGTTCCACTGGTACGACGAGGGCGACCGAAACCGCCAGCTCAAGGCGTGGTGCAAGGAGACCTTCGATATCGATGCCGACCTGGTTGCCAAGGCGACCGAGCAGGCGGACCGCGCGCAGCAGACGTTTGAGAACCAGCTGCAGCTGCGCGGCAGGCAGGTGCTCGAGAACGTGCGCGAGGACGGCGGCTACGCGGTGGTGATCGCTTCGCGCCCGTACCACAACGACCCGCTGGTCAACCACGGGCTGCCCAAGCTCTTCTCTGAGCGCGGCATCCCCGTGCTGACGCCCGATGCGGTGCCGGGGGTCTGCAACGTCGATCTTTCCAACAGCCGCATCGACATCGTGAACAACTACCATGCGCGCATGCTGTCGTGCGCGGTCATCGTCGCATCGACGCCCGAGCTCGAGCTCGTGCAGATGGGCAGCTTCGGCTGCGGCCACGATGCGTATCTCACCGATGAGATCGCGCGCATGATGGGCGAGATGGGCTCCAAGGTTCCGATGATGATCAAGCTCGATGAGAGCGACGTCGCCGGTCCCATGGGCATTCGCGTGCGTTCGTTTATCGAGTCGGTCAACCGTCGTCGCGCGGAGGAGCGTGCCGAGGGCGCCCGGGTGCACGCGGTCCATCCGCTCGACGACCCGTATAAGGTCAAGTACACCAAGCGCGACCGGCACGACAAGATCGCGCTGGTCCCCAACACCTCCCATGCGTTCTGCAGGCTCATGACCGCGGCGATGCGCAATCAGGGCGTGCGCGCCGAGGCCCTTGATATCGGGCGCGAGGATGCCATCCGCCTGGGCAAACGCTATGTGCACAACGACATCTGCTTCCCCGCGCAAATCGTGATCGGCGAGGCGCTCGCGGCACTCGAGAGCGGTAAGTACGACCCGCACGACGTCGCCGTGGTGACTGGCAAGTATATCGGCGACTGCCGCCTGACGCACTACATGCCCCTGCTGCGCCGCGCGCTCGACGACGCGGGATACGACTATGTCCCGGTGCTCACCAACGACGACGTCGATGCCCACAATGCGCATCCGGGCTTCAAGCTCGGCCTTGGCCCGAGCATCCAGATCGCCTACGGTCTTCCCATGATCGATGCCCTCGAGGCCATGCTTAGGCGCATCCGTCCCTACGAGCTCGAGAAGGGCGCGGCGGACGCTGCGTTCGACCGCGCGCTCGATGAGGTTATCGAGGGCATGGAGCGCTCCGGGCTGAGAGGCCAGGCGACGGGCTTCAAACGCGCGCTTGCGATCATGGACGCCGTTCCGTACGACCGCTCGAACCCGCATCCGACCGTTCTCATCGTGGGCGAGTACCTGCTCAATTTCCATCTCGGCGCCAACCACGAGATCGAGCGCTACCTCGAGGACAACGGGCTCGAGGTCATCGAGGCGCGCATGACCGACGTGATCCGCAAGACCTATTTCTACAAGCATGCGCAGTCGCGCGAGTTCCACGTCGACCTGTCGCTGCCCGAAAAGGCCTGGTACGCCACGGCGGACAACCTGTTCGAGCTCGCGCACGACCGTTGCGACCGCCTGGGCGCGGCGAGCCCGCTCTACGAGCCGCCGACGCGCATGCCCGAGCTCGTGCGCGCGAGCGATAAGATCCTGCACCATACGTTCGATGCGGGCGAGGGCGTGCTGATTCCGGCGGAGATCCTCGAGCACGCCAAGCGCGGCTGCCGCAACTTCGTGATCCTGCAGCCGTTCGGGTGTCTGCCCAACCATGTCGTGGGGCGCGGGCTCATCCATGCGCTCAAGGAGCAGTATCCCACGGCGCAGTTCCTGCCGCTCGACTACGATCCCGACGTGAGCTTCGCCAACGTGGAGAACCGTCTTCAGATGCTCATCATGAACGCCAAGGCGCAGGGGTGCGGTGAGGCGCATGGCGAGACCGCGTAAGGACGCCGATGCGCCCGATGCACGCACCCGTATCATCGAGGCGTTTTGGGAGCTCATCGAGAACAACAGCATCTTCGAGCTGTCGGTTGGCGAGGTGACCCGCGCCGCCCGGTGCAATCGCGGAACGTTTTACTACTATTTTCACGATTTCGATGAACTCGTCGCCATCGCCATAGCCCAACTGCTACAGGATAACGAGCTCATCACCGATGCCCTCTGGCATTTTTCGAGCGAGGGCGACCTTTCGGCGTTCGACCGGCGCGACGTCCGCTGCCTGCTGCGGCGCATCGTCATCACCATGAGGGCGGGTGCCGCCGAGCAGGTCGTACAGGGCATCCATACGATCATCATCGACCGCGTGAGAGAGATCGTCCACCCCGACGGAGAAGAGCTCAAGGCGGATTCGAGCTTTGCGGTGGGCTTTCTGGTCTCGGGCATCATGGACTTTGTGATGGCGGTCGGCTTTGCCCGGGAGGGCGGCGAGGAGATAGACCTCGAGCAGCTGGGGGACAGCGCGTGCGCGTACCTGAGGGCGGTCGCCATGCAGACGGTGGAAACGGTCGCGCAAGTCGAGGGCGTCGATACATCCGAGCTGCTCGAACGCGTCTCCAAGGAGGCCGATGCCTATCGCGCATCGCGTGCGACGAGTCCCGACGTGGTGAAAGACGCCTAGGGTTTCTCTTGCGGGGCGCCTGTCGCGCATCGCGCGGTGAGTCCCGCGATGCGGTCATAACCTGCATTCATGTGAGCCGGGTTTATAGATATTCCTCCAGCTGTTAACATAGACAACCTGTGGGTAAAGAGACAAAAGCGCCGCCGACGGGCGGGCGTTTTGATTTCGATGAACTCATGTAAGGAAACGAGCATGTTAGATAGATTTACCGATCGAGCGCGCAAGGTCATGTCGATGGCCAAACAGGAGGCGCTCGATCTTCATTCAAATAAGGTGGGCACCGAGCACCTGCTGCTCGCGCTTGCCAAGGAGGACGAGGGCATTGCCGCCGAGGCACTGCGCTCGCTTGATATCTCCTACGACGACATCATGGACACCCTCAAGGAGGTCCAGACCACGGTTCCCGAGCCCAGTGAGGAGACCGAGGCGGCTAAGCTCGCCTTTACGCCGCTCGTCATTAGCGTTATGGAGCGTTCATTCCGCGTGGCGCGTGAGAATAACCAGACCTACGTGTCGACCGAGCACTTGCTGATCGGCATCGTCGAAGAGGGCAACGGCATGGCCATGGACATCCTCATGCGCCTGGGTGTGTCGTCCGCCTCTATCAAAAAGGCTATCGAGAAACTCACTGCCAAGGACCAGGACAAGAAGCGTCCGCTCGCCGGCGCCGGTGCCGGGCGTCCCGGTGCGGGCCTGCCGTTCTTTAGCGGCTCGGATGCCTCTCAGCAAAAGGGGAGTGGCACCGATACGCTTAAGCAGTTCGCGACCAACCTCACGCAGAAGGCGCGCGATGGCGAGCTCGACCCTGTAATTGGTCGCGAAAAGGAAGTCCAGCGTATGATGGAAATTCTTTCGCGCCGCACCAAGAACAACCCGCTCATTCTGGGCGACCCCGGCGTGGGCAAGACGGCCATCGTCGAGGGCCTGGCTCAGCAGATTGCAGCCGGCAACGTGCCCGAGAACCTCATGAACCAGAATATCTGGACGCTCGACCTGCCGGGCCTCGTGGCGGGTGCCAAGTATCGCGGCGAGTTTGAGGAGCGCCTCAAGAACGTGATCCAAGAGGCCACCGAAGCCGACGACGTCATCCTGTTTATCGACGAGATGCACACCATCATCGGTGCCGGTTCTGCTGAGGGCTCCATCGACGCGAGCTCTATGCTCAAGCCCGTGCTCGCGCGCGGTGCCTTCCAGATTATCGGCGCCACCACGGCCGAGGAATTCCGCAAGTACCTCACCAAGGACCCGGCCTTCGAGCGTCGCTTCCAGACCATCGATGTCGAGGAGCCGAGCGTCGAGGACACGGTCAAGATCCTGACCGCGCTCAAGCCGCGCTACGAGGAGCACCACCATGTGCGCTATACGCAGGGTGCTATCGAGGCCGCCGCGAACCTTTCCAACCGCTACATCCAGGATCGCTTCCTGCCCGATAAGGCCATCGACCTCATTGACGAGGCCGGTGCCCGCGCTCGCATCGCCGCGAATCGCGCGCCCGAGCCGGTGCGCGAGGCCGAGCATCGCATAGAGGAGCTCAAGGCCGCCGCGCAGGAGGCCACCGAGAGCGACGACATGAACAAGGCCGCCGAGATTACCGAGCGGCAGAAGGCCGCCGAGATTGAGCTCGCCGAGGCCAAGGCCGCCTGGACCGCCGAGCTCGACGCCAGCCCGCTCACCATCGATGTGAGTCAGATCGCCGATATCGTGTCCGTGACCTCGGGCGTGCCGGTGTCCTCGCTTACCGAGAGCGAGAGCCGTCGCCTGCTACAGGCCGAAAGCGTGCTCAAGACCCGCATTATCGGCCAGGACGAGGCCGTCGAGGCCGTTGCCAAGGCCGTGCGCCGCAGTCGCTCGCCGCTCAAGGATCCGCGTCGCCCCGGCGGCAGCTTTATCTTCCTGGGCCCCACCGGCACGGGCAAGACCGAGCTCGCCAAGACGCTCGCCGAGTATCTCTTTGGCAGCAAGGACGCGCTCATCAGCTTCGACATGTCGGAGTTCGGCAGCGAGTTCGAGGTCTCCAAGCTTATCGGTAGCCCTCCGGGTTACGTCGGTCACGACGAGGGCGGCCAGCTCACCAAGGCTGTTCGTCGCCACCCGTACTCGGTCGTGCTGTTCGATGAGATCGAGAAGGCGCACCCCGACATCTTCAATATCCTGCTGCAGGTGCTGGAGGAGGGGCGTCTGACCGATAGCCAGGGCAAGACGGTCGATTTCCGCAATACGGTGATCATCATGACGTCAAACGTGGGCGCCCGCGAGATTGCGCAGGATACGAGCGTTGGCTTTGGCACCACCGGCGAGCAGGGTCTCACGTCGAGTGAGATCCGTGGTCGCGCGATGGGCGAGCTCAAGCGCCTGTTCCGCCCCGAGCTGCTCAACCGTATCGACGACATCGTGGTGTTCCAGAAGCTCTCGGGCGAGAATCTCACCAAGATCGCTCACCTGCTGGTGGACGACCTGCGTCAGCGTTTGATTGCCAACGGCATGAACATTAAGCTCACCGATGCGGCCTATGACAAGATCGTGGCCGAGGGCACCGACCTCACCAACGGTGCGCGTCCGCTGCGCCGTGCCATCCAAAAGCTCATCGAGGACCCGCTGTCCGAGGAGCTTCTGGCCGGCGAGTGGGGCGAGGGCGATACCGTCCTGTGCGACGTGACCGATGGCAAGTTTGTCTTTAGCCACGGCACGGGTGAGATCCCGGCACCGCGTCCGGCGGGCACGCTCGGTGGCGATACCGCTCCGGCGGCACCGCACACCGGCAACGCCGCGCCCGTGAGCGGCGGCGTGACCTCGGGCCCCGGCGGCATGATGCAAGCCGGTTCCGGCGCGTTGTAGGGCGTGGCGACAATTTGATACGCGCAATCGAGGCGCTCTGGCAAGGGCGCCTCGATTTGTAGAACTGCGAAGTTGTGACCGTTACGCTATGCGGTCCACCGTTAGCCGATGATGCGAGGGCGCTCGGCGTTTTCGACTGGTTTATGCACGTAAAGTCTGGGAATATACAAGGCGCATGTCTTACTGTCTAACCAGTTGCGCCAAGGAGGCACCATGGACTACAAGATTACCGGCTACGAGCCCGCCCAGCTGTTCCATTTCTTTGAGGAGGTCAGCGCGATTCCCCGCGGGTCTGGCAACGAGAAGGGCATCAGCGATTTCCTGGTCGCGTTTGCCAAGGAGCGCGGCCTCGATGTGTATCAGGACGAGGTCTACAACGTCATCATTCGCAAGCCCGCATCTGCCGGCGCCGAGAATGCCCCGACCGTGATGCTGCAGGGTCACATCGACATGGTGTGCGACAAGCTGGGCTCCGTTGAGCACGACTTTACGACCGATGGTATCGACCTGGTCGTCAAGGACGGCGTCCTCACCGCTAACGGCACCACGCTGGGCGCCGACAACGGTATTGCCGTCGCTCTGATGCTCACTGTTCTCGATGACGATTCGATCGTTCACCCCGCCCTCGAGTGCGTATTCACCACCGACGAGGAGACTGGCCTGGTCGGCGCCGAGACGCTCGACAAGTCCCAGATTAGCGCTCGCACCATGATTAACCTTGACTCCGAGGAAGAGGGCGTTGCCACCGTCAGCTGCGCCGGCGGCGTCGTCGTTACCTACACCTGCCCGATCGCGCGCGAGCACAAGACCGGTAGCACCCTCACGCTCGACATCTCCGGCCTGCTGGGCGGTCACTCCGGCAGCGATATCCACCTGGAGCGCGGCAACGGCAACCTCATCATGGCCCGCATCATCGACCGCCTGATGGTCGCCGGCGAGCCCGCCATCGTCAGCTTTAACGGCGGCACCAAGGACAACGCCATCAACCGTGAGTGCAAGGCTGTTCTGGTCTACGCCGACCATGCTGCTGCCGAGGCGGCGGCCCAGATCGCAAAGGGCATCATCGCCGACGTCACTGCCGAGCTCGAGGTCTTCGACCCCGGCTTTACCTGCACCGTCGAGATTGCCGACGACGCCGAGGTCGAGGCCATGGACCAGAAGTCCGCGCTTGCCCTCATCCGCGCTCTGCGTCTTGCCCCTAACGGCGTGATTCGCCGCAACGTCGCCACCGACGGCTCCGTCGAGGTTTCCTCCAACATCGGTGTGGTTGCCACCTCTGACGACCAGGTCAAGATCATGCTGTCCCCGCGCTCCTCGATCACCTCGCTGCAGAACGAGTTCAAGGACCGCCTGCAGACGCTTGCCGATGTCCTGGGCTTTGACGCCAAGTTTGAGTTCGAGTATCCCGGCTGGAGCTATGCCGAGCATTCGCCGGTCCGCGACGTTTTTGTCGAGAGCTATCGCGAGCTCTTTGGCTCCGAGCTGCGCATCGAGTCCATTCACGCCGGCCTTGAGTGCGGCCTGTTTGCCGAGGCCCTGCACGGCCTGGACGCCATCGCCGTGGGCCCGACGCTCTCCGATGTCCACACCCCGGACGAGAGCATGGAGCTCGCTTCTGCCGAGCGCTTCTACGAGCTGCTCATCGACGTCCTCAAGCGCCTCGCTGCGTAAAGGTCGCATTGACGGCGATCCAAAACCTTTGCTGATGGATTGCAAATGACATTACGAGAGGGGGGGGGTACCCGAGCTTTTGCGGCGGGTGCCCCCTCTCTTCTTTTAAGAAATGGGAAATTGATTGGCGTCTAGCCCATATCCGCCTTGATGAGGTCGAGGGTGCGCTGGCAGTTTTCGCGGACGGGCCCGAGCATATGCTTGCGCAGGTCCGCCATGCCGGGCAGATCGGCGTATTCGTCCATGACCTCTTCCATGCAAATGGGTACCTCGTAGGCGAGGTCCATCATGGTCGCAAAGCAAAACTTCTCGGATAGCCCGGCATCGGTGAGTGCCGCCTCCAGCGCGGGGTCGCCCATACCGTGGTATCGGCGGATAGCGCCTGGACCGATGCGTCCCACACGGTTTTCGCCGCCAACGCTCATGGCGAGGCGCGCTTTTCGCCGCATACGTTCGTATGCCAGCCCAGATGCAACGTCATACATACGGGCCATCATAGCTGTGCCGCCGTTTCCAAGAAGCAGGGAATAGTTCTTCGCATGCGCGTCCGGTGCGCCGATGATGGCGTTAAAGAAAAGTATCTGCGTAAACAGATACAGGTTAAGTTGATGATGGCTCGTATTGACGAGGAGTTCCTGAATATCGCGTGCGGTCGGGCCGCCGTCTGCCGTGTACTTTTGAGCGGGCATCACTCCAAGGGCCTGACAGAGGTCTTCTTGGTGTAGACGCATGATTGTCCCGTCTTTGACATTCACACGGTCATAGCGCTCAACAATGAGGGCGGGTTCGTCCTCAAATAAGCGATACTCAACGTTCGCCGTTGCGATACCCGCGCGCTGGGCGCTTTTCATGCAGACAAACTCATTAAGCGCTTCGAGCTTAAATCCGATAACACCATTTTTGAAAATATGCGTCGTGGGCGAGGAACCTACGCATTCGCACCAGCGACCGTCTATGAGTGCGAGTGCGAACTTGCCCTGGTTGCCTCCAAGTGACCAACTTTCATCTAGACCCATCCACGATGCATCGCGGTCATCTCTGATCGACTTGAGACGGAGAGCAATTTCGTGGTCGTCTATAGGGCGGTATTCGCCAGCGCGATGCAGGACGGCGTCGGCATCTTCTTCGGCACAAAACTGCACTCCGCCCGGACAGTCGAGTCCGATATGGCTGAGCAACGCAACGGGATTGTTGGGCCTAACGTCGAATTTGGCGGCAATCGCTTTTCGTTGGTCCTCGCTGTCGGGTAGAAGGCCAAACAGGTACGGATTCATGACCTGTTGTCCGTATGTGCGATTCGATACGGGTATGTTGGTCGATAGGGCTGGCCCGTCATAGTCATGATCGTAGGTAAAGCTGATAAGACCGTTCTCATCTTGCGTGAGCGTTCCCGCAGGTACACCGCAAATAAAGGTCCGAAGTGATGTTCTGGCCATTGGCTATTTCCCTTCGGGCTTGGTTTGGTTAGATGCGTTTGCGGCAATCGAGACTCCGAGATTGGACATGGCGAAATCGGCGAAGGCTTTGTCGTAGAGTTCAGACGTAAAGGGGGCGTCTGCAAGAACCGGAATGGCGGCACAGCAACGGTAGCTATGAGAGGGACGTTGAGCGCGATGGCGTCTGGGGGTGCTGCGAGTTTGCAGATCGGCATGCGGAACGTTGGCTGATTGCTCGTTATTCGTTTTGACGATATCCCCTTGAGCGGCGAGCGCCAGTCCGAGAGCATTAAAGATCACCAATAGCTTGTCGAGTCGAATGCCGGTGGCATCTCCCAGCTCGAGCGATGCGAGCAGGCGCTCCGAAACACCGGCTTTTTTAGCGAGGGCCGCACGGGTGATTCCCTGTGAGTCGCGTGCCTGGCGCACGTAGATGCCAGCTTGGCGCGGCGTGGTGATGGGAAGGGTATCCACGGCAATCTCCTAACGTGCAGACTTTTGCATATCAGTATGACATGCAAAAGTCTGCACGAATAGGCATTATGCAAAACTCTGCATGAGACTTCTACATTGACGTTGAGCTTATGAGAGGCGCTTTTTATATCGCGAGAATCCCCAGATGCTCAAGCAAGATCTTAAGCCCGATGAGGATGAGTACAACGCCGCCCACGATGGTGGCGGGTTTTTCGTAGCGTGCGCCAAAGGCGTGGCCGATCGCTACGCCGGCGACGGAGAAGATAAACGTTGTGACGCCGATAAGCGATACGGCGGGAACGATATCGACCGAGAGCGCCGCAAACGAGATGCCTACGGCCAGGGCGTCAATCGAGGTGGCAATGGCGAGGATTAGATACTCACCCAGGTCAATCTTTTCGGCATCCTTGCCGTCGCCTTCGTCCTCATCCTCGTCCTCGGTAAAGGCTTCCCACAGCATTTTGCCGCCGATAAAGGCCAAAAGGATAAAGGCGATCCAGTGGTCGATAGGGCCGATGATGCCCATGAATTGGCTGCCAAGCGCCCATCCGATCACGGGCATGCCGGCCTGGAAGCCGCCAAAGAACAGGCCGAGCACCACGGCGACTTTAAGGTTGATCTTTTTCATGCCGAGACCCTTGCAGATGGAAACGGCAAAGGCGTCCATCGAAAGGCCAACGGCGAGCAACACGAGCTCTGCGAGTCCCATAGTCTGGCTCCCTCTCTGCGGGCGAGCCCGATTACGCGACTACTCCCTCATTTATATGAGACCCGATGCTACCACATGAGCAGTCAAAGGAGCCCCGTCCCAAATGAGCTACCTAAGCGGTGTTCGCTCATTCTGTAAGCATCGGATTTCGTGGCTGCTGCGGGGACAAACCGTGAGAAACTATTTAGCGTTTATGGAGCGTATACGATGGGAGCGATGCCTTGGATAAGAACGAGCTGCAAAAGCGTATGGAACAGGCCATCCGCCTGACGGCACCTGGTCAGCCGATCCGCACCGCCCTCGACATGATCATCGCCGGTCACCTGGGCGCCCTTATCTGCGTCGGCGACACCGAAAACGTGCTCGCTGCCGGTAACGACGGCTTCCCGCTCAACATTTCGTTCACCTCGAACCGTCTGTTCGAGCTCTCCAAGATGGACGGCGCTATCGTTATCGACGGCGACCTCACCCAGATCCTGCGCGCCAACTTCCACCTCAATCCCGATCCCTCGCTTGCCACGAGCGAGACGGGCATGCGTCACCGCACCGCCGCTCGCATGTCGGTGCTCACCGATGCCATCGTGATCTCGGTCTCGGCCCGTCGTGCCGTCGTCAACGTGTACGTTCACGGCAAGAGCTACGAGATCCAGCCTGTCACCACCATCATGAGCTCGGTCAACCAGCTCGTCGCTACGCTTCAGACCACCCGTCAGTCGCTTGATCGCTCCCTGCTGCGCCTGACGGCCCTTGAGCTCGACGACTACGTTACGCTCGCCGACATTACCGGTATTTTCTCGAGCTTCGAGATCATGCAGCAGGCAAAGACTGAGCTTAAGGATTGCATCGTCAAGCTGGGCAACCAGGGCAAGCTCGTGCAGATGCAGCTCGAGCAGCTCGCCGGCTCCAGTATGGATACCGAGTATGACCTGATGATCCGCGACTACGCGAGCGACTCCTCCGAGGCAAATGCCGAGAAGATTCGCGCCGAGCTTAGCCGCATGACGCCTAAGGACCTGTCCGACCCACAGCATGTGGCGGCGGTTCTGGGTTATGACGACCTGGATGAGGACTCCGTCATGACGCCGCTGGGCCTGCGCACGCTTTCGCGCGTGTCCGTCGTGCGCGACGGCGTGGCCGAGAAGATTGTCGACGAGTACGGCTCGCTGCAGGAACTCATGGACGACATCAGCGAGGATCCGGAGCGCCTGGGCGACTTTGGCGTTAACAACCCTGCCATTCTTGCGGACTCCCTGTACCGCATGAAGGGCACCAAACAGGGGAACGCATAATGGCGCCCGTATGCGCCGTGGTCGTTGCCGGTGGCAGCGGCCAGCGCTTTGGTAACCCCGGTGGCAAGCAGCTCGTCAATGTAGCGGGTCGTCCGCTTATGAGCTGGTCCATCCGCGCATTTGACCGTAGCGAAAAGGTCGGCCACATCGTGGTGGTTTGTCCTGCCGAGCGTCGTGCCGAGATGCGCCGCCTGGCTATCGACCCGTTTGACTATGACACGCCCATCAGCTTTGCCGATGCCGGCGATACCCGTCAGGATTCCACCCGAGCCGGCGTGCACGCGGTTCCGGCAGGCTTTGAATACGTCGCCATTCACGACGGCGCTCGTCCGCTCATCACGACCGAGGCCATCGATCATGCGATCGACGTGCTTGTGGGCGACCGCTCGCTCGACGGTGTCGTGTGCGGCCAGCCCGCGATCGACACGCTCAAGATCGTCGACGGCGACAACATCGTTGAGACGCCGCCGCGCGAGCTCTATTGGACCGCGCAGACGCCGCAAATCTTTAGCGTCGACGCCATGAAGCGCGCCCACACCGCAGCTATCGCCGAGGGTTTTATCGGGACCGATGATTCTTCGCTGGTCGAGCGCATGGGTGGGCGTGTCCGCTGCGTCCAGAGCCCGCGCGATAACCTTAAGGTGACGGTGCCCGAGGACCTGCGTCCCGTAACCGCGATTCTGCTCGGCCGCATGGCCGAGGGAGAGGACCTTCCCCATGTTCAGTAACCTGCGCATTGGACACGGCTACGACGTTCACCGTCTGGTGGAGGGGCGTCGATGTATTATCGGCGGTGTCGACATTCCCTACGAGCGCGGTCTGCTGGGCCACTCGGATGCCGATGTGCTCGCGCACGCGCTGGCCGACGCCATTCTGGGCGCCTGCCGCGGGGGAGACATCGGCAAGCTGTTCCCCGACACCGATCCTGCCTATGAGGGCGCCGACTCGATGGTGCTGCTCGCCCGTGTGATGGACTATGCGCGCGAGTTGGGCTTTGAGTTTGTCGATGCCGATTGCACCATTGCCTGCCAGCAGCCCAAGATCACCCCGCACCGCGATGCCATGCGCGCCAACCTGGCCCATGCCCTGGGCGTTGACGTCGAAAACGTGGGCGTCGCTGCCACTACGACCGAAAAACTCGGCTGGGAAGGCCAAGGCGAGGGAATTGGCGCCTGGGCCGTCTGCCTGCTACAGAAAACCGTTAAGGAGTAATGAATGCGTATCTACAACAGCGCTACCCATAAAAAGGAAGAGTTCCAGCCCATCGAGCCCGGTAAGGTCCGCATGTATGTGTGCGGCCCCACGGTCTACGACAACATCCACATCGGCAATGCCCGCACGTTCATCAGCTTTGACGTGATTCGTCGCTGGCTCATCGCGAGCGGCTACGAGGTCACGTTCGCCCAGAACCTCACCGATGTCGATGACAAGATCATCAAGCGCGCCAACGAGCAGGGCCGTACGGCTGCCGAGGTCGCGACGGAGTTCTCCGACAAGTTCATCGGCGTCATGCGCGCCGCCAACGTGCTCGATCCCGATGTGCGCCCCCGCGCCACCAAGGAGATCGGCCCCATGATCGCCATGATCAAGACGCTTATCGAGCAGGGCCACGCTTACGCAGCCGATAACGGCGATGTGTACTTTGCCGTGCGCAGCGATCCCAACTATGGTCAGGTCTCGGGCCGCAACATCGACGACCTTATGGTTGGTGCGCGCATCGAGGAGAACGAGGACAAGAACGACCCGCTCGACTTTGCCCTGTGGAAGGCCGCCAAGCCCGGCGAGCCCAGCTGGCCGAGCCCCTGGGGCGAGGGCCGTCCCGGTTGGCACACCGAGTGCGCCGCCATGGTGCATCGCTACCTGGGCACCCCGATTGACATCCACGGCGGCGGCTCCGACCTTGCCTTCCCGCATCACGAGAACGAGTGCGCCCAGGCCACCTGCGCCTGGCACCAGGGCTTCTCCAACACCTGGATGCACACGGGCATGCTGCTGGTAGACGGTGAGAAGATGTCCAAGTCGCTCGGTAACTTCTTTACGCTGGCCGAGGTGCTCGAGCAGCACTCTGCCGCGGCCCTTCGCCTGCTGATGCTGCAGACGAGCTATCGCTCGCCGCTCGACTTCTCCTGGGAGCGCCTGGAGGGTGCCGAGAACTCGCTCACGCGTATCGCCGGCACGGTCGAGAACCTGCGTTGGGCTGCGAACCACGCGACGGCCGACGCCGATGAGGCTGCCGCCGAGGCGTTTGTCGCCAAGGCCGCCGAGACTCGTACTGCCTTTAAGGAGTGCATGGACGACGACTTTAACACCGCCGGTGCCATGGGTGCCGTCTTTGGCTTTGTGACCGAGTGCAACCAGTACCTGGAGCAGGCGGGCGACGCTGCCGACAAGGCCGCCGCGCTTGCCGCTGCCGATACCCTGGCCGAGTTGCTCGATACGTTTGGCGTTGAGCTTCCCGAGCCCAAGGTCGAGCTGCCGCTGGGCCTGCTGGGCGTTGCCGCCGGTCTGGTTGCCTACACGGGTGACGATGTGGACGAGGCAGCTGCCAAGATTCTCGAGGCTCGCGCCGAGGCCCGCGCCGCCAAGAACTGGGATCTGGCCGATGCCATCCGCGACCAGCTCAAGGACCTGGGCCTGACGATCGAGGATACTGCCGCGGGCACTCGTATTAAGACTCTCTAGTATTTGTCGACCGTTCGAGGTGCGGCAGATTGCCTTGAAAGAGGAGGGCATAGACCTGGTGGTCATGTCCGACGATTGAAAGGCAAAGTGCCGTGGCTCGGACGGTCGATTCTTGTTCGTTATCTATTTAAGGAGGCCGTCCTATGGCCGACAATCGCAAGCGTGCGCCTCGTGGCGGCAAGCAGGCTGCTTCTGGCTCGCGTCCGATTCGCCGAAATGACCGCGCTGCCGCTTCCAAGGGCCAGCGCGATCGCACCCAAGCTGCGCGTCCGCAGCGCGATCGCAACCGCGACGCTGTCCAGGCTCCCAAGGGCGAGTTTATCGAAGGTCGTCGCGCTGCCGCCGAGGCACTACGCACTGGTTTTCCCATCAAGTGCGCACTCATTGCCGAGGGCGGGGAGCGCGATGCCGCCTTGTCGCGCCTGGTCGACGACCTCAACGCCGCGGGCGTCCGCGTTAAGTATGTGCCGCGCGCGCAGCTCGATGCGCTGTCGAGCCATGGCGCTCACCAGGGCATTGCGCTCGAGGTTGGCAACTTCCCCTATGCCGATATTGCCGATATTCTCGACCGCGCGGGCGAGGGTCCGGCACTCGTCGTTGTGCTCGACCACGTGACCGACGACGGCAACTTTGGCGCCATCGTGCGCTCCGCCGAGGTTGTGGGCGCGGCCGGTGTCATCATCGCCAATAAGCGTGCCGCTGGCGTAACCGTGGGCAGCTACAAGACGTCAGCCGGCGCCGTCATGCATTTGCCCATCGCGCAGGTTCCCAATATCGCCCGTGCGCTCGATGACCTCAAGGCCGCTGGCTTTTGGGTGGGCGGTGCCTCCGAGCACGCCGAGGGCAGTTGCTGGGACGCCCCCTTCGAGGGTCGCGTGGCACTCGTCATGGGCTCCGAGGGCGACGGCATCTCGCGTCTGGTGCTCGAGAAATGCGACTTTTTGACCAAGCTTCCCCAGCGCGGCATGACCGAGAGTCTCAACGTGGCCCAGGCGACCACCGCGCTGTGCTTTGAGTGGCTGCGCCGCAATGCCGGCGAGCTCATGGGGGAGGAGTAGCGCATGTCCAAGAAGAACCGCGCCAAGTCCAAGGCCAAGCGCTTTGGCGAGGGCTCGGCCAAGCCGATTGTTTCGGCCGCGACCTATGGTGTGGGCGGCAATGCGTTTGCGCAGGCCATCGCCGATCCAGTCTCGACGGTGCACTCCAATAAGCCCGAGCTGCTGGTGGTCGACGGCTACAACGTGATCCACTGCACGCCGCGCTACGAAAAGCTCGTCTACGACCATTCCGACGATCCGTATTCCAGCGACGTTCACGATATGGCGCGCACCGCCCTCATCAACGACGTTGCCGCGTTTGCCCAAGGCCGCTACGAGGCCGTAATCGTGTTTGACGGCGCGGGCAATATCTCCAGCGAGCGCCCCAACCTGCCGGCCCGTGGCGTGCGCATCGAGTTTTCGCCGACGGGCGTCTCTGCCGATACCGTGGTGCAGAAGCTCTGCATCGAGGCACGCGAGGAAGGCCGCGCGTGCTCCGTGGTGTCGAGTGACGGCACGATCCAGGCCGTCGTCATGGGCAAGGGCGTCACGCGCATCTCGAGCCGTATGCTGGTGGACGAGATCAAACAGATCGATAACGACGTTCACGAGGCCGAGGAAGCCCCGCAGATCAAGATGACTCTGGGCAGTCGCCTGAGCCCCGATGCCCTGGCCAAGCTCAAGGCCCTGCGCGGGAGGTAGGGGAGCTGACGGCGCGACGCTGTCTCGCTAACTCCATTCAGCGATGTCGATCATTCTACGGAGGCGCCATGTAAGCGCCTCTTTTAGATATGGCAGCCTTGCCGTGAGCGCGTCGTTTTTAGACAGAATCTCGATCGCCTCGTCGACAAAGCCCTCGAGTTTGTCGCCGTCAAACCAGCCCATGTCCTCGACGAGCAACATTTGTTTGGCGGGGCTTGAATGAAATTGTGCGCTGGTAAAACTGTGCTCTCCCGCCCTAAGCTCCTCTAGTGATATGTTGCACCAGAGTGATGAGCCCGAATCGAAGATGGGGGCTGGTCTACAGACCAGTGAGTTGACGTTTCGCACGAGGCCAAAGTTGCGCCAATGGCGATCGTAGTTGGCAATGATGTCATCGCATACGATCATGCGGTCAAGGGCGTCTTTTATAACTGTCGCTCCAAGCTCCTCGCAGTTTGCTACATACCGTTCGTAATCGGTTAGTCGCTCGTTTGCATTTGCATGCTGGTTTACATAGAACGCAGGGACATACTCTTCTTCATCAGTTAAGAAGACATTGCATATGCTCAGGGCGGAAGTGCCCGTGCCCTCGAGCGAGTAAGGCACATAATCGCAGGCGTTTAGGATGCGACGGTGAAGTGCAGTCGCCACCAGCTCGTTATAAGGTTCCTGGTTTAGATGCGCACCTGCTTTGTGGAGAATTCGACGGTCATCCTCGCATGTCCAGTACTTTTGAAGATTGCCGTCCGAGGTGTTGTCGGGCTTTGCGGCAGCTGCCTTGCCCTCTGGGGCGAAGGGTGCAATGGTTAGCGAGACGTCATCAAAAGCATTATTGAAGAAGTTAATATCTTTCCACGCGAGACCGGAGTCTTGGGGCCTAATCCAATACTGGTCGGATAAGGAGAGGCCAAGATTTCGCTGTACGAGTTCATCGGGAACATCGACTGCGGCTTCTGCAAGCAGGGAGGCTAGCCCAATGCGTGCGAGCGGGATACCGCGGCCTCGCCACCAAATGCGGAAAGAGTCGAGCGACACGGGACTATTGGGGCCAAGTACTCCAATAGGGGCGTGGATGTAATCGATGTCGGCACCGATGTGGGTAAAGTCTTTTCGCGATGTGCTGTAGACCAGCTGGGCGACTTCGTGCGTGCGGTTCATGAGGGTAAACGTAATCTCGCTTTTTCCATGGCCTCGACGGGGGCGTCCCCCCGTTTTGGTCACGGAGCGGAGTCGTGCGTTGACGCTGTCTTTGTCGATGAGCCATACACCAGAAGCCTTGCGTGCCTCAAGCGCTCCGTTTTTTATGAGCTCTTGCACCCTGCGCGGGGTGATGTCGAGTAGCTCTGCAGCTTCCTTCGTGGTCAACATCGTGAAACCCTTCGCCAGAACGAATAGTTTTATCTTCTTCATTGTAATAAAAACTATTCGTTCTGGCGAATAGTTTTGAGATGTGGTCGGTCAAAGGGCCTGTTGCGCCTCGTCCGCAATTCCTTTATTCTTATCTGGCTTCGCGCGAAAGCGCCAAGTGTGCCAGTGTGGCGCAACGGTAGCGCAACTGATTTGTAATCAGTGGGTTGCAGGTTCGATTCCTGTCACTGGCTCCATGAGAGTTTCGGGCTCTGTTCCCTTGTGGGACAGGGCCCGTTTCTATTTATGTCGATAAGTCAGCGTGTTTGGCGCCAACCAAGCTTCAGGTTTGTCTCGATCCGTAACACGAGTGGGCTGAAGACCCTCCTTATAGTTACAGATCGAAACATTGCCAAGGGAAGGCCGATAACATCTCGATCCGTAACACGAAGAGGCTGAAAACCGTTCTTACTGTTACAGAATGAGACGTAAGCGGGGGTTTCTGCGAAACATCTCGATCTGTAACAGATAGGGGAGGAATAACCCTCTTACTGTTACAGGTCGAGACATAGGCCGGGGCGAGGTTGGTCATCGTCATCGAGCGTGGATTATCGGACACACGAGCGTGGAAAATCTTCCGCCTAGTGAATGAGCGTGGATAATCTGCCACTTTGGATTCGATGGCACGGCAAAGTGGGAGATTATCCACGCTCGATTTCAAACGGAAGAAAATCCACGCTCGATTTTGCCTGGGAAGAGCAATCTTCTGTCTGGGCAGCCCCGATCTCGACCTATATATAGGTGCAAATAAGCTGGTATCGAAGTTCGATACTGAAGGTGTACTCCACTACAGCAAAGTGTTACCTTGGGAAACGTCACCTCAGTATCCAAAACCACTGTCCTTCATATCCAAACTCAATAAAACCGCAGGTCACGGCTATATAGATACGCCCGGCACCGTGTATCTATAGGTTTTCGTTGACAGCCCCCAAGGTTGCATCGTATTATCTTTTTCGTTCGCGGGGGCGGCGGTCCAAAAGACCAAAGGACCTGCGGATACTTGAACGATTGGGAGTTTGCCCGAGTGGTTAATGGGGACGGGCTGTAAACCCGTTGGCTCTGCCTACATAGGTTCGAATCCTATAGCTCCCACCCGTCAAGTGCCTGTATAGCTCAGTCGGTAGAGCACTTCGTTGGTAACGAAGAGGTCACCAGTTCAAGTCTGGTTGCAGGCTCCATCCGGCGGTGTAGCTCAGTTGGTTAGAGCACACGGTTCATACCCGTGGCGTCACTGGTTCGAATCCAGTCACCGCTACCATAGGTAACACGGTGGCTTCTCAATAGTATGTTGAGAGGCCACTATGGTATAAAGGCAAAGTCCCGTCCGGGGACGACCTGTTTAGAGGAGGGCTTTATGGCCAAAGAGAAGTTTGAGCGCACTAAGCCGCATGTTAACATCGGCACCATTGGTCACGTCGACCACGGCAAGACCACGCTGACCGCTGCCATCACCAAGGTTCTCTCCGAGACCGAGGGCTGCAAGGCTGACTTCACTGCGTTCGAGAACATCGACAAGGCTCCCGAGGAGCGCGAGCGCGGCATCACGATCTCCGTTTCCCACGTTGAGTACGAGACCGCTGCCCGTCACTACGCTCACGTTGACTGCCCGGGCCACGCTGACTACGTCAAGAACATGATCTCCGGTGCTGCTCAGATGGACGGCGCTATCCTGGTCATCGCCGCTACCGACGGCCCCATGGCTCAGACCCGCGAGCACATCCTGCTCGCCCGTCAGGTCGGCGTTCCCTACATCGTCGTCTTCCTGAACAAGTGCGACATGGTCGACGATGACGAGCTCATCGACCTCGTCGAGATGGAGACCCGTGAGCTCCTCTCCGAGTACGATTTCCCCGGCGACGACATCCCCGTCATCCGTGGTTCCGCTCTGGGCGCTCTCGAGGGCGACGCCAAGTGGATGGACGCTATCCGCGAGCTCATGAAGGCCGTCGACGAGTACATCCCGACGCCTGCTCGTAACAACGACCTCCCGTTCCTGATGGCCGTTGAGGACGTTATGACCATCTCCGGCCGTGGTACCGTTGCTACCGGCCGTGTCGAGCGCGGTGAGCTCAAGCTCAACGAGCCCGTCGAGATCGTCGGCATCAAGGATACCCAGAACACCGTCGTTACCGGTATCGAGATGTTCCGTAAGTCCATGGACTTCTGCGAGGCTGGCGACAACGTCGGTCTGCTGCTCCGCGGCATCAAGCGCGAGGACATCGAGCGCGGCCAGGTTCTCTGCAAGCCCGGTTCGGTTACCCCGCACACCAAGTTCACCGGCGAGATCTACGTTCTGACCAAGGAGGAGGGCGGCCGTCACACCCCGTTCTTCGATGGTTATCGTCCTCAGTTCTACTTCCGTACCACCGACGTTACCGGTACGGTCAAGCTCCCCGAGGGCACCGAGATGGCTATGCCTGGTGACCACATCACCATCGAGGGCGACCTCATCCACCCGATCGCCATGGAGGAGGGCCTGCGCTTCGCTATCCGCGAGGGTGGCCACACCGTCGGTTCGGGCATCGTCTCCACGATCATTGAGTAAATTAGCTCTTTGATATAGCTGACTTAGAGAACCCGGCACTTATATGGGTGCCGGGTTCTTTTCTGCAATGGATATTGAGCCGTTGCTGGTGTCGAGAGGATCGATAATGGTCCTGGATGCACCGTCGATTAGCTCTCGATGGCTTCATTGATGTGTTCCAAATATGAATGGATCCACCGAGAACCAATTGACTCGAGGTTTTCATTGACAGCACTTACGTGGAGCTGATAAAGTAACAACTCGTGCCCGTACGGGGCGGAAATGAAAGGTTCAGGATACATGCGTACTCTAGTTACTCTTGCGTGCACTGAGTGCAAGCGCCGCAACTATACGACCACCAAGAACAAGTCGACCATGCCTGATCGTATGGAGATCAAGAAGTATTGCCCCTGGTGCCGTCACCACACGCTGCACAAAGAGACTCGCTAGTCTCTAGTCACATACGCCAGTAGTTCAATTGGTAGAGCATCGGTCTCCAAAACCGAGTGTTGAGGGTTCGAGTCCTTCCTGGCGTGCCAGTCATTATTCCGTAAGCTCCCAATTGGGGGCTTACGGTTTACTCATGTATAAGCGCATTGCGCGGAGGTAACCCAAATGGCCAACAAGAAGAACAAGAAGAAGGCTCAGCAGCCGGCACCTGCCAACAGCGCTGCCGCCAACTCCAAGGTTGAGGCCAAGAAGGCCGTTGCCAAGAAGAACGAGAAGGCTGCGAAGTCCAAGAAGAACGAGAAGCCTGGTTTCTTCGCCCGCACCAAGAAGTATTTCGCTTCGGTCAAGTCCGAGATGAAGCGTGTCACGTGGCCCGATAAGAAGGAGCTCGTGAACTACTCGGTCGTCGTTTGCGCTTCTCTGATCGTCGTCGGCGTCGTCATCGCTCTGCTCGATGCTGGCTTTGGCGAGGCTCTTGCTCTGTTCTCTGGATTGAGGGGCTAAACCATGTCTAAGCGTTGGTACGTCGTTCACACTTACTCTGGATACGAGAACCGCGTTAAGTCCGATCTCGAGCATCGCATCGAGACTATGGGCATGCAAGACCGTATCTTTGATATCGAGATTCCTATGGAGCGTGTCACCGAGATTAAAGAGGGTGGCAAGCGTGAGACCAAGGATTCCAAGATTTTCCCGGGTTATGTCCTGGTCCGCATGGAGATGGATGACGATGCTTGGACGTGTGTTCGTAACACGCCTGGCGTCACCGGTTTCCTGGGCGGCAATGGCAAGCCCGCTCCGCTTTCCCGCGACGAGTACAATAAGATGACTCGTCGTCCCGGTAAGGGCGATTCGCCCAAGCGTACGTCGGTTGATATTGAGGTCGGTACGTCCGTCCGCGTCACCGATGGCCCGCTTACCGACTTTGATGGCAAGGTCTCCGAGGTTAACACCGAGGCTGGCAAGCTCAAGGTCACGCTGATGATCTTTGGACGCGAGACGCCGGTCGAGCTCGACTTTAACCAGGTCGCTGTCATCGCTTAAGTTTTCGTCCGTTCGCGCGAGCGTGCTTCTTCTGTGACTGCTCATCTCAGGAGTGCTTCTAACACGTGCGTGCTTACGATATAGCAAGTACTTCACACTCGTGATTCGAAAGGAATGACCATGGCTGAGAAGAAGGTTGCCAACGTCATTAAGCTCCAGATTCCTGCTGGTGCAGCTAACCCCGCTCCTCCCGTCGGCCCCGCCCTGGGCGCAGCTGGCGTGAACATCATGCAGTTCTGCCAGGCCTTTAACGCCGAGACGCAGGACAAGAAGGGCGACATCATCCCCGTTGAGATCACTGTCTTCGAGGATAAGTCCTTCTCCTTCATCACCAAGACCCCGCCGGCGGCTCACCTCATCAAGAAGGAGCTGAACCTTAAGTCTGGTTCCGCTAAGCCCCAGGCCGACAAGGTTGGTCAGCTCTCCCAGGAGCAGCTAACCAAGATCGCCGAGATCAAGATGCCGGACCTCAATGCCAACGACATTGACGCCGCCAAGAAGATCATCGCCGGTACCGCCCGTTCCATGGGCGTCACCATCGCTGAGTAGCGATTTCTTATGGTAACGACGGGTGCTCCGACCGGGGCGCCCGTTAAATGTGTGCAATAGGGCACACGATACGATGTGGGAGGGCTCACGCCCGTTTAACCACAGGAGGTAATGCACATGGCTAAGCATGGTAAGAGCTATAACGCCGCTGCCGAGAAGATCGACCGCGCCACGCTCTACACCCCCCTTCAGGCTGCCAAGCTCATCAAGGAGCTCGACACCGCCAAGTTCGACGAGACCGTCGAGGCCCACTTCCGTCTGGGCATCGATACTCGTAAGGCTGACCAGAACATCCGTGGTTCCATCTCCCTGCCCCACGGCACCGGCAAGACCGTTCGTGTTGCCGTCTTCGCCGAGGGCGAGAAGGCCCGCGAGGCTGAGGCTGCCGGCGCCGACATCATCGGTTCCGACGAGCTCGTCGCCCAGATCCAGAAGGGCGAGATTAACTTCGACGCCGCTATCGCTACGCCGAACATGATGGCCAAGGTTGGCCGCATCGGTAAGATCCTTGGTCCCCGTGGTCTCATGCCGAACCCCAAGCTCGGCACCGTGACCATGGACGTCGCCAAGATGGTCTCCGAGCTCAAGGCTGGCCGCGTTGAGTACCGCGCCGACCGCTACGGCATCTGCCACGTGCCCCTGGGCAAGAAGTCCTTCTCTGAGCAGCAGCTCGTCGAGAACTACGCTGCCCTGTACACCGAGATCCTGCGCGTCAAGCCCTCTTCTGCTAAGGGCAAGTACGTCAAGTCCATCTCCGTGTCTTCCACCATGGGCCCTGGCGTCAAGGTCGATCCCGCTGTCCAGCGTGACTTCCTGGCTGAGTAACTGCTAGTTACTGCCTGAGCAAAGCAAGCATTGCTAAAGAAACCCGGTTCCGCCTCGTGTGGGACCGGGTTTCTTGCTATCGCGTGCCAAAACCACCTCAAAGGGGTCAGCGTCCCCTTTGAGGTGGTTACCAGGGTGTTCTGGCGGTTGAGGACTCTATGGCATCGTGGCGTTTGAGTTCGCGGCGCATGGTTTGCGAATTGAGCCAGGCTGCCTGCCAGCCACGGATGGGGTAGCGCGTCTGGTCGAGCTCAAACTGCGTATAGCCGCAGGCGTTGATGATCGTCGTTCCACACACATGCTGCCGCTCGCGCTGAAAATCGTAACCGTAGCTTTGGTGTACATGCCCATGCACCATGTAGTCGACCCCCCAGGACTCAAGTGCCGTGTTAAAGCACTTAAACCCTCGATGCGGCAGATCGTCCAGATCACCCATACCGGCGGCGGGTGCATGGGTAAGCAGAATGTCGCACCCGCCGACCATCCTAACCTTACGCGACAGCTTACGCATGCGCTTGGACATCTCGCGTTCGGTGTACATGTTGGCGCCGTCGCGATAACGCATGGACCCGCCAAGGCCCGCAATGCGAATCCCTCGGTACGTGTACACGCTGTCTTCCACGCAGATACATCCGCCCGGTGCATGACGTGCGTAGCGGTCATCGTGATTGCCGCGCACGTAGATGAGCGGTTTGTTGATGACCGTAACCAAAAACTCAAGATAGTCCGGGTCCAGATCGCCGGCGGACAAAATCAGGTCGACTCCCTCAAAGCGTTCCTTGCGAAAGCACTCCCAAAGGCATCGTTCTTCGGTATCGGCTATGGCAAGGATTTTCATAGGGCAGGGACTTTCGGCTCATCGTCGAGCTGCGGAATGGTGCCTACCACGTTGTCCGCCAGCCAATTCATCTCGACAATCTGCGTGCTCGGCAGCGGAGGGAAGCCTTCGATCTGTACCACGCCGTTCTGGCTGTGGAGCTCGCCGCCAAAGGGGTTGATGGAGCCCTCAACAATGCCGTTGCGGAGCAACTGCACGAGTTTGCGTGTCTGGTAGGGTAGGCCCGGAGCGTAACGGATGTCGATAACGCCGGAGCTCATGCCGTACCAGTAGTTGACGGCGCGCACTTGGTTGTCGTCGCTGGTCTCGTCCCACGTGCCGTGCAGAAGGCTGCGAACGATGAGCTCGTAGTAACGGCCCCAGTTCCATACGGGCATGGCGATGCCGGTGACTTTGCCGTCGACCAAGCGGTGAAGCCCGTAGGCCGTTGGGTCTTCGAGCGACTTTGACATGTCAGCGCCGGTCATGACGCTCACGCCTTCGCGGCACATGGCTTCGGCAAGACCACCGGCGGGCACATCGCCCCAGGTGAGGATGACCTGCGCGCGCGGGTCGAGCAGCGAGGCGCCAATCGCAAAGGCGTTGATCTCGCTGAGTGCGCCCGAGGCGAAGACCGACGCGTGGTAACCGATGCGGTGGTTGTCCGCCATGCTGGCCGCAAGGGCGCCCAGCAGAAACTTGGCCTCGTACATCTTGCCAAAGTACGAACGGACGCTTTGATGGGGAAGGCCGATAGAGCAGTTGAGGAACCGAACCCGGGGATACTCAACGGCAGCCCTGAGCGTGTATTCCATCAGGCGGTGCGAGGTCGAGAAGATGACGTTTGCTCCATGTTTGACAGCCGTTTCCACGGCGGCGTAGAACACATCCGGATCGTGACAGTCCTCGAACGCCTCGGTGCGCACGATACCGCCAAAGTGCTCATCGAGATACTGACGCCCTTGGTCGTGCAGGCTGTCCCAGCTCGACGTCGCACAGGGGAACTCATGGATAAAGGCGATGCGCAGGGGGTTGGCCGTCGAGTAGACGGTCTTGCCCATAAAGAAGTTGAGCACGCCAGCGGTGGACTTGGCGGGCGTTTCTTCCTCGTCGACGCTCGGTGCTTCGACAAGATCGACCTTGTCCTCGTCATTTTTGCCGGCAATGACCAGCTCGCGCCAAATCTTGCACAGGCGGTTTACGACGATATCCGTCGGCGTATCCAGCAGGCGGTCCTGGTTGTACACATTGAGGTACACGAGCATGGCGTCGGCAGGCGTAATGTCCAGGTGGTCGCCGCCTGCGCGAAGGTAGGCGCGCTTAAAGAGCAGGAAGGTGTGGCGCAGGTAGTCGACCTTTTTCTGCGGCCATTTTTCGATAAGGTTCTGACCGAGCATCTTCGCGAGCGTTTCGTAGCTTCCCTCACGCGAGAACTCGATCTCGTATAGGGGGCAGACGCGCCAAAACGCGCAGAACTCGCCGTACAGGCGGCTTTCGACGGAATCCCATGTGCCGGGGTAGAGACGGGTGACCTTGGCCGAAACCGTCGGGGCGTCTAGGAATTTGAGGACACTGACGCGTTTGTTGCCTTCCTGGACATAGAACCGATGCATGAACTCGGTGACGATGATGGGGTCGCGATAGCCCTCGGTTACCTGGATATCGTAGAGGTTGGACCACTTGCGGGCGAACTCGGTGCTAAACGGAAGCAGGGGCATAAAGTTACACGAAAAGGCGGACTGACGGCCCTTGGTGATCGTGCCGACGACCATTTCGAGCGGAATATCCCTTAGGCCGACATTCTCTCGCTGACCTAAGGGGAGCTGGGCAACCAGGCTATCGAGGTCCGTAAGGTATGGATGCTCGCTTTGGCTGATGGCGCGACGGCGTCCCTGCTCGCCGCGCTTGCGTGCTTGACGATAGGCCTCTTCCATGATGTTGCTCCCTTAGTCGTTTAAACAACTATATAAACCATGGTACCACGAATGAAAACCGCTACAAAGATGCCTGACCCCTTTACGGTGGTTTAGGCGATGATGGGGGCGATGGCGCGGATGCAGGCGTCGGCTGCCGTGAAAGTAGTGCTGTCGTCGCTGACGATAAAGATGATCTTTCCTTTGATGCCAAAGTCGCCGATTTCGCTAAAGAGTACGTAGGGCTCCTTGTCAAAGCCCGAGATGGGCGAGACGGCCGTTTTGGTTGCGCTCGTGAGCTCGTCTGCCAGCACGTCAAGGGAAGCCCACTTAGACGTGTCCTTTACGGCAACGGGCACGGCCACGCGCCCAAAGGGCATCAAATGCACGAGCGTGTTCTTGGAGATGTTGGAGTTGGGCACAATGATGGTCTGTCCACAGGCATCCTCAATCGTTGTATGGCGCCAAGTGATGTCTTGGACCACGCCGGATACGCCGCCGACCTCGATATTGTCGCCGGGTTTGATGATGCCCATAAAGGTCACTTGCATGCCGCCGATAAGGTTTGACAGCGTGTCCTGAAAGCCGAGCGAGATGGCGATGCCGCCGACGCCAAGAGCAGCGACGAGCGCGTTTGCGTTAATGCCAAAGCAGTTGTCGAGGATAAAGCTGCCGCCAATCATCCAGATGACGGCGCGCGCGATGTTGATGAAGATACTCGATGCCGGAAGCGGGTTATCGTCTCGGTTAAGCAGATGGTTCAGGGTCTTGGATACGACCTTGGCGGCGACGGCGGTGCCTATCGCCAAGATGACGGCCCAGATGATGTTGTGGACCCACCGTTGCTCAAAGAAATGAAGAATCGGCTCAAACAATTCCATGTAGGGAAAACCTCCTAATGATCGTTCAACCATGATACCCACCAAGAAGCCCGTCCGATCAAATTCGGACGGGCTTCTGTGCTCGATATAAGGTTTACGCGGCGGGGCTGCAAGGCCCGGCGGTGTAGCTTAGCGTCGACGCTTCCAGATAATGCCGAGGATGATGACGATGATGCCGCCGATAAGGCACGCGCCAACTACTGCCAGCGTGCGGTCTCCCGTTGCAGCGAGCTTACCGGTCGTCTTCTTGGTGATGACCTTCGTGGTCGTCGTGTCCGTCTTAGGTGAGGGCTTAGGCGTCGGGGCCGGTGTGGGCGTGGGGTCCACGGCAGCGGAGCCAAAGCTGATGGTGCCCGCGAGCGAGGCCATCTTGCTCTCCCAGCTGCTCTGCCCAATCAGCGCCCTCAGCGCCGCCTCACACGTGCCCCACTCGGTGCGCTTGGTGGCGTGTGCGAAGGTGGGGAAGTCGGTCGTGTTGGTAATGATGTAGTTGTTGGTGGCGACGGTATAGGTCTTGGTGGGATCGAGCGTGCTGCCGTCCTTGGTGAGTGTGGCACTCACAATGCGCTTGCCTTCGGGCTGCGTCCAATCAATCGTCACGTTGATGCCGCCAAAGGAGAGAACGCTGCCAGAGTCATCGCGCCACTTGTACTTGTCTTGCGCCTCCTGCTCGGTATGACCGGCTGCCACGTAGGCTTGCTGAAGCTCATAACTGTGATTGCACTCGTCGCTGATCTGCAGCGAGTGCTCGAGCGCTGCGAGGAAGTCCGCACCGGTCATGGTCCAGGTCTCCACGGTGTTGCCGTAGGGCGAGATGGCGGTCACGTTGCCGGCGGTCACGTTGCCCGCCGCGATGCCGCCGCGGATGCCGCCAGCGTTTTCGATAGCGAGGTCTGCGCCCGTCAAGGCAAGATAGGAGCCGCAAATCACGTGGCCGATGGTCTGGGCTTTGGTGGTGTCGTCCTCCTTGCTGGGGCGGAAATCGGTGGTGCGCACCATTTCCCAACCATGCGTGCCTGCGGCGTCCTCGCCGTAGAAATAGTTGGTGGTGGATGTGCCGAGCACCTTGTTCGATTCGTTTTCAAAGGCCTCGTCGAGCGGCTTGATCTTGTTGCGGACGTCTTCAAGGCGGCTTTGGTAGTCGGAGCCCTTGTCGGGGTCTGCCAAAAGGTCGTTGACGTTCTTGGCGGTGTAGAGCTTCTCGTCGCTGCCGTCTGCAGGGACCGTGACCGTGTCATCGTCGGTCGTCTCGGTGCCATTCGTGTCGTACTTGTACGGAATGGAAAGCAGCCCCACCTCGGCAAAGGCGCTGCCTGCCTCAACAACGTGGATCGTCTTGCCGTCGGCTCCCGTCACCTTCTCGTTAAGGTTGATGTGCTCGTGGCCTGCGATAAGGGCATCGACGCCACGGAGCCGCGTGGCAAAGGTCTTGGCGTTGAGTGTATGCGCGATACACACAACAACATCGCAGCCCTCCCTGCGCAGCTGCTCTGCCTCGGTATTGATGGCGTTCGCGGCACTCGAGAACGACGTACCCGCGACCAGGTCCGCGCGCAGCGAGGATTCCAGCGACTCATCCATGGCGCCCACGACGCCGACCTTGATTTTGTAGTCGAATGTGGAGTGATCTTCGCTATCCTCCCAGGTGCGATCGAGCGTCTTCGTGATGCTCGAGCTCCATACGCCGCTCGTAGACTTTGCGTTCGCGCAGAGCATGGCGAAGGGCGTGCCAGTGGTGCTGTAGCTGGTCATGGTGCGGAGTTTGTCCGCGCCGTAGCTCCAGTCGTGGTTACCTGGCGTGGTCGCGTCGTAGCCGTCGGCATAGAAGGTGTCCATGAGCTCGGCGATGCTCTTGCCCTCACTCATGGTGGCGAAGGACTGTCCGTGGAAGGTGTCGCCCGCATCGAGCAAAAGATCGGGGGCGTTGCCCTGGGCGCTATAGAGAACCGCCAGTCCGTCAAAGCCCACAGTGCCAGTGCCCTTGCTTTCGTTGTAGCTGTACTTGTAGCTGCCGTGGATGTCGTTGGTGTGCATGACGGCCACGGAGCCGTCAATAGCGGCGGGCAGGTTCCCCGCGAAAGCGAGGCTTGGGATGCCTGCGAGCGCGCCGGCAAACAACGCGGCGGCTAACGCAAGGCGGGGGAGTCTTTTCATGGCAGTTTCCTTAGTCCTTAGCCAGAATGTCTGGTTGAATATCGGATTATCGACATAATATGCGAAAACCGCCGCAAGGGCGTCTGTCCCTTTGCGGCGGTTTTGACGTTTGCGCAGATAAAACCTGCCAAAATAAACCTGTCCCTTTTTGGCAGGTTTTAGCTTAGCAGCATGCGGTCGTTGGCGAGCTCGCCGCCCGAGACCTCTTCAAACTTCTGCAGTAGGTCGGCGACGGTGAGCAACTTCTTCTCATCGCCCGCCACGTCGTAGATCACGTGGCCCTCGTGCATCATGATCAGGCGATTGCCCAGACGTATGGCGTCGTTCATGTTGTGCGTGACCATGAGCGTGGTCAGGTGGTTCTCGTCGACGATCTCCTCGGTCAGGTTGAGCACCTTCGATGCCGTCTTGGGGTCGAGGGCCGCCGTGTGCTCGTCGAGCAGCAGCAGGCGCGGCTTGGTGAGCGTGGCCATCAGCAGGGTGAGTGCCTGGCGCTGGCCGCCCGAGAGCAGGCCGACCTTAGCGTTGAGACGTGTATCCAGGCCAAGGTCCAGGCGCTTGAGCAGCTCAACGTACTCATCCTTCTCGGCCTTGGTGACACCCCATGAAAGGCCGCGATGCTGGCCACGGCGCTTGGCGAGGGCCAGGTTCTCGGCGATCTGCATGTCGGCTGCGGTGCCGCGCATGGGGTCCTGGAACACACGGCCCAGGTACTTGGCGCGCTGCGACTCGCTCAGACGCGAGATGTCGGTGCCGTCGAGCTCGATAATACCCGAATCGAGCGGATACACGCCGGCGATCATGTTGAGCAGCGTGGACTTGCCGGCGCCGTTGCCGCCAATCACGGTTACAAAGTCGCCGTCGTTAAGGGTGAGGTCGACGCCGGTGAGCGCGCGCTTCTCGGTGACAGTGCCCTTGTTAAAGGTCTTTTTGACGTGCGAGAGCTTAAGCATCTGCCTCATCCCCCTTCGTGTAGGAGCTGCGGAGCTTATAGCGCTCCCAAACCACGGGCACGCACAGGGCCACGGCGACAATCACGGCGGAGAGCAACTTCATGTCGTTGGCGTCCATGCCCAACTGCAGCACGATGGCGCGGATAAGGAAGTACACCACGGAGCCAAAGACGGCGGAGGCAAGACGGACGCTAAACTGCGTGAGGCCGCCGGGCAGCAGACGGCCGAGCACCTCACCGATAACAATGGCGGCAAGACCGATAACGATGGCGCCGGTGCCCATACCAATGTCGGCATACTTTTGGCTCTGGCAGATGAGCGCGCCCGAAAGGCCGATGAGGGCGTTGGAGAGCACGAGAGCGATCATCTTGGTGGAGTTGGTGTTGACGCCCAGAGCGCGGATCATGTACTCGTTGTTGCCGGTGGCGCGCAGCGCCGAGCCGATTTCGGTGCCAAAGAACCAATACAGGATGGCAACGATAGCCACGGCGAGCAGGATGCCCAAGATGATGGCAACGGTGGACTGCGGCAGACCGGTCATATTGCTGACGGCCGAGAACACGGTGCCCTTGGCAAGAATGGGCGTATTGGACTTGCCCATGATGCGCAGGTTGATGGACCACAGGCTGATCTGGGTGAGGATTCCGGCGAGGATCGCGGGAATCTCGAAGACGGTGGTCAAAATGCCCGTGACGGCGCCCGCGATGGCGCCGGCGCACATGCCGGCCAGCACGGCGAGCAGCGGGTCGACGTTGTTATTGACGATGAGCACAGCGCAGACGCAGCCGCCGAGGGCAAAGCTGCCGTCGCAGGTCATATCGGGAATGTCGAGCAGGCGGAACGTGATAAACACGCCAAGCACCATAATGCCCCAGAGGACGCCCTGCGAAACGGCGCCCTGCAATGCAATGAGCATGCTTCATACCTCCTAGGATAGGGTGGACACGTGATTCACCATAATAGCGGTAACAATGCATAGAAGAGTTACGGACAGACGTTTTGTTTTACCTGAAACAAGCAGGGCGGACGCCGGTCTACAGCGCCCGCCCCTGTGGCTCAGATATTGAATAACGCGGCTAAAGCGCGAGCACGGGCTCTAGACGCATGCCGCGTATGGCATTACGCGTCCAGGGCGGAAAGGTCGATGCCCAGGGCCTCGGCCATTTCGTCGTTCTTGACGACGACCAGGTCCTTGCTCGAGAGGTGCTTGATCGGCATATCCTCGGGCTTGGCCTCGCCCTTCAGGATCTTAACGGCCATCTCGCCCGCGGCGTAGCCCAGGTCCTCATAGTTGATGGAGAGGGTGAACAGGCCGCCGGCCATGCACATACCCTCCTCGCCAGTCACGAAGGGAAGCTTGTTTTCCTTGCAGATCTGGCCGACCTGCGAGGCACCCGCGGCGATGGTGTTGTCGGTGGGGGAGTACAGCGCGTCGACCTTGCCCACGGCAGACTCGACGACGGACTGAATCTCGTTGGAGCTCGAGACGGTGAAGTCAGTGTACTCGAGGCCCAGCTTGTCGAGCTCCTTCTTGGCGGCCTTGATCTGGACGTCGGAGTTGGACTCGGCGGTGCAGTAGAGCAGGCCGACCTTTTTAACGTCGGGCAGGACCTTCTGCATCATCTCGAGCTGCTCGGCGACCGGGGTGAGGTCGGAAGCGCCCGTGACGTTGGTGCCGGGCTTGTCGTTGTCCTGGACCAGGCCGGAGGCGGCGTAGTCGGTGATGGCGCAGCCCACGATGGGGATATCGGCCGTGGCGCCGGCGGCAGCCTGCGCGGCGGGCGTGGCGATGGCATAAATCAGGTTGACGTTGTCGCCCACAAACTTGTCGGCAATGGACTTACACGTGGACTGGTCGTTCTGGGCGTTCTTCTGGTCGATCTTGACCTTAAGGCCGCTCTCCTTGATGGCCTTGACAAAGCCGTCGTTGGCGGCATCGAGTGCGGAATGCTCGGTGAGTTGCAGAACGCCGATGGTGTAGTCGGAACCGGCGGCAGCAGAGCCGGAACCAGAGTTGCCGCCGCATCCGGCGAGCGGGGCGAGCGCGAGCAGGCCGGCGGAGACCAGAAGGCTCCTGCGACTGATGGTGATGTCCTTCATATCATTACCCCCAGTATAAAAATGGCTGGAAACACTGCACTGGGACAAAGTGCAAGTGGAACTTATAGTAGCGCTGATGTCCATTTTTACAACAGCCTGGCGGGTTTTTTAATACAGAATCGGATGGGCGGTACGGGTAGTCGAATGGGCGGCGGAGGGTCTTATGCGGCGGAGGAGGCGTCGTCCTCCTCGTCGAGGGCGGCGAAGAGCTTCTTGCCGTCGAGGAGACGTGTGGTGACGTTTCTCATGCGGCCAATCTCTACGGTGCGCAGCGTGTCATCGGCACCTCGGGCGTCATAGACCGTTCCCAGCAAATACGAGATGCCATCGCGCTGCCTGATGGCAAAGGGGCGGAGTGTCATCCGTGCTACTTCGGTTTCGCCACGTGCCGTGACGCTCGAAATATCAAAACTCACCGTGGTTCCGTGGTCGATGGCCTGCTCGACGAGCTCGCACGTGTCGATGCGCTTGATGGGCGTGCGTGTTGCCTTGGTAGCCTTGCTGCCTGCGCTCGGAACGGGTTCGGGTGTATCGAGGTAGCCGCGAACGTCGGCACTCGCCATGGCAACTAAGTGCTGCGCCATGCTCTTGCGGATAGCGATAGGCGTGGAGCGGTTGCGCATGACCATACCGTGGAGCCGGATGATCTCTTCATCGGTGAGCGGACGGGTAAGAAGTTTGTAGCCCACGCCGCGTTTGTACTCAATTTCGTATCCGGCATGGCGAAGCGCGGAGATGGCGGTGTAGATGCTGCGCCGCGCCGCCGAGATGGGCATGCGGGCGGGGTCGTCGGGATGGGCGAGGCGCCGGATCAACTCATCGGAAAGCATGGCCTTGTCCTCGCCGGTGTTTTCGCTCAAGAGCTGCAGGATGCGAACGGCGCGATAGGCTGCCATCGAGGCGGCGCCTCTCGTCGTGGTGTCGTAGGTTTCAACAGCGGCTTCGGTCATGGTGCCCACGTCCTTTCCGTTTTGGGTGGCGACGGTATGGAGCCTAGGACGTGGGGCTTTCCCAGGGGCGCAGGGCGCTCTGGGCGGTCGGTAGTCGTCGGCAAACGGCGGGTCGAGTTTTCAACAGCCCTGCTCAACTGTCCAAAAACTTGCCAAAAGCTTGACGGATGCTGTTGAAAAAAGCGCCTCTCGACCGATGTCGAGAGGCGCTTGTGCGATGAGCGTTGGCGTGTGGCGACGCGAGCTAGCGTCCGACGATTAGAAGTCGGCGTTGCCCACGGTGCGCGGGTGCGGCAGGACGTCGCGGATGTTGCCCACGCCGGTCAGATACATGACCAAGCGCTCGAAGCCCAGACCGTAGCCGGCGTGCTTGCAGGAACCGTAGCGGCGCAGGTCAAGGTAGTACTTGTACTGCTCGGGATTCATACCCAGGTCCTTGATGCGGGCCTCGAGCAGATCCAGGCGCTCCTCGCGCTGGGAGCCACCGATGATCTCGCCGATGCCCGGCACCAGGCAGTCGGCGGCGGCGACGGTCTTGCCGTCGTTGTTCATGCGCATGTAGAAGGCCTTGATCTCGGCCGGGTAGTCGGTCACAAAAGTCGGTCGCTTAAAGTGTTCCTCGGTCAGGAAACGCTCGTGCTCGGTTTGCAGGTCGATGCCCCAGCTCACGGGATAGTCAAACTTGTGACCGGCGGCGACGGCCTGCTCCAGGATTTCGACGGCCTCGGTATAGGTGACGCGGGCGAAGTCGGAGTTGGCGACATGGTCCAGGCGCTCGAGCAGACCCTTGTCCACAAACTTGTTGAGCATATTGAGCTCGTCGGGGCAGGTGGCCATAACGTCCTTAAGGACGTACTTGAGCATGGCCTCGGCGTTGTCCATGTAGTCGTTGAGGTCGGCGAAGGCCATCTCGGGCTCGATCATCCAAAACTCGGCGGCGTGGCGCGTGGTGTTGGAGTTTTCGGCGCGGAAGGTGGGGCCAAAGGTGTACACGTCGCCAAAGGCCATGGCAAAGTTCTCGGCATTGAGCTGGCCGGACACGGTGAGGCTTGCATGCTTGCCAAAGAAGTCCTGGCTCCAGTCGACCTCGCCGGACTCGGTGAGGGGCGGATTTTTGGGGTCGAGCGTGGTCACGCGGAACATCTCGCCGGCGCCCTCGCAGTCACTCGTGGTGATGATGGGGGTGTTGACGTAGACAAAGCCCTGCTCCTGGAAGAAGCGGTGGATGGCGGCAGCCGCGACAGAGCGGATGCGGAACACGGCGCGGAACAGGTTGGTGCGCGGGCGCAGGTGCTGCTGGGTGCGCAGGAACTCGACGGTTGCGCGCTTCTTCTGCAGCGGGTAATCCGGGGCGCTCGTGCCCTCGACCTCGATGGAGGTGGCAGAAAGCTCGAAAGGCTGGGGCGCATCGGGGGTCAGCTTGACGGTGCCGGTGCAAATGAGTGCGGCCGAGACGTTTTGATGGGCGATCTCGTCGTAGTTGTCGAGTGCCTCGCGGTTCATGACGACCTGCAGGTCGCGGAAGCAGCTGCCGTCGTTGAGCGTAACAAAGCCAAAGTTCTTCATGTCGCGGACGGACTTGACCCAGCCGGCGACGGTGACGGTCTGGCCGCCGAGCGACTCGGCATCGGCATAGAGCTGCGCGATTTTGGTGCGGTTCACGTATCCTCCCATAACGGTTGAATGATAGTTATCCATACAGTTCGATATTCTAGCAGCTCGGCTCATTTGAGCTATACAGATAAAGCATTGGCGGGATGGTTTTTCAAACGAAAAGCGCCCGCGGCCAAATGGTCGCGGGCGCTTGACGAGGTGCCTTTTGGCTGTGTGGCGTGGGGCCTGGCTACTTGGTCTTGGCAACCAGCAGCGGGTCGCCAAGCTTGACGAGCGGGTTGCCGCCGATAAGCGTTCCAGACTCGCCGACATGGTCGATGCTCTTAAGACGATCGAGCTCGGAGACGATGACGGTCACGATGTCCTCGTGACCAGCGGCCTTAATGGCCTCGCGGTCGAAGCTGATGAGCGGCTGGCCTGCCTTGACCACATCGCCCATCTCGACAAAGCGGGCAAAACCCTTGCCGTTCATTTCCACGGTGCCCAGGCCAACATGGATGAACACGCGCAGGCCGTCCTCGGTGATCATGCCGATGGAGTGGTTGGTGACAGTGGTGGCACCGATGCGGCCGTTGGCGGGCGCATAGATGGTGCCGGTAATGGGCTCGATGCCATAGCCCTGGCCAAGCATGCCCGAGGCGATCGTCTCGTCGGGAACCTCGTCCAGGTTGACGAGCACGCCGTTGACGGGGGCATAGATGACGCCTTCGCGGGTAGCGAAGCTTGCTGCGGGCGGAACGGACGCCTCGCCGGTCGAGGTGAAGGTGGACTTAAGCGAATCGAGCAGACCCATAGTTGCCTCCAACTTAAATAGGCGCATATCGCGCGTTTGGTTTGCCGGAAACGTTTCACATGTGTTTCGCGGCTTGGTCAACGCCCCTATTCTACGCTGCTCAACGATACCTCTGAACTGGGATTATGTGATATATCAGTTGAAGGGAAACTTATTGCCGGAGTGTTTCTGTGCCACGGGTTCAAGTGGGGTACGCTTGAAGGCGAAAAACAAGGGCGCATAATTTGCGCGAAGGGAGCACATATGATTGTCGAGAACCATGCGCTGTGGGGCGAGGAACCGACCGAGGAATATCCGGCGACGTTTACGTATTTGGGTGCCGAGCCGCTGCCCGATAAACCGAATGGCCGCCGCCCTGCCGTGATTATCTGTGGCGGAGGTGCGTTTACGCATATCGCTCCGCATGAGCAGGATCCTGTGGCGTTTGCGTTTTTGGATCACGGTTACCAGGCCTTTGTGCTCAACTATGTCACGAGTTCTACGGGTGACGTGAGCTTTCCGCACCCCCAGGCAGATCTTGCCAAGATGGTCGCCACGGTGCGCGCCAACGCCGACGAGTGGCATGTCGATCCTAAGCGCGTGTGCGTCGTGGGATTCTCGGCGGGCGGCATGATCTGCGCCTCGCTGGCAACGCAGTGGAAGACCGGCCCCTTCGCGGCACTTGCCGGGGCACGTCCGGACGACATTCGTCCCGATGCCGTGGTGCTGGGTTATCCATTGCTCGACTTTGCCTATGTGCGCGACATGCAGACGCGCGATCCGCGCATTGACTTGCGTGTGCCCAAGACGGGCGGCAAGACGGGGCGCGATCTGCTCAACGACTACCTGTCGATGGTGACGGGCGGCGAGGCAACTGACGAGCATCTGGCCGACATCTGCCCCACCACGCATGTTTCGCGTCAGATGCCACCGACCTTTGTGTGGGGCGTGTCCGACGACAAGACGGCGCCGATCGCGCAGGTCTACCCGTTTGCCCAACGCATGGCGGAGGAGGGCGTCGCTTGCGAGATGCACGTCTTTGACCAGGGCGGTCACGGCCTTTCGCTCGGCAACGCCAACACCGCGGTCGACAACGAGGACAAGCAGGTGGCGGTCCGTCCCTGGATCCGCCTGGCCTTCCGCTTCCTCGAGCGCCATCTGTAAGAGTCCCGGCATCCAAGCCCTTCAATAACTTGCGGTGAAATAGTTCCTATCTGGGGCATCAACCAGCCCATCCAGGAACTATTCCACCGCAACTTCGTTTTTGATGCCCCGTCCGGAAACTGCGCCCCAGTTTTGCCTTTCAAGGTGGGACGCAGTTTCCCATAGGGCCTCGACTGGGAAAGCGCGTCCCGTTTCGAGCGGGGATTCCGGGATGCATTTTCCGTAAGAGGCCTGTTTGGGAAACCATATCCCGTTTCGAGCCGGAATTCTGGGATGTAGTTTCCCCGAGAGGCCTCATCGGGAAACTATGGCCCTGAACTCTCCTGCCTGTCCCCATTGCGCCAATTTGCTGATTGAACATCGTTGTGTGTTCGCGCTATCATGCATGGTTAAATTGGTTAGCCGTGGCAAACGGTTAGCCAAGGTGAACATAAATGCAACGCCCTGTGGGCGCCGGGGGAGGAACACGGACGTGAAGCTCGATACGCTCGAGATTGGAAAGGACGCCGTTGTCGCATCGGTGGCATCGGACGATCAGGCACTCCGACAGCATATTTTGGACATGGGTCTAACGCCGGGCACCGAAGTCACCATGATGAAGTACGCCCCCATGGGCGACCCGCTCGAGATCCGCCTGCGTGGCTACGAGCTGACACTGCGCAAGGACGATGCCGCTCGCATCGAGCTCGTGGGTATTCACGACACCGATACGGGTCCGCGCGCTAACGCCGCAATCGGCACGACGGAGCATCCGGCCCTGGGCGAGGGGACGTATTCGCCCCGTGCGGCAAAGACGGCCGTGCCCGAGGGCGCGCCGCTGCACTTTGCCCTCGCCGGCAACCAAAACTGCGGCAAGACCACGTTATTCAACCAACTGACGGGCTCCAACCAGCATGTCGGTAACTTTCCCGGCGTGACGGTCGACCGCAAAGATGGCACCATCCGTAACCATCCCGAGGCGAGCGTTACCGACCTGCCCGGCATTTACTCCCTGTCGCCGTACACAGGCGAGGAGGTCGTGAGCCGTCAGTTCATCCTCGACGAGCGCCCGGACGCCATCATCGACATCATTGACGCTACCAACATCGAGCGTAACCTGTACCTGACACTGCAGCTCATGGAGCTTGACCGTCCTATGGTCATCGCGCTCAACATGATGGACGAGGTGACCGCCAACGGCGGCGCCGTAGACGTCAACTTGCTCGAGAGCCTGTTGGGCGTGCCCGTTGTCCCCATTAGCGCTGCCCGCAACGAGGGCATCGGCGAGCTGGTGGACCACGCCCTGCACGTGGCGCGGTTCCGCGAGCGCCCTGGTCGCCTGGACTTTTGCGCGCCCGACGGTCCGGACGGCGGTGCGCTGCATCGCTGCATCCACGGTATTGCTAACCTGATCGAGGACCATGCCGTGACGGCGCACATCCCGGTGCGCTTTGCGGCGACCAAGCTGGTCGAGGGCGATGAGCTGGTAACCGAGGCGCTTCACCTGGATCGCAATGAGCTCGACGCTATCGAGCACATCATCACCCAGATGGAGGGCGAGGCCGGCACCGACCGCCTATCTGCGCTGGCCGATATGCGTTTTAGCTTTATCGGCGACGTGTGCGGGCGTTGCGTCGTCAAGCCGCACGAGAGCCGCGAGCACGTGCGCTCCGTCAAGATTGACCGCATCCTGACAGGTCGTTACACAGCCATTCCGGCGTTTCTGGTGATCATGGGCCTCGTCTTTTGGCTGACGTTTGGCGTGATCGGCGCGGCGTTGCAGGGACTCATGGAGGACGGTATCGCTGCCATCATCGCCTCGGCCGATGCGGGCCTCAAGGCGTTCGGTACCAACGACGTGGTGCGCTCGCTGGCTGTCGACGGCGTACTTACGGGCGTGGGCAGTGTGCTGACCTTCCTGCCGATTATCGTCGTGCTCTTTTTGTTCCTCTCCATTCTGGAAGACTCCGGATACATGGCGCGCGTGGCCTTTGTCATGGATAAGGTGTTGCGTCGCTTTGGCCTGTCGGGCCGCAGTTTCGTGCCCATGCTCGTCGGTTTTGGCTGCACCGTGCCGGCTATCATGTCGACCCGTACGCTCCCATCCGAGCACGACCGCAAGATGACGGTCATGCTCACGCCGTTTATGAGCTGCTCAGCCAAGCTGCCGGTTTACGGCTTGCTGTGCGGGGCGTTTTTCCCGCAGGCGACGGTTCCCGCCATGGTCTCGCTCTATCTGATCGGTATCGTGGTCGGCTGCATCGCGGCTTTGGTGCTCAACCGCACGGCATTTAAGGGCGACCCGGTGCCGTTTATCATGGAGCTCCCCAATTACCGCCTGCCGAGCGTCAAGACGACGGTGATGCTGGCATGGGATAAGGCCAAGGACTTCATCACCAAGGCCTTTACCATTATCTTTGCCGCGACCGTGGTCATCTGGTTCCTTCAGACGTTCGACATCCGCTTTAACGTGGTCGCCGACCAGTCGCAAAGCCTGCTTGCCGGTCTGGGTAGCATCATCGCGCCGGTGTTGGCCCCGCTCGGCTTTGGCGACTGGCGCGCCTCGACGGCGCTCGTCACGGGGCTCATTGCCAAGGAGAGCGTCATCTCGACGCTCACGGTGCTTTTGGGCGCAACGTCGCCCGCGGCGCTGTCGACCATGTTTTCGCCGTTTACCGCCTACGTGTTCTTGGTCTTTACGTTGCTGTACCCGCCTTGTGTGGCGGCAATCGGCGCCGTCAAGAGCGAGTTGGGCGCGCGCTATGCCGTGGCTGTATTCGCGTTTCAGGTCGCCGTTGCCTGGATTGTGGCGTTTGTCGTGCATTCGGCGGGCATATTGCTGGGGTTGGCTTAGTTATTTATTGACGGCGTAACCTCTGTGTATCGAATTGTTTCGGTCCCGTGTCCGTTACTGACGGATGCGGGACCGTTGCTATATAATCGCCTCCGCTCAAAATGATTGGAGATGTTATATATGAGTCAGGCAAGGCAAGACGGCATCACGCTCAGGCAGTGGCTCCCACTCGTCGGGCTCACCTGCTGTGCGTTCGTGTTCAACACGTCGGAGTTTATGCCCATCGGCCTTTTGACTGATATCGCCGCGTCGTTCTCGCTCACCGAGGCCCAGGCGGGCATCATGATCTCGGTCTATGCCTGGGGCGTCATGCTGCTGTCGTTGCCGCTCATGGTGTTCGCTTCGCGTTTCGAGTTTAAGCGGATGCTGCTGGGCGTGCTTGCCGTGTTCTCGCTCGGTCAGTTCCTGTCCGCTGTGGCGCCGACCTATCCCATCCTGGTCTGCGCGCGCCTGGTGGTCGCTTGCGCACATGCCGTGTTCTGGTCAGTCGCCTCGATTATGGCCTCGCGCCTGGTCGACACTCGCCACGGCGCGCTCGCCATCAGCATGATCGCTACGGGCTCGTCCATCGCGCAGATCTTTGGCCTGCCTCTCGGTCGCGCCATTGGCTTGGCCGTGGGCTGGCGCATGACGTTTGCCGTGGTCGGGGGCCTCTCAGCCATCGCGGCCGTCTACCAGGCAGCGGTGTTCCCGGCCATGCCGGCGGGTGAGCGCTTTACCGTCAGACAGCTGCCCGAGCTGCTCAAGAACCCGCTCCTCATCGCGCTCTACGCAGTCACGGTCTTCATGGCGACCGGCTATTACGCAAGCTACAGCTATATCGAGCCTTTCCTGGCTCAGGTCGCCCATGTCGACGCAAGCGCTATCACCATGACGCTGACGGCGTTCGGCTGCTCCGGTCTGCTCGGAAGCTGGCTGTTCGGCCGCCTGTTCGATGGGCATCGCTTCCCGTTCTTGGCTATCACGCTCTCCGGCGTGCCGGTGGCCCTGCTGCTCATGGGGCCGGCCGCATCGTCGCTCGTGACAGTGCTTGCCGTCTGCGCACTGTGGGGTTGCTGCGCCACGGCCTTTAACGTGGCGTTTCAGGCCGAGCTCATCAAGCACACGCCGGCAGATTCGTCGGCCGTCGCCATGTCGATCTTCTCGGGCCTGTTCAATCTGGGCATTGGCACGGGTACCGCGATCGGCGGAGCCGTGGTTTCGGGTCCCGGTATCGCCTGGATCGGCTTCGCGGGCGGGTCGATTGCCGTCGTGGGCGTCATCCTCGCTATCACGGTGATGTTCCCGGCCATACGCCGCGCAAAGTCTGTCGCCTAATCACGTTTCCTCATCAGTTGCGGTGGAATAGTTCCTGTTTAAGGCCTCTGAAGGTCCAAGCAGGAACTATTCCACCGCAACTTATTTTGGGGGAGAGGATACAAGCTGGGCATACAATGGATGTCGTTGTGTTGAGCTTACCGGGAGGCTGCTATGTGGGCATACGAGACGACGTTCTATCAGATCTATCCGCTGGGCTTTTGCGGGGCTCCGCGCGAAAACGCCGCGCCCGTTGCCGAGGATGAGCTCGCCCAGGCTGCCAACGCCGCGCCCAACCCCGATGCTCCTATCATGAAGGTCGCCCAATGGGCCGACTACATGCAGGAACTCGGCGTTGGCGCTGTGCTTATCAACCCACCGCTCGAATCTGATAGCCACGGCTACGATACACGCAGCCTGCGCCATATCGACCGTCGCCTGGGTGGGGACGCCGACTTTGCCGCCGTATGCGACACGCTGCATGCCCATGGCATCCGCGTGGTGCTCGATGCCGTCTTCAACCACGTCGGCCGCGGTTTTTGGGCCTTCCGCGATGTGCAGGAGCGCAAGTGGGACTCGCCGTACAAGGACTGGTTCCACATTAGCTTTGACGGCGGCTCCTGCTACGGCGACGGCTTTTGGTACGAGGGCTGGGAAGGCCATTTTGAGCTTGTGAAGCTCAACCTGCAAAATCCCGCTGTGGTCGATTACCTGCTCGAGTCCGTGCGCCGTTGGGCCGACGTCTTTGGCGTCGACGGCCTGCGCCTGGACGTCGCCTATATGCTCGACCGCGACTTTATGCGCCGCCTGCACGCCTTTACCCGTGAGCTCAAGCCCGACTTTGTGCTGATCGGCGAGACGCTCCACGGCGACTACAACCAGATCGTCAACGACGAGATGCTCGACTCCTGCACCAACTACGAGTGCTACAAGGGCCTGTACTCTAGCTTTAACTCGGTCAACATGTTCGAGATCGCGCACTCGCTGCACCGTCAGTTTGGCGGCGACCCCTGGTGCATCTACCGTGGCAAGCACCTGCTGTCGTTTGTCGACAACCACGACGTGCCGCGCCTGGCAAGCATCCTTACCGACAAGTTCTGCCTGCGTCCCGCCTACGGCATGCTCTTTGGCATGCCGGGCATCCCGTGCGTCTACTACGGCAGCGAGTGGGGAATTGCCGGCGAAAAGGGCGGCCCCGATGGCGACTGGGCGCTGCGACCTGCGCTCGATGAGCCTGCGCCCAACGAGCTGACGGCCTTCATCAAGCAGCTCGCGCACCTGCGCTCGGCAAACGACGCGGCAGCCCGTGCCCTCAACTACGGTGCCTATCGCAACGTGGTGATCCAGAACAAGCAGCTGCTGTTCGAGCGCGCCTGCGACGACGCGACGGTGCTCGTGGCGGTCAATGCCGTGAACGAGCCCTATACCTTTGGAGCCGGCGAACTCAACGGCTCCTTCGTCGACCTGCTTGCCGACGATGCGCCCACGGTCGAGCTGACAGGCTCCCTTGAACTTGCGCCCTATGAGGTGCGTTATCTGCTGAGGGCCTAATTCATGACTGCGCCGGACGAGGGCTATCAGCATATTGAGCATGGGTTTGAGCCCGTGTTTGACGAGCGCTCGCGCGTTTTGGTGCTGGGGTCGTTTCCCTCGGTGCTCTCGCGTGCCAATGCCTTCTACTATGGCAATCCGCAGAACCGCTTTTGGCGCGTGATGGCCGCGTGCCTTGGTGCGCCCGTGCCGCCCAACGAGGGAGACTCTTTGGCGAGCGGCGAGCCCGTGACGCTTGACGCCTCGATTGCCGCCAAGCGGGCTATGCTGCTGAACGGCGGCGTGGCCCTGTGGGACGTGATCGAGAGCTGCGACATTAAGGGCTCGAGCGATGCGAGCATTCGTAACGTTGTGCCGGCACATATCGAGCGCATTACCGGCGCAGCTCCCATTGAGCAGGTGATATGCAACGGTGGTACAGCTGGCCGGCTCTACAAGCGCTATCTACAAGAGCGCACCGGGCTGCCGGCCATCGTTCTGCCGTCGACAAGTCCCGCCAATGCGGCGTGGCGTCTGGAACGCCTTGTCGAGCGCTGGAGTGAAGCCGTTGATTGGCAGGCTTTTTCGATTTAGCAGTTTGAGTGCTCGGCAAGATGCCTCATAACGGCGTGCCAGATCGGTGTGGGCAGCGCAGACGTGGCGCGCACCATGCCGTCGGTGTCGACGCCACCCGTTGCGGCGCCACCGAGCTTCTGCGCGTGTTCGACGGAACACCCCATGCGAACGGCGCCCACGAGCTTGTCCATGGCCTCCGAAAACGGTCGCCGCAAGAGTCCCATGCGCGGGGAGCGACGAAGCGCTGCGATGCCGCTGCCGGCGCAGATGGCAACGCCGCCACACCACAATTGATCATGGCGCTCACATGCCTTGTGCAGGCGAACGGCGGTCCCACGCGCCTGCTCAGTGCCCTCTTGTGCGGCTCGAATCGCGGCATAGACGCGCGTTCCCGTACCGCCAAAGCGCTCAAGCGCCTGCTCGATGGCTGTCAACGTCTCATCGTCAGCCACATCTTCAATGGCCAGCACGATGCCATCGGCAACGCTGCCGGCGTCATTTGCCTTCAAGTCGACCGGGCGGGGGAGTGCGGTGCCGGAAAGTTGAGCATAGGCGGCGATGGCATCCTGCAGGTCCCAGAGCAAAAAATCAAGATCGGCGCTATTGGGAATACTGATATACGCAATGGTGTTCAGTGTTTTTGGTACGTCGCCGCGCGCGGTCGTCTCCATGCCATCTCCTTTCCGGCTCGTTTCCGTTTAGGTTACACCGTCTGGTGGCGCCCCGCCGCGCTATCCTAGTGCAACCCTTACGAAAGGAACGCCATGCGTCTGCCCATGAATACCTCGCTTGCCATGCTCAAGCCCTCCGGTATCCGCCGGATTAACGCGCTCGCCGCCCAGCATCCGGGGTGCATCGCGCTCGCGCTCGGCGAGCCCGATTTTCCCACGCCCGATGTGATTAGCGCCGAGGTGACCGCCGCACTGGACCGCGGTGACACACACTATCCGCCCAACAACGGTCGCCCCGCCCTGCGTGAGGCGTTATCTGCCTATATGGGGGACGCGGGCCTTACGTTTTCGGCTGACGAGGTCATCCTGACCGACGGTGCGACCGAGGCACTGTCGGCAACATTCATGGCTATGCTCAACCCCGGCGACGAGGTCATTATCCCCACGCCGGCCTTTGGCCTGTACGAAAGCATCGTTGTGGCCAACCACGCCAAAGCAGTCTTTTTGGATACGGAGCCTGCGCAATTTCAGATTGACGAGGATGCGCTTCGTGCTTGCGTGACGCCGGCGACCAAGGCTATCGTCATCTGCTCGCCCAACAATCCTACGGGCTGTATCCTCAACGCGGCTTCGCTCGACGCCGTGGCGCACGTGGCGGAGCAGACGGGCATCTACGTGGTCTGCGACGACGTGTATAACCGTCTGGTCTATGTGGATGGCTACGAGCGCTTTGCCCAGCGTCACCCGGAGCTTCGCGAGCAGACGGTCGTCATCGAGAGCTTCTCCAAGCCCTGGGCTATGACCGGCTGGCGCCTGGGTTGGCTCGCAGCCGCAGCCCCCGTCATCGCCGAGATCGCAAAAGCTCACCAATACCTAGTATCGAGCGCCGTCTCCTTCGAAATGGACGCCGCAGCCCGAGCCCTGACCGTCGATCCCACCCCCATGCTCAAAGTCTACCGAGCCCGCCGCGAACGCGTGCTCGCAGCCTTAAACGCCATAGGCCTCGACGTAGTAGAGCCCGCAGGAGCCTTCTACACTTTCCCGAGCATCAAAAAGTTCGACCTAACCAGCGAAGCCTTCTGCATCCAAGCCATCAAAGAAGCAAACGTAGCCCTAGTCCCAGGCGACTGTTTCGGCACCGAAGGCCACATTCGCCTCAGCTACTGCGTCTCCGACGAAAACCTGGACGAAGGCCTAAATCGCCTGTCCACCTTCATTTCAACCTTATAGCCCAACGGGACGCAACACATCAGCCTACCGACATAAGGGTTATGCGTGGGGCGCGTCGCTCAACGGGCGCGAAGATTCGCAGCAAAGCTACCGTAGCTCCGGTCCGAGGGGCCGGGTTGAGATTTTCGTAGATTCCGCACGAGCCGAAGGCCACTTAATGTGGCCTTCGTGCGAGCCAGGACTTGACCGAGCGAAAATCTCAACCCGGCCCCTCGGACCGGAGCGTATGCAGGGTTTGTGTACGAATCCTCGCGCCCGTTGACCGACGCCGGGGTCCCCGCCATAATACTTTCGGTTCACGCACGAATCCGCTGCCAGAGACAGCCGGTGCAAACGGGCATCGCCCGCGAGCTTAATGGGACATCCCGCCAGCCGAGGTGGTCGAGTAGATATGTCTTCTCGCCCCCGTCGCTCACGCAGCGCGGGGGCTTTCTTTTTGGACATGCCCCCGTCACGTCCTTGTGGCGGACCGTGCCCGGAAAGAATTCGAGGAGGTGTAATTCATGCCCCAGCAGTACAAAATCGACAAGGTTGCAGAGATCGAGTCCCGTATCGCCGAGAACGCCGGTCTGTTCGTCGTCAACTACAACGGTCTGACGGTTAAGCAGGCTCAGGAGCTGCGTCATCAGCTTCGCGAGTGCGGCGCCGAGATGAAGGTCTACAAGAACAACCTGGTCAAGATCGCTCTTAAGAACCAGGAGCAGCCCGAGCTCGACGAGATCCTCGCCGGCCCCGTCGCTTATGTGTTCTACGAGACCGAGCCGGTCGAGGCCGCTAAGACCCTTAAGGACTTCTCCGCTAAGTCCAAGGGTGTCCTTGAGATCAAGGGCGGTATCTCCGACGGCAAGGCCGTTTCCGCTGATGATGTTAAGGCTATCGCCGAGCTGCCCACCAAGGACCAGCTTCTCGGCCAGATCGCCGGTCTCATCTCCGGTTTCGCTCGCGACATCGCTGTCTGCGTCAACGGCGTTTCCTCTGGTCTCGCTCGTTCGATCCAGCAGGTCTCCGAGCAGAAGGCAGCCTAGTTGCTGTTTTCACCCGCGGCGGCAACGCCGCACCCCTGGCGCATTCGCGCCGTGTTTTAACTGATCTCCGTGCATCCGCACGGAAACCGAAAGGACTTAGAAATGGCTAAGCTTACCACCGATGAGATCATCGATGCTCTTAAGGAAATGACCCTTCTCGAGGCTTCCGAGCTCGTCAAGGCTATCGAGGACACCTTCGGCGTTTCCGCCGCTGCTCCTGCCGCTGTTGTCGCCGCTCCCGCTGCTGGCGCTGCTGAGGCCGAGGAGAAGACCGAGTTTGACGTCGTGCTCGAGGGCTTCGGCGACAACAAGATCCAGGTCATCAAGGCCGTCCGTGAGCTCACCAACCTTGGCCTGAAGGAGGCCAAGGAGGTCGTCGAGGGCGCTCCCAAGGCTGTTCTCGAGGGTGCCAAGAAGGAGGACGCCGAGGCTGCCAAGGAGAAGCTCGAGGCTGCTGGCGCTGCTGTCACCCTCAAGTAGTCAGGCTTTCTCGCCAGATTTCTTTGCAGACGGGGTTCGCATTGCGAGCCCCGTCTTTTTTGTTTTGGCTCATCATTCCCATTGCTCGGCACGCAGAGCACCGTTGTCTTCGCCGTGCCAATCCCGTTACCGCTGGGGCGTAAAATTGCACCATTCGAGCAATAATTTGCGTTGACCTGCTGAAGAATTGCGTTTGCCTTACGGCGACGTATGTCTCCGGCGGTAAGATACTTCGGTATCGCAATTTGGTCTGCGGCCGCCGTGCCGCACGCACAGGGCGCATTCTGCGCCTGCGAAAGGATCCTTGAATAACATGAAGGCAATCATCCCCGCCGCCGGTCTTGGCACGCGTTTTCTGCCTGGCACTAAGTGCACGCCCAAAGAGATGCTGCCGGTGCTCGACAAGCCGGTCATTCAGTATGTCGTTGAGGAGGCGCTCGACCCCGAGGAGGTCGACGACGCCATCATCGTTACCTCTCCCGGTAAGCCCGAGCTGCTGAGCTACTTCCAGCCCGATCGCTCGCTCGAGAATCTGCTGCGCGAGCGCGGTAAGGATGCTTACGCCGACGCCGTCGCCCACGCAGGCGGCATGCCGGTCGACTTCCGTTATCAGTACGAGCCCAAGGGCCTCGGTCACGCCATTCGCTCTGCTGCCGACGCCGTGGCAGGGGAGAACTTCCTGGTTCTTCTAGGCGACTACGTTGTGCCCAACCGTGACATCTGCGACAAGATGCTTGCTGTCTCCAAGGAGCACGGTGGCGCTTCGGTTATTGCCGTTGCCGCGTGCGCTCCCGAGGAAGTCAGCCGCTATGGCGTCATCGCCGGCGATCGCGTTGGCTCGCTCGAGGGCTTCGAGAATGCTGCCGACGACGAGCCCGGTGCCGTTTGGCGCATCGGCGGTCTGGTCGAGAAGCCCGCTCCCGAGGCGGCTCCTTCCAACCTGTACATCGTTGGCCGTTACCTGCTGAGCCCGCTGGTCATGGACCTGCTCGCCGATCAGCAGGCCGGTAAGGGCGGCGAGATCCAGCTGACCGACGCCATGGCCCGCTCGCTCGACCGCGAGGCCATGTACGCCGTCGTCATCGACCCGCTCTCGGGCTACGACACCGGCACCCCGTCTGGCTGGATGGCCACCAACGCCCTCATGGCCGCAAGCGATCCTCGCTTTGCCAGCGCCTTCTGGGACGCCATCGACGAGCGCGGTGGCTTGATGCGCAAGTAATCCTTTGGGCATCGACATTTACGGGTGCGGACTTCGGTCTGCACCCGTTTTTTATGCGAGTTACTGCTTAGCTCCGGAAAGTGCGACCCACAATTTGCTCGAATTCTGGGATGCGCTTTCCGGTTGGGGCCCCTAACGGAAACTGCGACCCGGAATATCGGCTCAGAACGGGATGCAGTTTCCCATACAGGGCTCAATCGGAAACTGCGTCCCAGTTTGAGGCCTCAAAACGGGACGCAGTTTCCGCCTGATCAACCCTTGCCGCCATTCCGCCGTTCAGCGGCCCGCACCAGTAGTCTCGTTCACAGAAAATATATGAACAGATGTTCGATACACACATATCTACCTGCGCATTTTCTGTCGAAAAACTTTGCTACTCCAAAAACTCAATCGCGTCAAGGCTTTTCTTGCCCAACGGTCGGTACCTGATAAACTATTAGGTTGCGATAACTGGCGAAGCTATGCCTCGCCAACCCACCGAGCATTTCCGTGAAGGAGGAAAAACCTGGTGACCTACGCATACACTGCCACTGAGCGCAAGCGCGTCAGCTTCGGGAAAATCCCGGAGGCCATGGAGCTCCCCAACCTTATCTCTGTTCAAAGGGAATCCTTTGAGCGTTTTAAGGACGAGGGCCTTCGTGAGGCGTTCAAGGAATCCAGCCCCATCCAGAGCCAGAACCATGTTCTCGAGGTTACCTTCGGCGAGCATCAGTTCGGCGACCCCGCGCACACCGTCGAGGAGTGCCGCGAGAAGGATATGACCTATCAGGCTCCGCTTCTGACCGACGTTCGTCTCACCAACAAGGAGACCGGCGAGATCAAGGAGCAGCTCGTCTTCATGGGCGACTTCCCCATGATGACCGATCAGGGCACCTTCATCATCAACGGTACCGAGCGTATCGTCGTCTCGCAGCTCGTCCGCTCCCCGGGCGTGTACTACAGCTCCGAGATGGATTCGGGCAAGCAGATCTACAAGGCCCAGATCATCCCGTCCCGCGGTGCCTGGCTTGAGTTTGAGGTCGACAAGCGCGACCAGCTCATGGTCTCCATCGACCGTAAGCGCAAGCAGAGCGCCACGATGTTCCTGCGCGCCCTTGGCATCGCCGTCACCAACGACGACATCATCGAGCTGCTCGGCAACTCCGATGTGATCAAGCGCACCCTGGAGCGCGATACCGCCCTCACTCGCGAGGACGCCCTCATCGAGATCTACCGTCGCCTGCGCCCGGGCGAGCCTCCCACCGTGGACGCTTCCCGCAGCCTGCTCGAGGGTCTGCTCTTTAACCCGCAGCGCTACGACCTGGCCCGCGTCGGTCGTTACAAGGTCAACAAGAAGCTCAACCTCACCACCGAGGAAGAGGTCACGGTGCTCACCGACGAGGATATCGTCGCGACGCTGCGCTACCTCCTGTCCCTCGCTGCTGGCGAGCAGGGCTTCAAGGTCGACGACATCGACCACTTCGGCAACCGCCGCATCCGTACCGTCGGCGAGCTCGTCGCTAACCAGTTCCGTATCGGCATGAGCCGTATGGAGCGCGTCGTCCGTGAGCGCATGAGCTCCCAGGACATCGACGAGATCACCCCGCAGTCGCTCATCAACATCCGCCCGATCGTGGCCTCCATCAAGGAGTTCTTCGGTTCCTCGCAGCTCTCGCAGTTCATGGACCAGGCGAACCCCCTGACCGGTCTGACCCACAAGCGCCGTCTGTCCGCACTCGGCCCTGGTGGTCTTGCCGGCCACAAGTCCGGCTCCAGCCGCCGCACCAACGTGCCGACGGCCGTCCGCGACGTTCACAATTCGCACTACAGCCGCATGTGCCCGATCGAGACCCCCGAAGGCCCCAACATCGGCCTGATCGGCTCGCTCGCCCTCTACGCCCGCGTCAATGAGTATGGCTTCATCGAGGCCCCGTTCCGCCGCGTCGAGAACGGCGTTGCCACCGATCAGATCGACTGGATGACCGCCGACGAGGAAGAGAAGCACGTCATCGCGCCGGCCAACACGCCGCTCGATTCCAAGACCAACGAGTTCATCACGACCGATGCCGAGGGCAAGATCGTCCGTCCGCACACCGTGATCGCCCGTACCCGCGACTTCGACGGCTCCTTCGGCGCTCCCGCCGACGTGCCTGTCGAGGACGTCGACTACATGGACGTCTCGCCGCGTCAGATGCTCTCCGTCGCAGCAACGCTGATTCCGTTCCTGGAGCACGACGACGCCAAGCGTACGCTGATGGGCGCTAACATGCAGCGTCAGGCCGTGCCGCTGGTTCACCCCGCCGCTCCCTATGTCGGTACCGGCATGGAGCGTCGCGCCGCTCTGGACTCCGGCGAGGTCACCCTGGCCAAGAACGCCGGCGAGGTCATCTTTGCCGACGCCGCCAAGATCATCGTCAAGCATGCCGGCGGCATGGATGAGTATCACCTGGCCAAGTACCAGCGCTCCAACCAGTCCACCTGCATCAACCACCGTCCGCTCGTGCGCGTCGGTGACACCGTTGAGCAGGGCGAGCCTCTGGCCGACGGTCCTTCGACCGATCACGGCGAGCTCGCGCTGGGCCAGAACCTCACCGTGGCCTACATGCCGTGGGAAGGCTTTAACTACGAGGACGGTATCGTCGTGTCCGAGCGCCTGGTGGCCGAGGACCTGCTGACGACCATCAACATCACCCGTCACGAGATCGACGCCCGCGACACCAAGCTCGGCCCCGAGGAGATCACCCGCGAGATCCCGAACCTCTCCGAGGACATGCTTGCCAACCTCGACGAGGACGGCATCATCCGCATCGGCGCCGAGGTCGGCCCTGGCGACATCCTGGTCGGCAAGGTCACGCCTAAGGGCGAGAGCGCTCTGACCGCCGAGGAGCGCCTGCTGCGCGCCATTTTCGGTGCCAAGGCCCACGACGTCCGCGACACCTCCCTTAAGATGCCTCACGGCGCTTACGGCCGTGTCATCGACGTCGTCCGCTTTAGCCGCGAGAACGGCGACGACCTGGCCCCCGGCGTCAACGAGCAGGTGCGCGTCTACGTCGCCCAGCGTCGTAAGATCCAGCAGGGCGATAAGATCGCCGGCCGCCACGGCAACAAGGGTGTTATCTGTAACGTTCTGCCGGTCGAGGACATGCCCTACATGGCTGACGGTACCCCGATCGACGTTATCCTCAACCCGCTGGGCGTTCCTTCGCGTATGAACGTCGGCCAGCTGCTCGAGTGCCACCTTGGCTGGGCTGCTGCGTGCGGTTGGGATACCGAGCAGGCCGACTCCGACAAGTACGTCCCCGGTCCGTTCTTCACCGCGACGCCCGTCTTCGACGGCGCCAAGGAGGACGAGATCGCTGAGGTCATCCGTCGTGCCAACAAGAACATGCTCAACAAGGCCACCGCTGCCTTTGGCGATCACATGCGTCCCGAGTTCGTCACCCAGCTTGACGAGCGCGGCAAGACCCGTCTGTTCGACGGCCGCACCGGCGAGGAGTTCCGCGAGCCCATTACCGTGGGTACGTCCTACATCCTCAAGCTCGGCCACATGGTCGACGACAAGATCCACGCCCGTTCGACCGGCCCTTACAGCCTGGTTACCCAGCAGCCTCTGGGTGGCAAGGCTCAGTTCGGCGGCCAGCGCTTCGGCGAGATGGAAGTTTGGGCACTGTACGCTTACGGTGCTTCCAACGTCCTGCAGGAGATCCTGACCGTCAAGTCCGACGATACCGTGGGCCGCGTCAAGACCTACGAGTCCATCGTCAAGGGCGAGAACGTTCCTGTCCCGGGTATCCCCGAGTCCTTCAAGGTTCTCGTCAAGGAGATTCGCTCCCTCGCACTGGACATCGAGCCCATGCACGATGCCGACGAGGACGCCTCCGCCCCTGTGACCGCCGAGGAGACCTCTGCTCTCGACGACCTGGCTGCGCTCGCCGGTGTTGACGCCGACGTCGAGGCCGAGGATGCCGAGACCGCCGAGGCGCCCGAGGCTGTCGCCGCCACGACCACTGATAAGGAGTAGTTGACTGTGGCAGATTTCGAAGCTACTGATTTTGACTCGGTAAAGATCTCCCTTGCCTCCGCCGACCAGATCCGTTCCTGGTCGCACGGTGAGGTCAAGAAGCCGGAGACCATCAATTACCGTACCCTCAAGCCCGAGAAGGACGGCCTGTTCTGCGAGAAGATCTTCGGTCCCGCCAAGGACTGGGAGTGCTCCTGCGGCAAGTACAAGGGCATCCGCTTTAAGGGCATCGTCTGCGAGCGCTGCGGCGTCGAGGTCACCTCGGCCAAGGTGCGTCGCGACCGCATGGGCCACATCGAGCTCGCCGCTCCCGTGTCCCACATCTGGTACTTCAAGAGCCCCACGAGCTTCCCGATGAGCCGTATGCTCGACATCAAGTCCAAGGACCTCGAGAAGGTTCTGTACTTTGCCAGCTACATCATCACCGAGGTCGACTACGAGGCTCGCGAGGCCGACGCCGACGACCTGCGCGAGGAGCTCGCCGCCGATCTGGAAGAGATCGATGCCGAGTGCGCCCGCCAGATCGAGTCCCTCAAGGAGCAGGGCAACCCCGAGAACTTTGACGAGTTCTCCGACGAGGAGCCGCTGACCCCCGAGGAGATCGCCTCCGGCATCGTCGACATCGAGGAAGAGTGCAAGGACGAGAAGCAGCTCCGCACGGACGCCTTCAACGCCTTCATGAAGCTCAGCGAGCGCGACCTCATTTCCGATGAGCCGCTGTTCCGTGAGATGACCCGTTACTACTCCATGTACTTCAAGGGTGGCATGGGTGCCGAGGCCGTCCGCGACCTGCTCGCTGCCATCGACCTCCCCTCCGAGGCCGAGAAGCTCAAGGCCATCATCGCCGACGAGGACTCCCAGAAGCAGAAGCGCGAGAAGGCCGTTAAGCGCCTCGAGGTCGTTGACGCCTTCCTGAAGGGCGGCAACAGCCCCGCGAACATGATCCTGGACGTCATTCCGGTCATTCCGCCCGATTTGCGCCCGATGGTCCAGCTTGACGGCGGCCGCTTCGCCGCGTCCGACCTCAACGACCTGTACCGTCGCGTGATCAACCGTAACAACCGACTCAAGCGCCTGCTCGACCTGGACGCCCCTGCGATCATCGTGAACAACGAGAAGCGCATGCTCCAGGAGTCCGTGGACGCCCTGTTCGACAACGGCCGTCGTGGTCGCCCGGTCTCTGGCCGTGGCGGTCGCCCGCTCAAGTCGCTCGCCGAGGCCCTCAAGGGCAAGCAGGGTCGTTTCCGTCAGAACCTGCTGGGTAAGCGTGTCGACTACTCCGGCCGTTCGGTAATCGTTACCGACCCCAAGCTGCTGCTGCACCAGTGCGGTCTGCCCAAGACCATGGCGCTGGAGCTCTTCAAGCCTTTCGTCATGAAGCGCCTAGTCGAGCTTGGCAAGGTCGAGAACATCAAGGGTGCCAAGCGCGCTATCGACCGCGGTGCCACCTTTGTGTGGGACATTCTCGAAGAGGTCATCGACGGCCGCGTCGTGCTGCTCAACCGTGCACCGACCCTGCACCGTCTGTCCATCCAGGCCTTTGAGCCGGTGCTGGTCGAGGGCAAGGCTATCCACCTGCATCCGCTGGTTTGCTCGCCCTTCAACGCCGACTTCGACGGCGACCAGATGTCTGTCCACGTGCCGCTGTCCAGCCAGGCTCAGGCCGAGGCTCGCGTGCTCATGCTCTCTGCGAACAACCTGCGCTCGCCGGCATCCGGCAAGCCGGTTAACATCCCTTCGCAGGACATGATCATCGGTGTGTACTACCTCACCCAGGTCCGCGACGGTCTGCCGGGCGAGAACCACGTGTTCGCCAGCTTCGACGACGCGCTGCACGCCTATGACTGCCGCTCCGAGGTCGACATGCAGGCCAAGATTCAGGTCCGCGTGTCCGCTGCCGACGCCAACGTCATCAACGAGGACGGCACCCGTATCTTCCGCGTCAAGAACGGCAAGAACGAGTTTGTCGACTACGACGTCACCGGCAACAAGACTGCGCGCTTCGAGACCTCCATCGGCCGCATCATCTTCAACCGCCAGTGCCTGCCCGAAGACTATGAGTTCATGAACTACAAGATGGTCAAGGGCGATGTGGCCAAGCTGGTTGCGGACTGCTGCGATCGTTACCCCGAGGCCAAGGTCGGTCCGATCCTCGACGCCATCAAGTACTCCGGCTTCCACTACGCTACCCGCGCCGGCCTCACCATCTCGGTGTGGGACGCTCTCATCCCTGCCGAGAAGCAGGAGCTGCTCGATCGCGCCCAGGCTAACGTCGACCAGATCAACGAGTACTTCGAGGAGGGCTTCATCAACGAGACGGAGCGCCACATCGAAGTCGTTAACGAGTGGACCGCTTGTACCGATAAGGTTGCAGCGCTCATGCTCGACATGTTCGACGAGGAGAACCCGCTGTACATGATGGCCGACTCCGGCGCCCGTGGTTCTAAGACCCAGCTGCGTCAGCTCGGCGGCATGCGTGGCCTGATGGCAGACATGTCCGGCGAGACGATCGACCTTCCCATTAAGGCGAACTTCCGCGAGGGCCTGCTGCCGCTCGAGTACTTCATTTCGACCTACGGCGCCCGTAAGGGCCTGGTCGATACCGCATCCCACACCTCGGACTCTGGTTACCTGACCCGTCGTCTGGTCGACGTGGCCCAGGACGTCATCGTCCGCGAGGAGGACTGCGGTACGCACGAGGGCGTCACCTACAACCTCATCATCCCCGGCACCACTGACCTCAACACCGACCTCGTCGGCCGTTGCTTCATCGAGGACGTCGTGGCTCCCGATGGCACCGTGCTCTTTGAGCAGGACGGCTACATCGAGAAGGTCGCCGACATCCAGAAGATGGTCGATGCGGGCCTCAAGAAGGTCAAGCTCCGCGCGCTGCTCACCTGCCGCTCCAAGTACGGCGTGTGCCAGAAGTGCTACGGCTGGGATCTTTCCACCCGTCGTCCGGTCGCCATCGGTACCGCGGTCGGCATTATTGCCGCCCAGTCCATCGGCGAGCCCGGTACGCAGCTTACGATGCGTACCATTCACTCCGGCGGCGTCGCTGGCGTTGACGATATTACGCAGGGTCTGCCTACGGTCAGCCGTATGTTCGATATCGTCGGCAACGTCAACGAGAAGATCCTGGGTCGCGAGGCCGAGCTGGCTCCGTACTCCGGTCACCTCTCTATTAAGCCCGAGAAGTCCGAGTACGTGCTGACGCTCACCGACTCCGAGGATCACACCCGTGTCCTCGACGAGCGTCGCGTCCCCGCTTCGGTGCGCTTTATGCCCGAGATCGAGGACGGCTGCGAGGTTCGCGCCGGCGATCAGATCACCAAGGGCTTCGTCAACTTCCGCAACCTGCGCAAGCTGACCGACATCGAGTCGACGATGCACACCTTCGTTGAGAGCGTCAAGGACGTCTACACCAGCCAGGGCGTTGACCTGAACGACAAGCACATCGAGGTGCTCGCACGTCAGATGCTGCGTCGCGTTCAGATCACCAACCCCGGCGACTCCAAGTATCTGCTTGGTCAGTACGTCGACCGCTACGAGTTCGCCGACGAGGTCGAGCGCGTTGCCCGTCTGGGCGGTCAGGCTCCTGTGGCCGAGCCCGTCATCCTGGGTACGCTCAAGGTCGCGTCCAACATCGACTCCTGGCTGTCGAGCGCTTCGTTCATCCGTACCGCCGGCGTCCTTACCGAGGCTGCCATTGAGGGCAAGGTCGACCACCTGCTCGACCTTAAGTCCAACGTCATCGTCGGTAAGAAGATCCCGGCTGGTACCGGCCTCAAGCCGTACGCCAACGCCAAGCTGACGTATCGCACGGCCGACGGCTATGTCGACATCGACGGCCCGGCTTCGCCCAACGCCAAGTCGCTGCCCGAGTGGGCTCCGGTTGAGCTCAAGGACCTGGACGAGCAGCTCCCGCAGCAGCTCGACTGGGCCGGCTACGACGAGTTCGGTGGTGCTGACGGTTCGTTCACTCGCAACGGCCACACCATCTCCGCCGAGAAGGCTCGCCTGTACCTGTTCGACGACCTGGGCGTGTCGCAGCGCTGGACCAACAAGTTCAGCGAGGTCGGCATCGAGACGGTCGGCGACCTGGTCGGCAAGTCCGAGGAGGATCTGCTGCGCATCGATGGCATCGGTGCCAAGGCGATCGAGGAACTCCGCGACGGCCTGGAGGCCCACGATCTGCTCTACATCCTCGAGAACAACGACGACGTTGCCGACGAGGAAGACCTCTCGCAGCTGCTGCAGATGGTCTTTAGCCCCGACGGTCCGGACGATATCCTGCTGGGTACCTCCGCTCCGACGCATCACGCCGACGCCGACGAGGAGCTCCTGGGCGCCCCGATCGACGACAAGAAGGCTCCCGCCAACGGCGCGATCAACGAGGACATGGCTTCTCTCGACGAGCTGCTTAACCAGCTCGTGGACACCGACGACGCCGAAGAGGCCAAGGACAACGACGAGGAGTAACTTCCAAGTACGTTAACCGTCCTTCCAAAGACCCGCTTCCCAACAGGGAAGCGGGTCTTTTTTTTTCAAGACTTTAGTCCGCTGGCCGCGCAGCGGCCAGCTTTAAACCACCCGCTACGCGGGTGGAGACAAACGGCTTTA
>NZ_JBDMSL010000017.1:0-63103 GCF_039758965.1 Collinsella aerofaciens | reverse complement strand
TCACCATTGTCGGCCTAATCCGCGGTCTTTCATGCAGCAGGGGCTCTCAATGTTTTTATGTCCTGCTCATATCGTCTGTGACTTGTATGCGAGATTCGGATGGCTCCTGCGACTGCGGGAGCCATTCTTTATAGGCGAGTCGTTAAACCGCAGCTTCAGCTCCTGGAACTCGACGTCACGACCGGTGAGGGAGAGCGTCGCGTACTCGCTTGCCCTGCCCTGCTTGGCGAGCACGAAGGTCGAGTCCGCGCTGCCGGTGGTGCACGTGGTGCCCGACACGGTGTTGAAAACGTCGTCGTCGCCCGTCTTGCGCGTGTGGTGCACCGCGAGGATCGCCAGCCCATACTCGTCTGCGAAGCCCTTGAGCGCGCGCACCTTCTGCAGGGTGTCGACGATCACGAGACCGGTGTCCTCGTGCCCCTCCGCGAAATCGTCCAGCTGATCCACGAGCCCGTCGGCGATGCTTCGCGAGTTGAGCGCGAAGCAGAGGCGCTCGCTCGCCGTGTCGGAGAGGCCCCACATGCGGCCCTGGATGCGCGCGAGCGTGTCCTCGAGCGCCAGATAGAGCACGCCGCACCGGCGCGTGGCATAGCCCCAGAAGGGCCTGCCAGCGCTCACGGCGAGCGCTAGGTCGAGCACGAGCCAGCTCTTACCGATCTTCGGGGCTCCGGTGAGCAGGTGCAGGCCCGCCGGCATCAGGTCCTCCACCACCCACACGGGCTCGCGGCGGGGCTGCTGGATGAGCCAGTTGGCATCGACGGTCTGAAGCGGCTCGACCACGTCAGTCGCCCCGCTCCATGCTCGCCATGGCGTCGTCGGCCATCGTAGCCTCGGGGATCGCCTCCGGGCTTCCCAGCCCCTCCAGCGTGCGCGCCAGCACGCCCATGGCCTCCCGCAGCTCGAGCGGCACCTCGCGGGCGTCGTCGAGCCGCCTGAGCTCTTCTAGGACCTCGCGCGATGTATCCTCCAGGGCCTCAGCACCCGCGAGGAGGGCACCACCACGACGTCGCGGCAGAGGAGCCGCCGCATGATGTAGTCCTGCTTGGAAAGCCCGCCCAGCGCCACCAGCGCGTCGAGCTCGCGCGCCTCCTCGTCCGACGCGCGGAACGCCACCGTGCGGCTGCGTCAGCGCCCGCACCTGTCGTTGCTCCTCATGCTCATCTCTTTCCTCCCGCCTTCTCGAGGTCCGCCGCCATGCTGGTCTGCACGCTCGGGAACATGTGCGCGTACGTCAGCGTCACCTCGCTGCTCTCATGCCCCAGCCTGTCGGCGATCGCCACGGCAGAGTAGCCCATGTCGATGAGCAGCGACACGTGGGAATGCCGCAGGTCGTGGATGCGGATGCGCTTCACGCCGGCGGCGCGCGAGCCACGGTCCATCTTGTGGTGCAGGTAGCCCTTCGTGAACGCGAAGACGCGCTCACTTGCGCCCTTCGGGAAGAGCTGCAGGTGGTCGCGCACCTCGTCTGCCAGAAACCTGGGCATCAGGATCCTGCGCTCGGACTTCTTCGTCTTAGGCGATGTGACAACGTCTCTGCACTGCAGGCGCTGGTAGCTCTTGGTGATGCTCACCATGGGGCGCGCGGGGTCGAGGTCGAAATTCGCGGGCGTGAGCGCCAGCAGCTCGCCCACACGCACGCCGGTCCAGTACAGGACCTCGAACGCCAGGAACGAGTCGGGCTTGTCCATAACCTCGCGCGAGAACTCCAGGTACTCGTCCTTGGTCCAGTAGAGCATCTCGCCGGCGCGCTTGGAGCCGATGCGCTCGACCTTGTGCATGGGGTTGGAGCGCAGACCGTAGAGCCTGGCTGCGTGGTTCATGATGGCGCTCATCTGGTTGGTGATGGAGTGCAGGTAGGTGGGGGAATAGGGCCTGCCCTCCCCGTCGGTCATGGCCAGCAGCTCGTTCTGGCACTTCACGATGTCAGCGGGCGTGATGGCGTTGACGGCCTTGTCCTCGAAGTACGGTATGGTCTTGGTACGCACCATGTGTTCCTTGCTAAGCCACGTGTTGAGCTTCAGGCGTGGCTTCACGTCCTCGGTGTAGACGTCGAAGAAGTCGCCGAAGCGCATGTCGATGGCGCCGGCGCTGCGGGCGGCGAAGTCGCGCTCCCACGCGAGCGTCGAGGCGCGCGACTTGAAGCTGCGCTTGGTCTTCTTGCGGCGCGCGCCCTGCCAGTCGCGGTGCCAGCACTGCACAGTCCACGTGCCGCGCTCGGGGTCCTTAGTCACGGCCATTGCGCTCCGCCCTCTCGGTGTTCGGCAGCGTGAACAGGCGCTGCTCTAGGTACGATTCGCTCACCTTGCCCGGGATGGTGATGTTGCCGGCAGCGGCCATCTCCTCGTTGAGCCGGCTGATGAGCTTGTAGGCGTAGGACCTCGACACTTTCAGCCTTCGCATGAGTCCGTGGCGCCCAGCATCCTCTCTTCCATGTGTCCTCCTTCCGTCGCTTGCGCAACCTTACGTATCCATAATCATCTGCTGCGCACTGTAGCATCACGATTACGTAAGGTCAACGTAAATCCACTATGTCCTTACGAAAATGTGATGTATCATGGCTCCAGAGGGCTTACAGGGACTTAAGTAGCGAGAAGGGGCTTGCATGAGGCCGAGCGAGAAGGACCGCAAAGAGGTCGGCGCGAAGATCCGGGAGGTCAGGGAGCGCAGGGGCATGACCCAGCGCGAGCTGGCCGAGAAGGCGGGGCTCACTGAGTCCGCCATGCGCAGCTATGAGCTGGGCTACCGCATGCCCAGCGAGACGCAGGTGAAGCTCATGGCCAAAGCGCTGGGCGTGAAGCCCGAGGCGTTTGCGGACTGCAAGACGAGGACGCACCCCGAGGTGATCCACCTGCTGTTCCAGCTGGAGGACGCGCATGGGCTAGAGCCCGTAAAGGGCGAGGCCGCGATTCGCGCGACAAGGCCGGGGTCGGCCATCGAGCTCGCCCTCATCGACTGGGGCGAGAAGCGCGCCGAACTCGAAGCCGGGAAGATCACCCAGGAGGAGTACGAGGACTGGAAGGACTCGTACTCGCCGGGGAAGAAGGTTCTGTAGATTGGACGATTGAATGCCTGCTGAATTCAATGCGGAAAGGGCTCAGTTCTACCCGTCAAACGACCTTGCATATGCTTGGTTTAAAGATCGAGTCATTGAGGTCCTAACAACTTGGCAAGATGCGGACATCAAAGATATAAACGATTGCATAGAAGTTCACGAATGCAAACGAACCATCGAGGTTCATGAACATATCTTCTCCGAGAGCCAGATTGACGTTTTACATAGTAGGGCACGTACTCTTTTTGGACTTGCCTGCAAGCATGCATCGCTTCTCTTAAAAACTGCTTCAATAACGGACTTGTATGGCATGCTTGAGATTCAGTACTGCGAACAAATCTGGGATTTCTTGGTCGCTTCTGATCTCTATAAGCAGATCGATTGCGATGACTTCTTGAGGCTATTGCTCGGCAATCCCCATACATTTGGAGATATCGTTAAGCACAAGCCCTTGGTAGATGCGTTTGATTCCGAAATCACTAGTGCGTTTATCGACAACGCCAATATTGCCGCTGAACTAATAATCAGGTTGCTTGGTTCGGATAACCATTTTGACGGGTATATCGTGCTTCCAAAATCGCTGAAGAACCCTGCAATAGATGAAATGATGCTCTCTTATTTGGAGAGCCCCAACGCAAACCTTAACTATGTACGCGTCCTAGAGACCTGGCCGCGTGAAGCTCTCAATGCATACAAGCCTTCTGCCGATGTTTTGGTTGGCGCAAAGAAGTCCGCATCGAGATTGACTGCCGAGTTATTCCAAAGTGACGCAATCACATCAATGAGATACGGCGTCGGCGTTCTTATTTCGCCGGATCAGAAGCCATGCAAGGGAATCGCTGTAAAAGGCAGCACTTATACCCTCTCATTCAGCGCTGAATGGCTTTCTGCATATACAGATCCTGGAACTATTTTGAACAACTTCATCTATGTGTTTGATTTCGTAGATTCACACGGCTTGCTGATGGCGCCTTCTAACAAGCACGAACGCAATGCCCTCGTAGAAACTCTTGGCGTACATGTTCGCGAAGAGTATCCAAAGAGTATGAGCTTCAATATGCGCAACACTCAAGCCTTGTCAATCGTCCTAGCATACAGAAGGTTTCTTCTGGAAGCTGGAACTAGATTAGAAGAAGCAGTGGAGTGGTTTTTCAATGACTACATTGAAGATGAGTTTGGCATTTCAGGCTTCTCGATTAGCTTGCCGACCGAAGAAACTAGCATGTTTGATAAGTGCAAATCAATCGGACCCGAAATTGAGAGAGTCGTTAAAGCGTTTCAGCTGTTCGTCGATCGCGGTGAAATTGACAGCGACTCTTTTCGTCACATGCAAATAAAGCACTTTGAATCTCTGCCGTCTCTTCTTGGGAAGAAATACCTCGTAGAAGGGAAGAGCTTGTTCCGATACGGGAATGCGTTGTTCTCGGACCAGTCTATGCTTGCGCATTGCCCCGACCATCGTAGCTTTCGATCATTTATAGATGCAATCACTACAAACGATTTGACGATTGCCGACTTTTACGAAGGGTGCTCAGCCTCACTTGAAGAATTGGTCAACGAAGGGTTTATCTGCATCTCCGTTGATGGCTTCATCGAAGCAACCCCCAAGACGAAACTGCTTTACCGGGTTTGGCAACGTGGCGCTTTCCCGATGTGTCTTCTGCCTGAAGAACTCAAGGCAACTGTCGATGGATTAATTTCGGAGAGGATGCTGGAATACTCAGAACACCTGTTGACTCCAAATGAGGCAGACTACATGAATTTCATGTTTAACGATGCCAAGTTCAGCAACTCAATGGCTCTTCGCAACAGATATGATCACGCCGACGGAGCCGTCAGTGATCCTAATTCGCAGGGGATTGAGCATGATTACTGCTATTTGCTCACTTTGCTCATTTGCCTTGTTCTTAAAATCAATGAGGAACTCTCTGTGTTCACCGGAAAAGGTGGAGTTGAGGATTTCGTCGATTGGCCTTGGATCGACGAGAAGATGCTTAATGATATCCTCACCCGCATGCCACAAGGACAAGAGTGAATGACGCTATCCAGTGAGTATCAAATGGGTACCACTTTGCGGAACATCCTCACGCACTGCATGCAACGTGATGGAATCAGAGCAACACCATAAACCTTATGGACGCCTCTCCTCATTGAGTGGGAATAGAACAAACGTTCGATTCTGTGTTATAATATCCTGCAATGGGCGCGGCCTCTTCCGAAGCCGCGCCCATTGCTATATTTGGTCGGATATCGACGGAAACTCAAGCTCAGGGAGGTTTGTTGCGATGGCGTACGATTTCAAGAAGGAGTTCAGGGAGCTCTACAGGCCGTCGGGCAAGCCGGGCGTCGTAACCGTTCCGCCTATGAGCTACGTTGCCGTGCGGGGCAAGGGCGATCCCAATGCCGAAGGCGGCGAGTACCAGAACGCGTTGCCGCTGCTCTACGGCGTCGCATATACCATCAAGATGTCGAAGAAGGGCCCGCGGGAAATCGAGGGCTATTTCGACTTCGTCGTGCCGCCTCTCGAGGGCTTCTGGTGGCAAGACCGCGCCGATGGCGAGATTGATTATGCGCGGAAGGATGACTTCAACTTCATCTCGTGCATCCGTCTGCCCGATTTCGTCACTCGCGAGGACTTCGACTGGGCAGTTTCGGAAGCTGCCGCCAAGAAGAAGCTGGACTTCTCGGCGGTCGAGCTGCTGAGGGTCGACGAGGGCCTTTGCGTTCAGTGCATGCATACCGGGCCTTACGACGACGAGCCGGCGACCATAGACGCCATGCGCACATTCGCGGCGGAACGGGGCTATGCCCCCGACTTCTCCGAAGCTCGTCTGCATCACGAGATTTACCTCTCCGACCCGCGCAAGTGCGCGCCGGAGAAGCTCAAGACCGTGATCCGTCATCCCATAAAGTTGATTTAGCGAAACGAGTGACGCCGATCGCTTCGGCTTTTTGGGCGCTCGCCGTGGCGTGGGCGGCAACGGGGCGCGCGCTGCGACCGGTGGCGGAGGCCGAGGCGCGGGAGTGCGCGTTCATTTGCACCGCCTTGCACGACCTCGTCACCCTGCTCATGGCGGTGACTGCGAACTGCGACGTGCTTGAGGCGGAGGCATCCGATCAGGCCGGCCTTGCGTCCTGGGTCGCCAACATCCGTCCAGCGGCGGACGAGATGGCGACTCGCATCGCCGACATGCTCATGCACATGGGCGGCGACAAGCCAGGGCGATCCCCGCAACGGGCATTATTATCCGGGAAGAGTTTGGTTGCGAGCCACGCCGGTGTGAGGGCCTGAGTCGTCAGGCCCCGCACAGGGGGACCGCGATGGTGGCCACCGCGCCGCCCGAGGGGCTGTTGGCGAGCGAGACGGAGCCCCCGTGGGCGCTCGCGGCCTCGGAGGCGGCGTGGAGGCCGAGCCCGTAGTGGCGGCCTCCGTCGCGCGAGGAGCGGGAGGAGTCGTCTGTGAAGAGGCGCTCGCAGCCGCGTTCGAGGGCGGCGGGAGAGAAGCCCGGTCCGTCGTCGGACACCTCGATGACGAGGTGTCCGCCCGCGACGTCGCAGGAGACCGCCACGCGCGAGCGCGCGTGCTCGGCGGCGTTGGCCACGAGGTTCGCGGCGGCTCGCGTCAGGGCGGTTCGGTCGAGCGGGGCCTCGGGCGCGCCCGCGACAGCGGGGCCCGTGGCCGCGTCGAGCGTCACGCCTCGCGACCGGGCGATCTGGGCGGCCTCGGCGAGGACCTGCTCGCAGAGCTCGGCCGGCCGCATGGGGGCCCTCTCCGCCCCGCCGGACCCGCGCGAGGCCTCGATGAGCAGGCGCACGTAGCCGTCGAGCCTTTCGACACTGCCGGCTATGTCGCGCGCGGCGGCCGCGAGGTCGGCGTCTTTCTCGTCTTCCAGCTCCTCCGCCACGAAGTCGGCGTTGGCGCGCAGCACGGTGAGCGGCGTCTTGAGGTCGTGGGCGAGCGACGCCACCTGCTCGCGCTGCCCCCGCTCCGCGGCCCAGCGGGCCTCGAGCGACTCGGCGAGGGAGGTCCGCATGGCGTCCATCGCGGCGAGGACGTCGTTCACCTCGCGTACGTTGGTGCTGCCGACCGCGAAGTCGAGCTCCCCCGCGCCGACGCGCCCCGCCGCCTCCGCGAGCGGCGCCATCTTGCGCGAGATCACGCGGCTCGCGCGGCGCGCCACGAGCGCGAGCGCGAGCGCGCTTCCCGCAGCGGCGCCGACGAGCATGAGGTTCTGCGGGTTGGGAAGCAGGCCGGCGAGGTCGCGCGAGACCCACTGAGGCAGGTACTCGCTGACGAGTGCGCAGGCCCCGCCGCCCTTGAGTGGGAACGCGGCGTAGGTGAGGCCCGAGCCCCCGCCCTCGATCTCCACTGTGCCCGGATCCGCGGCAAGTGCCGCACGGGCCATTTCCGTCGCGCCCTCGAGCCGTGTGCCCTCGAGGTCTGTCATCAGCACGTGTCCGTCCTTGTTCAGGATGAGGTAGCGGTACGCCGTCGGCACGTCCTGCTGCCCGCAGACGCCGTCGCGTGCCAGGCCCACCGCGACCTCGCGCGCATTGGCCGGCCCCCAGCTTGCCTCGTAGACGAAGCCCGCGTTGATCGCCGCGGAGAGCGCCATGAACGAGGCGAGCCACGCCGTGGCGACCGCCGCGAACGCGTAGGCGAAGTAGCGCGCGATGACGAAGGAGAGCGGCATGCCCCCGCGACCTCGCGCCCCGGTCCTCAGAGCTGCCACTTGTACCCCATCCCCCAGACGGTCGCGATCGGATCGGCGCCGGCCTCGGAGAGTTTCCTCCGGGCGCGGCTGACCTGCATGGATATGGCCGCGTCGTCGGCGTCGCTCTCCCAGCCGAGCACTGCCTCGCGGATCTGCGCGCGGCTCATGACCTGTCCGGGGTGGCGGGCGAGGTACTCGCAGATAGCGTACTCGGTGGGCGTGAGCGGCACGGCCTTGCCGCTCACGGCGAGGCCGCGCGCCCCGAGGTCGATCCGCACCTCCCCGAAGGAGAGGGCGTGCGAGCGCGGCCGGCGCTCACGGCGTAGATGGGCCGCGACCTTGGCGCGCAGCTCCGCGGCCCCGAAGGGCTTGCGGACGTAGTCGTCGGCGCCCAGGCCGTAGCCGGCCACGGCGTCCTCCTCGGCCACGCGCGCGGTCAGGAAGATGATGGGCCCGTCGAAGTCCGGGCGGATCTGCCGCACGAGCTCGAAGCCGTCGAGCCCCGGCATCATGACGTCGCAGAGCACGAGGTCGAAGCGCGAGAGGTCCATCCCCGGGACCGCCGTCGGGTCCGTTGCCTTGACGACCTCATGGCCGTCGCGGCCGAGGACGCGCGCGAGCGCGTCGAGGATCGCCCGTTCATCATCCACTGCCAATATCCTCGCCATGTTCGACCTCCTGAAACTTCCGTCGGAATTGTACTAGCGCCGCACTCAGCGGTCCAGAGCCCCGCGCGCAGCCGCGGGCGCGGGCGCCCACATGGCGATCTCAGGGTTGGGCAGCACGCGGTCGGCGATCGAGCGCAGCGCCGACCCGCAGCCGGCGTCGAGCAGGGCATTCCCGCCCAGGACGAGCGCTGCGGAGAGGAGGGCGAGCACGGCGGCGAGCGGCTTCCTACTCATCTGCCCTCCCGTCCTCGAAACGGCAGAACCAGGCCAGAAGGACGGCGGCGGCTGCCAGGGCGAGCACGAGGCCAGCGAGCGCAGTCGTGAGGAGAGGGGCCGCCGCGCGCGCGGCGTCGATGAAGGCCTCTATCCCGAGCGACCCCAGGCGCGCGGGCCAGGCGAGCGGCACCCAGCTCAGGGGCGTCGCCAGGGCACCGGTGAGCTCGCCGGTCATGAGGCCGTGCGCAAGTCCGCCCACTGAGAAGAACGCGAGGAGCATCCCCGCCGCGCCGGCGCAGATGGCGGCGTTGCGGCTGAGGCGCAGGGCCACGCCGAGCCCCAGCGCGTAGAGGGGCAGGCTGCCCAGCACGATGCCCGCCCAGGCGGCCGCAAGCGGAGCGGGCCCGAGCGGCAGGCGCCCGGCGACGGCGAGCACGGCCCCGAACACGCCGAGCGCCACGGCCAGCGCGCCCGCGCCGAGCGCCGCAAGGGCGAGCAGCTTCGCCGCGACGGCGCGCCCGCGCGAGGGGACCGCCGTGAGGTTGGCGAGGTGCCCGGCAGCGCGCTCCTCGTCCACGGCGAGCCCGCAGACGATGGCGGACATGAGCGGCATGAGGGCGCCGAGGAACTGGGCGTAGGCGTCCGCGCCCAGCGCCGGGTCCCATCGGGTTACGGAGAAGTACTCGCCGCAGGCAAGACCGGCTGCCAGGCCGCAGACGAGGTGCACCGCCGTGAGCGGGGAGCGCGCCAGGCGCAGGGCCTCGGAGAGCAGGGCCCGCGGGAGAGTCATGCGCGGCGTCGGGTCGGAGAGTCGTGTCATGGCCATCACCTCTCCTCGGAGCGCGCGAACCAGGCCGCGCCCGCCGCCGTGAGCGCGGCGAACGCGAGTGCGCAGACCGCAAGGCCCGCCAGTGTGAGCATGCCGTCCGCCGTGAGCGCCCCGCCGAGCGCCATGTCCGCCGCGAGTGGCTCGCCGCTCGGCAGCACGGGGATGAAGCTCGTGGGGATGACCATGCTCGCCGACGGCGGAAAGAGCTGCGGCAGCGGCATCAGTGACCAGGCGAACCCACCCACGAGCTGCGCGGCGAGCGGGCAGAAGATGCCCGCGAGCATGCCGAGTCGCGCCGTGAGGAAGAGCCCTGCGGGGATCATCCACGCCGCGGTCACCGTGTTGGCGAGCGCGCAGAGGAGCATCGTGAGCGTGCCCGCGGCCGTGAGGCCCTGCGAGGAGAACGCCGAGCCCGCGAGGTAGATGCCGAAGACCACGAGGTTCGAGAGCGTGCAGAGCGCGAGGCACCAGAGCGCCTTGGCCCACCAGGCGCGCCCGAGCGGGAAGCCCAAGCCTAGAAGCCCCCGCATCCGCGTGCGCGTGTCCGCCCGCGCGACGCACGCCACCACGAGCGAGAGAGACACGGGCAGAAAGAGCGCGTACCAGTAGTTCCACGCGCTGAAGATCTGCACGCCCCGGTAGGGCATCGCGCCGAGCAGCGGCATCGGCAGCGCCATGAGCACGGCCAGGCGAACCGGTGCCGCGTGGCGCGACTTCAGGGCCTCGGCACGCAGGCCCGCGAGCAGGCCGCCTTTCTCGCCCGTCATGCCGCCACCTCCCCGCGCGCTCGACGCCCCTCCCGGCAGACGCTCATGAAGAGTTCCTCGAGGTCCTGCCCGGGCCGAAGCTCATCCTCGTAGGCGAGGCGCCCACCGTAGATGATGCCGATGGTGTCCGCCATCTGCTGCACCTCGGAGAGGATGTGGCTCGAGACGATTACCGTCGTGCCCGCCGCCGCGAAGCCGCGGATCTGGTCGCGCAGCTCCTCGATGCCGATGGGGTCGAGGCCGTTGGTGGGCTCGTCGAGCACGAGCAGGCGTGGCCGGGCGATCAGCGCCAGCGCGAGCCCCAGGCGCTGCCGCATGCCCATCGAGAAGCGCCCGGCGCGCTTCTTCCCGGTGTCCGCGAGGTCCACGGCGGCGAGCACCTCATCTACGCGGCTCTCGGGAAGGCCCAGCAGCGTGGTGCGCACGCGCAGGTTCTCGCGCGCGGTGAGGTTGGGGTAGAGCGGCGCCTCCTCGATGAGGCTGCCGATTGCGTAGAGGTCCTCGCGGCGCCAGGCGTGCCCGGCAAAGAGGATCTCCCCGGCCGTCGGCCGCAGCATCCCGCAGATCATCTTGAGCGTTGTCGACTTGCCGGCGCCGTTGGGGCCGAGCAGCCCGTACACCTCGCCCTCGCGGATATGAAGGCTCACGTCGGCCACGGCATCCTGCGCCTGGTCGCCGCGGCCGAAGCGCTTGGTGAGCCCGCGCGTCTCGAGCATGTAACCCATGGGTTCGTCCTTTCTCTTCCGGGCGCGCGGGCCGAGTCGCCGTGTCCGCGCGCCTTGCCTTTCGGGTTCACCATCCATGGTGGGGCGCGTTTCTAACGAAGCTGTAACGGCCGTTGGGCTCTTTTGGCGCCAGCCCTTCTCGACCCGTACGCCACTCATGGTATGTTTATCGCGATAACAAGGACGGAGGTGCCCGTGGCACGCAATAAGTACCCGGAGGAGACGGTCGAGAAGATTCTCGACGTTGCCGAGCGGCTCCTCGTGGAGCGCGGCTACGAGCACACCACGATGATCTGAAGAGCAATACGCTAAATCGAAAAAGGTAATCGAAGCCGCGCCTGTGGACTTATCGAGGGTCGAGATTCCCGCCCCATCCATCGGCACCCAGCAGAAGGTCGTCGACATCCTCGACCGCTTCGACACCCTAACGAAATCGCTCACCGACGGTATCCCTGCCGAGATCGAGGCGCGACGTCAGCAATACGAATATTACAGCGACCGCCTGCTCGACTTCCGAAACTAAGTGAGAATAAGTTATCGGTACGCTTTTTTATAAAATGTAAAAAAGTACCCCTATAACTGATAAAATGGACACTGAAAAAAGGGGGTGCATCTTGCGTATATACCGACGTGAAAAGTATCTGAAGCAAATGCGTGGTTTCTACCACGATGACGGGATGATCAAGGTAATCACCGGTGTTCGCAGGTGTGGTAAATCCTGCCTCATGCAATCAATCGCAGACGAACTTGTGGAATCCGGTGTAGCGAGCGACCACATCATCTATATCGACCTCGACTCACGGGAGAACAGGAAGGTCAAGACGACCGATGAGCTCGAAAATCTGATTGACATGTCGACCCCAGCAGACACTGAGGGGACGAAGTACCTCTTCATCGATGAGATTCAGAACGTAGAGGAATTCGAGCTGCTCATCAACGGCTACCGGACAGATGGCGGTTGGTCCATCTTCATTACCGGTTCGAATTCATATCTGCTTTCTGGGCAGCTTGTTACAAAGCTGACGGGTCGCTATATCGAGTTCGAGGTGTTCCCACTCGACTTTGCGGAATATATCGATATGAAGCGTTTTCTCGGCAAGCCTGTCAATGACGTTCTCGTGGGAGAGTTTACCGAGTACCTGACCCTTGGAGGATTTCCCAAAGCGTTGGAGTATGAGGGCGAGGATGAAAAGCGCACCTATATCAAGAGTGTTATTCATGAGATCTTTGAAAAGGACGTCAAACATTCGAACAAGATTAAGAATGTCTCGGTTTTCGATGCCGTCCAGACGTATCTCATCAACAACTTTGGTGCGCCGACGAACCTGAAGAACCTCCTTGCGTACTTCAATGATGTCGAGAAGATTCCCATCAAGCGCGAAACGCTCAATCGGTATATCCAGATTCTTGTTGACGCGAAGATCCTTTATCGCTGCTCGAGGTTCGATCTCAAGTCTCGGCGATCGCTTATCCGCGAAGAGAAGTACTACCTGGCTGATCCCGGCTTCTATTTCGCCATGAACACGGATGCGAGGATTAACTACGGGCCGGCGTTGGAGAACGTGCTCTACCTCTATCTTGCATCGCGCGGGTACGAGCTTTCTGTGGGCCGTATTGGGAAGCTCGAGTGTGACTTCATCGCTCGTAGGCGCAATGCTTACGCCTACATCCAGGTCTCTATGTCGATTGCCGACAGAGGCGTCGAGGAGCGCGAGTACAGGCCGTTCGGCCACATCAGGGATGGGTATCCGCGCTACTTGTTCACGCTTGACCCTCTATTGCAGGAGAGGGATGGCGTCAGGCACCTTAACATGGCGTCGTTTATGCAAGATGGCGGTGATCTTATTTGAGCGGCGGCCAGATTCTTTTGCTCCCTAGTGCGCAAACAGTGCGGGCATCAAATGAGGACCATTGCCTCACGCAGAATCGATAGATTGAGGACTTGTTTTGATGTTGACAAGCTTTTGGCCAGTGACTCCTATTGCCGAGTGGGAATAGCGGAAATAACAGCCTCCGGACCTTTTGGTTCGGAGGCTTTCTTTTTCGTTCTGTTCGGAAGGAGCTCCTTGCCAGAGTCCCATGGATAGCGAACGGCTTTATCGAGCGTGTGCGTTTTCGTAGGCGCCTTTGATTTCTTCCGGCAAATTGTCGGGAATCAGCGTCTCCAGCCTATCCTCGCTGCCATCTTGAATCGCTTGCTCGTAGTACCAGCATTTGAACTTCAACATGTCCAGGGCACGGTTCATCTTCGCGATCTCCGACTCCATGTGGGCCTTCCGCTCCTCGAACATGGCCTTGCGCTGGGGGTATGTTGATGGACCCTCTGCACACCATTCCATGAACAGACGGATGTCCTTGATCTCCATTCCCGCCTTCTTCAGGCATTCGATGACCCGAAGCGCCTCGAGTTCCGTATCGCCGAATCGGCGAATGCCGGACATCCGCTCCAGCCCCGGGAACAATCCCTGCTTGTCGTAATACCGCAGCGTTGAGGCGGGCAGACCGAACATCTCCGCCACCTGTCCGATTGTGTACATGGCCCCTCCGAATAAATCTCGAATTCATTCCTTGACCTAAAGTCAGGTTTAGGTATTACCTTCATTCTCGTCAATACAAATCGGTAGCGCAAGGGGTGGTCTGTAATGGGCAAAACGGTTTTCGCCGGTGGCGTGAACGGTGTGGGCGGAATCGCCGGGCACCCCGCCCTTGAGCAGGCGCGACGAATGGGCATGGGGATCTAGGCGGGCAGCTTGACCGCGCGGAAGCAGTTTTGCACTCAAAACCATCGACAGGAGGAATCAAACATGGCAATTAAGCAGACGGCGGGCAGGGATACCCTGGGGGACTTTGCCCCCAAATTTGCACAGCTCAATGACGATGTGCTGTTCGGCGAGGTGTGGAGCCGAGAAGACGGGCTTTCCCTTCGAGATCGCAGCGTTGTGACGGTGGTTGCCTTGATGGCACAGGGGCTGACGGACTCTTCGTTCCAATATCATCTGATGTCCGCAAAGAACAACGGGGTGACCAGGACTGAGATAGCGGAAATCCTTACGCATGCGGCGTTTTATGCGGGATGGCCCAAGGCGTGGGCGGCCTTTCGCATGGCGAAGGAGGTCTGGGCGGATAGTGATGCCGTCGACGCACGAATCAAGCATCAAAACGAGATGGCCTTTCCCATCGGTGCCCCCAACGACGCATTTGCGAAGTACTTTATCGGGCAAAGCTACCTCGCGCCCCTTTCCACCAAGCAGGTCGGCGTCTACAACGTGACGTTCGAACCCGGCTGCCGCAACAACTGGCACATCCATCACGCCAAAAGCAGTGGCGGACAGATCCTCGTCTGCGTGGCTGGTCGAGGGCTTTACCAGGAATGGGGCAAACCGGCACAAGAGCTGTGCCCTGGCGATGTAGTAAATATTCCCGCGGGCGTAAAGCACTGGCACGGTGCGGCGCCCGACAGCTGGTTCTCCCATCTCGCAGTGGAGGTTCCGGGCGAGGAGGCCTCCAACGAGTGGTTGGAGCCCGTGGACGACGAGCAATACCTTAAAGCGACTGACAAGGAGGCTTAGGCATGGAGCAGTTGAAACTGACGCAGGAATGGGACAAGGTGTTCCCCAAAAACGACAAGGTTGAGCACAGCAAGGCGACCTTCCACAACCGCTACGGCATCACGCTGGCTGCCGACGTGTACGTGCCTAAGAACGCGGAAGGCAAGCTGCCCGCCATCGCCGTCAGCGGCCCGTTTGGCGCGGTGAAGGAGCAGTCCTCCGGTCTGTACGCGCAGAAAATGGCGGAGCTGGGCTTTTTCGCAATTGCCTTTGACCCGTCCTATACCGGCGAGAGCGGCGGTACGCCCCGCTATGTGGCATCCCCGGACATCAACACCGAGGACTTCTGCGCAGCGGTGGATTTCCTCTCCGTGCAGGAAAGCGTTGACCCGGAGCGTATCGGCATTATCGGTATCTGCGGTTGGGGCGGCATGGCAGTCAATGCGGCGGCCATCGACACCCGTATCAAAGCTACCGCGGCTATGACCATGTACGATATGACCCGCGTGACCGCAAACGGCTATTTTGACGCCGAGGATTCCGAGCAGGCGCGCTTTGAAAAGCGGAAAGCGTTGAACGTGCAGCGCACCGAGGACTATAAAAACGACGGCTATGCGCTGGCGGGCGGCGTGGTCGATCCGCTACCGGAGGACGCGCCGCAGTTTGTAGCGGACTATTACGCCTACTACAAAACTCCGCGAGGCTACCATCCCCGCAGCCTGAACTCCAACGGTGGTTGGAATGTGACGTCCTCGCTGTCGTTCCTGAATATGCCGATTTTGCAATACAGCAGCGAAATTCGCTCTGCGGTACTGCTGGTGCATGGCGAGAAAGCACACTCCCGCTATTTCAGCGAAACCGCGTACAGCAAGCTGACGGGGGACAACAAGGAATTGCTCATTATCCCCGGTGCCAGCCACACCGACCTTTACGATCAGATGGACGTCATTCCGTTTGGAAAGCTGAAAGCGTTCTTTGAGGAGTATTTGAAATAAGACGCACCTTGCTTTTTACTTATTAACGGTCATGCATTTAGCGAGGACGGTTTGCGGCAAGACGCCTCGCCGCGCTACTAGTCGTCGGCCCGCGCCGCCGAGAACAAGGCACCCAAGTCTGCCTGGATCGCCTCTGCCTTGCTTCCAAGCTGCAGCGGAGCCGAATCGCCCGAGATGTTCACGCTCAGCAGGTGCGCATCCGGCAGCTTTGCGGTCATGCTCCAGAACGGGAGCGTAATGATGCCGGGGGTCATCTCGCCCACGCCGAGCTCCAGCAACAGCACGCGGCTACTACCGCGCTCGCGCACGAAGCGCTCATATCGTTCGAGACTCTCGCGCCATACCGTGCCCAGCAAAAACGTGTCGTCTCGCACCCACGGCATAAGCTGCCAGCCGCAGTGCGGGCATCGGGGGACATCATCGCTGCGGATCTCGAAGCCCGCACTGCCCACGTGGTTGTAATGATTGGCGTGAAGGCGGCCGTTGGAAAGAAACTCATTTCCGTGGGGAAGAAACTTCTCGGTGAGTAAAGCTCATCGGAGCGGGGATAGAGCTTTGTCTGCGGGGTACGAAATGCTGGCTAGCGGTTGCGACGCCTTGTTGCAGAAATGCCAACTGCCGCAACTACACCACCGGCAACACTCAGGGCGGCTGCCATCGCACCGTTGTCGCCCGTCGCGGGTAAGGTGGTCCCGGCTGGTTTAACCGCCGCTACTGCCTTAGTGGAAACGGGATTTGCCGCGGGCTTGTCTGCCTTGGGCTGCGGTGTGGGCTCGGGCTTGGTTTCCGGTTCGGGTTTGACCTCTGGGCTCGGTTTAACACTTGGATCGGGTTTGGAACCGCTCGTATCGGTTGCAATCAAGTGCACGTCGCTGTCGAAGACGTAGCGGATGTAGTAATCGTGCCGCGTTTCGTGCATAATCCCCTGCCCGCTGTCGAAGTCACGGTCAACGTGTGTGCCAAGGTAGGTTGAGCTGTTGAGGTCCAGCCTGTAAGGGATTTGGTCGTCGGCGTAACTGCCTGTAAAGACCACGGTTGCTCTAACGTGATTGTCAATCATGGTCAGGGCAATAGAGACGCTGGCCTCTTTGGGGTTCTCGGTTTTTATAAGGCTTTCGGTATCGGTGTCGATCTTGAAGAGATGGACGGTGTCGTTAAGCCCGTAGATGAAGTCCTCGGGTTTGTCGAGGAAATCGTATACAAACGCCTCATTCTGGACCAACATGAAGGCAGGAGGGAGCTCCAGGTCATAGTTATGGTCGACAACGGCGGTAGCTGTGAAGCTGCCTTCCGCGTTGGCTTCGTTGCAGGTAATGGGTGCTGCGACATCGGTTTCGGGTATTTCTGTCGCCAGTGCTGCGCAGGGTAGCAAAAGCAGTCCTGCCACAAGAATGCTTACTCCGAAGGCGGCGATTCTGGCGTCTGCATGACGCTTGACGTCGCGGATAGACAGGCCAGTCCGTTTGTTATGGGTCTGCGGTGCAACATGCTGTCCATACATAAGACGCTCCTTGTTCGTAGGCTGGTTTCCGCGGATCTATATTGCGCCTGGCCGATGCGGCTAGGCTCTTTCACGCGAACGCTTATGCGAGCAGGGAGAAAGCTCAAGCTAATTTTCCCACAGTCGATACTTTGCGAGCAACGATTTGCTGTTCAATTCTCGGAGAGAGAATCAAGACGGTCGAGGAGTTATCAGGCAATGAGATTGCGTCTAGAGAACACGAACGAGAGATGTCTTCTGCGGACGACTGAATAGCTCCGTCTGTTCTGGTTACAACGAAATGTGTGCCGTGCGCCTGCGGCATGAAGGAGGGAGATTCTCATGAATATCGTTGTATTGAGTGGTAGCCCGCGCAAGGGCGCCAATACCGACACCATGGTCGAGGTGTTTGCCGAGACCGCGCGCGAGGCCGGCCATACAGTCGAGGCCATCCGCGTTGCCGGCAAGAAGATCGCTGGTTGCCTGGGATGCCAGTACTGCTTTGCCCATGAGGGCACCTGTGTGCAGAAGGATGACATGGCCAAGGTGATCGAGTCGCTGAAAGACGCAGATATGGTCGTCTTTGCCTCGCCTATCTACTGGTTTGATATCACTGCGCAGGAGAAGGCCGCCATCGACCGCCTGTACGCCTTCGGTGCTACGGGCTTCCCGTTCACCAAGACGGCCCTTCTGCTCGATAGCCACAGCGAGGGCGTCTATGATGCGGCGATCGCTATGTACAAGTCAACCTGCGCGTACTGCAAGTGGGAGGACCAAGGCATTATCACCATCAGCGGTATGACCGAGCGCGATAGCATGGCATCGTCACCCAAGTTGGAAGAGGTGCGAGAGCTCGCTCGCAAGCTCGCCTAAGGGCAAGAAGAACGCATGGCAATCGGTGTTGGTGGAAAATGCTTGCTATCCTTACCAAGAGGAATGCTGATTGCCATGCGTTGATGCTTCCGCGGACAATTCCGGCGTGCTAAAACGCCTTCTCGTTCAAGAATTCCCTGAACGCGGGGATGTCGAAGCCAACGAGACCACGCCCGCGCTCTCCGATGACGCCGTCCTCGAGGAGGCGGCGCTTGTATTGGCTTGCATAGTTGCTGGCGACGCCCATACGCTTGGCAATTTCTGAGACCCTGCTGGGGCCAGAATCGGGCAGCATCGCGAGTAAAAACTCAATGTCTTTATCGGAAAGCTCCCGATAGGTCGTTTCGAGAATGCGATCGCGCAGTTCCATGCGGGCAAGCAGAGAACCCTGTTGGACATCAGATGCGCTGATTTTGGGCGAGCTCTCCGAAACATCCCAAGTGCGATATCCGACGAGCTGCATCATGTAGGGGAATCCGTCGACGGCCTTCACAGCATCCTCGAGCGCTTCTGGTGTGATTGAGCGGCCTCCGGCCTCAACGGTTTTGCGGAATGCGTTTGCAATTTCAACGTCAGTGATTCGTCCTAATTGATGATATTGGGAACGTCTGAGGAACGAGACGGAATCGTTGCGTAGCAGTGCCGATACTTTGTAGGGTAGTCCTGCCATGAGTAGGGAGACTTTTTTACCTTCGCGCACAAAGTGCTGGTAAACAGAGGCAAATTGAAGCATTTCTTCGAGATCGACTGTGACTTCATCGATGGTGACGAGAAGTCCGATGTCATGTTTTTCGAGTTGCTTAAAGATGCCATTCATGCGTGTGCGCCAGTTGCCCTGGGCCTCTTGAGCATATGTCCAATCGATGCCCACTGGACCAATTTGAACGCCGTTTATGCGCGCGTGAGGCTGTGAGAGGTAGCTATCTGCGGCTTCTTTGGTTCGCTCGATAATATCTTCGAGCATGCCTGGCATGGCGGAGACATTTGCTGCGATCCAGCCGTGTTCAAGCGCCGTTTCTGAAAGGAGCGAGAGAAGCGCCGTCTTGCCCGTTCCCCTTGCGCCCGTAAAAATAGTCGACAGGTTGGGATCTCCCGGGCCGTTGATAAAGCCACGGTTGATGTCACGCAGGATATGCTCGCGACCCGCTAGAAAGGGAGGGACGCTTCCAAATGTTGGGGTAAAGGGATTCTTGCTGTACTCCATGGTAGCTCCTTTACAAGTTTTGCTAATTTTTGCAACTTTTGCTAATTTTTGCAAGTTTTGCTAACGGTTTAACATGTCTTGTGCCGCGGGATTGCAGGAGTGAAAAACGGGGATTCCTATTATTCCGACTACGTTGCAGCGAGTGGGACCCGGAGCGCGATGTTGCTGCGCTCCGGGCCCCACCGTTTTGAGAGTTTATGGCGGTTCTGCCGTCGTCCTAGTCAAACAGGCTCGGCATGTCGTTTTCCTTCATGAGGGCACCGGCAGAGGGGAGGCTCTGCGCGGTGAACTTCTCGGCCGAGACGCCGGCGCCAAGAATCTCCTCGGTCGTGCCGACGGTGGTGACCGAGCGGCCCTTCTTGGCCGTAAAGGCTTGGACGCCCTGCGTGTTGGTTGTCGTCTTGGTCTTGAGTAGCGACGTGTTGAAGTTCATCAGGCGGTAGTCGCTCGAGACCAGCGCGATGTCGCGATCTTCCTTGAGTACCTGAGCATACAGCAGTTTGCTGCCGCCGTAGATGGCGTTCTTGAGGCGTTTGCGGTTGGTCTTGGTGACGTATCCAGAAAGCGCGACGCGCACCACGCGGCCGTTCTCAAAGACGAACAACACGTCGGCCTTGTAGTCCTCGGGGTCGATGACCCAGATGACACTCTCGTCGGGTTCCATCTCAAGATCGGTCGGCAGGTACGAGCCCAGCTGGGCCGACTTGGTGTCCTCAAACGCCGCAACCTTGCACTTGTACACCTGGCTCTTGTTGGTAAAGACCAGCAGCTCGTGGGTGTTGGAGGACGGAAACTCGATAAAGGGTTTGTCGCCGTCCTTGTACTTGAGTGTGGTCGCCTTCTTGAGCACGCGGTCCGTCATCTTCTTAAGGTAGCCATCGCGCGAGAGCATGATGGTGACCGGGTACTCCTCGACCTCGGGCTCCAAGCTTACCTCAATAACCTCGTGGGGCTCAATCCTGCCCGTGCGGCGCGGCATCACGTACTTCTTGTTGACCGCGGCCAGCTCGTCGCTGATGACCTTCTTGATGTTCTCCTCGCTGGAGAGGATCTCCTCAAGCTCGGCAATCTCGCCCTCAAGCTTGGCAATGTCCTTGGTGCGGTTGAGGATGTACTCCTCGTTGATGTTGCGGAGCTTAAGCTCGGCAACAAACTCGGCCTGGGTCTCGTCGATGTCGAAGCCACGCATAAGGTTGGGCACGACCTCGGCCTCGAGCTTGGTGCCACGGATGATGGCGATCGCCTTGTCGATGTCGAGCAAGATCGCCTCGAGGCCGTGCAGCAGGTGCAGGCGCTCGGACTTTTTGCCCAGGTCAAAGTTAATGCGGCGACGCGTGGACTCAATACGCCACTTGACCCACTCGTGCAGGATCTGGCGCACGCCCATGACACGGGGATAGCCGTCGACGAGCACGTTGAAGTTGCACGAGAACGAATCCTGCAGCGTGGTCGAGCGATAGAGCTTGGCCATGAGCTTGTCGGGGTCGACGCCGCGCTTAAGGTCGATGGCGATGCGCAAACCCGAGAGGTCGGTTTCGTCGCGGATGTCTGCGATCTCCTTGACCTTGCCCTCCTTGGAGAGCTTGACGATGCGCTCGATGATGACATCGGTCTTAGTGGTGTAGGGAATCTCGTAGACCTCGATGATGCGCTCTTCGGGAATCCAGCGCCAGCGGGAGCGGATCTGGAAGCTGCCAAGGCCGGTCTCGATAATCTTTTCCATCTCCTCGCGGCGGTAGATAATCTCGCCGCCGGTCGAGAAGTCGGGCATGGGCATGTACTCGAGCAGATCGCAGTCGGGATCCTGCAGGTAGTGCATGGTGGCGGTGCAGACCTCGTTGAGGTTGAAACCGCAGATGTCGGACGCCATGGCGACGCCGATGCCCTTGTTGGCCGAGACGAGGATATTGGGGAACGTGGTGGGCAGCAGGCGCGGCTCCTTCATGGCGCCGTCGTAGCTGTCGACGAAGTCGACCGGGTCCTTGTCGATGTCCTTGAAGATCTCGGCGCTGATGGGGGAGAGCTTGGCCTCGGTGTAACGCGAGGCGGCGTAGCTCAGGTCGCCCGAATAGTACTTGCCAAAGTTGCCCTTCGACTCCACGAAGGGCGCAAGCAGCGCTTCGTTGCCCGTCGCTAGGCGCACCATCGTCTCGTAGATCGCGGCATCACCGTGCGGATTGAGCTTCATGGTCTGGCCCACGATGTTGGCGCTCTTCTGGCGCTCGCCCTTGAGTAGGCCCATCTTGTACATGGTGTAGAGCAGCTTGCGGTGCGAGGGCTTAAAGCCGTCGATCTCGGGGAATGCACGCGAGACGTTGACGCTCATGGCGTAGGGCATGTAGTTGACCTCGAGCGTCTGCGTGATCGGCTGATCGGTGACCTCAGAGTGCAGGCCGATGACGTTCTCGGCGTTAACCTGCTTTTTCTTTGGCTGGTTCTTCGTCTTCTTCTTTGCCACGATATCCTCTTGAACTTCTTATAGGCCGTCGTTATCGATTTGCTGCTACTGCAGGTCCAGCTGGTCCAGGTATTCTTTGCCGTGCTCGGAGATATGGCGCTTGCGGCCTGCCTCGTCGTTGCCCAGCAACAGGTTGAACATGGTCTCCATCTTAGTGACGTCCTCGGGCTCCACCTTGATCAGGCGACGCGTCTCGGGGTTCATGGTGGTGAGCCACATCATGTCCGGATCGTTCTCACCAAGACCCTTGGAGCGGTTGATGGAACACTTCTGGTCGCCGATCTCCTTAAGGATGCCGTTCTTCTCGAGCTCGGTGTAGGCAAAGTAGGTCTTTTCTTTGCAGTTGATTTCGTAGAGCGGCGACTCGGCGATATACACGTAACCCTCGTCGATAAGTGTGGGCACCAGGCGGTAGAGCATGGTGAGCACGAGCGTGCGGATGTGGTAACCGTCGACGTCGGCATCCGTACAGATGATGACCTTGTTCCAGTTGAGGTTGTCCAGGTCGAAGGCGCCGAGGTTCTTGATGCGCTTGTCTTTGATCTCCACGCCGCAGCCCAGCACGCGCATGAGGTCCATGATGATGTCGGACTTAAAGATGCGCGGGTAGTCCTCCTTTAGGCAGTTGAGGATCTTGCCGCGGACGGGCATAACGCCCTGGAACTCGGCATCGCGCGAGGTGCGAATGGCGCCTGCTGCCGAGTCGCCCTCTACGATGTAGATCTCGCGGCGGCTCTTGTCCTTGGAGCGGCAGTCGATGAACTTCTGCACGCGGTTGGCCATGTCGGTCTTCTGCTGCAGGTTGGTCTTGATGCTCTGGCGCGTCTTCTCGGCGTTCTCGCGCGAGCGCTTGTTGATGAGCACCTGCTCCATGATCTTATTGGCGGCGTCCTTGTTCTCGATCAAGTAGGTCGAGAGGCGCTCCTTAAAGAAGGCCGTCATGGCCTGCTGGATAAAGCGGTTATTGATGGCCTTCTTGGTCTGGTTTTCGTAGGACGTCTGGGTGGAGAAGCAGTTGGTCACCAGCACCAGACAGTCCTGGACGTCCTGCCACTTAATGCCGCTTTCGTTTTTGTTGTATTTGCCCTGTTGCTTAATGTAGGCATCGATGGCGCTGGTCAGAGCGCTACGGGCCGCCTTCTCGGGCGAGCCGCCGTTCTCGAGCCACGATGAGTTGTGGTAGTACTCCTGCATCATGAAGGTGCGCGAGAAGCACATGCACGCGGTAATCTTCACGTTGTAGTCGGGCAGGTCCTCGCGATCGCGACCGCGACGGTCGGCCTCGATAAAGAAGGGCTCGGTGAGGTAGTCGGTACCGACCTTCTCGAGCACGTAGTCCTCGATGCCCTTGGGATAGCAAAAATCCTCTTCGGAAAACTCGCCATCGTCGCCCTCGATACGCAGGCGGAAGGTCACGTTGGCGTTGACCACGGCCTGGCGGCGCATTGTCTCGCGATACCAATCGTGGGGGATGCTGATGGAGGTAAAGACCTCAAGATCGGGACGCCACTTGATGGTGGTGCCGGTGCGATCCTCGTCGCTGGGCTCAATCTCGAGTGCCTTCTTTTTGGCACCGACGACCTTGCCCTTCTTAAAGTGCAGGGAGTACTTGTTGCCGTCGCGCCAAACCGTGACGTCCATGTATTCGGAGGCGTACTGGGTTGCGCATGAGCCCAGGCCGTTGGTGCCGAGCGAGAAGTCGTAGTCGCCGCCCTGGTTATTGTTGTATTTGCCGCCGGCGTAGAGCTCGCAAAAGACGAGTTCCCAGTTAAAGCGCTTCTCGGAGGGGTTCCAGTCGAGCGGACAGCCGCGGCCGTTGTCCTCTACCTGAATGGAACCATCGCGAAAGGCGGTAAGGGTGATGAGCTTGCCGTAGCCCTGGCGCGCCTCGTCAACGGCGTTGGACAGAATCTCGAAGGCGGCATGCGCGCAGCCATCGAGTCCGTCCGAGCCAAAGATGACGGCGGGACGCAGGCGTACGCGCTCCTCGTCCTTGAGCTGGCGGATACTGTCGTTACCATAGTTTGCGGTGTTTTTTGCCATACTCGCTCTCTCGGTACTCCTTTGCTGCGTTTAAGTCATATAGATAGTCAAGGTAGCATAGCCCAGCCCATAGGCGATTCCAACCAACACGAAATCCATCGAACAATCGTTCGGAGTTCGATGGAGATTCGTTTACTTGGACAAAACCGAGTCGGCTCTGTCCGAGTAAGTTTGAAGACGGCCGAATGTGTCTTGCTGCGTTTGCGGTTGGATACGCTGTCGAAGACGTGTCGTGCGGATTGTTGGCGAAAAGACGGTGTGCCAAGCTCGAGGCAGAACTCGACTCCTCTGACGATATCTAATGCGTAATGGGCTGGCTCTGGGTATCCAGAACCAGCCCATTTTGATGGTCGATGAGCCGAGTCGGCGTCTCTCGCAAAGGTAACTGAGAGCTAGTGAGGCTTATCAGAATTGACCTCATCGGCGGTGTCTTTTTCGAGCGCCGTGCGGCGGGCGCTGTAGGCGATGAGGCCGGCGCCTGCTGCGGCGAGTGCTGCTGCGGCTGCTGTCAGGGGGACGTTGCTGTCGCCCGTGCCCGCAAGCGCGCCCGCTTTTCCGGGGCGCTTGTTATTGCCGTGATCCTTGCCGCTGCCAGAGCCACTGCCGCTACCGGAGCTGCTTCCGCCGGAGCCACCTCCACTCGTGCCGCCCTCGCCGTCGACCGTCATCGGTGCATCGTGAAGCCCCGTCGTATCCGCGTTGTCGCATACGCCGACCTGAACTTCTGAGCGTTCGCATGCCGCGTCGGGCACATGAAGCTCGTGCAGTACGGCACCCAGCGCCGAGTTTGCGCCCGGTCGAATTTCCTCGAGCGTTACGGGATCGAGCGCCACCAGATTACGCGCCTTCGCATATAGCGTTACGCGTTTGCCCACCTCGTCGCTCCAACTCTCGGGGATGGCGAAGCTCATGCGGAACTGTGCCGTGCAACCCGGTGCCAGCACGGCGTTGCCGCTGTCGGCTACCAGCGGGTGCGTTGCTAAACGTGCGCCCAGCGTCTCGAGCGCGTACTTCACGTGTGCCATGTCGTTGGCCGAAGCATCCTCGGCAAGCTCCGGATCGTAGATCGAAGCCATGCGTGCGTTTGCTCCGAACCCGATGGATGCGCTGGAGAACGGCTGGCTGGAGCCCTCTCGGTACAGATCGATCGTGCCGGCGGTCAGCAAGGTGTTACCGTCGTTTCGCACCGTGACCATGAAGGATTCGCCTGCTGCTCCGGGCACCACCGCGCCCGAGGTAGCGACCGCGCCCGTCGGAGTGGCACACGCCACCAAGGGCACTTCGATGCCGTGTAGTTCTGCCTCGCTCTTCTCCGCGCTCACAATGTGCGTGGCGAGCGCGGAGAGCATGCTCCCCGACGTCAAAAATGTCGTTATCTGATCGACGGGATGGTCCAGCTCGCACATCACGAACGGCTCCGTAAACAGATCGCCTGACAAGGTGCTGGCGAAGATGCGGAAGTGCTTGCCCATCACTGCAACTGGGTTGCCTTCTTCGTCGTAGGTCTGTCCCACCTTGCCATCGGTGTTCTCTACATAGAGCGCGCACCTGCCGTTGTTGCTTACGCTAAACGATGCCGGGCCACAGCCTGCGGCACCCACGGGCTGCGTTGCAAACGCCGATGCGCCTCGCGTCCAAGTAATATGCTGCAGTTGCTCGTTGACGGTTGCCAAAAAGCCCGAATGTTGTGGCCACGGTACCGCACGGGGTGCTGTGGCGTCTGGTGGCATAACGCCCCAGCCCGCAATGGACTGGCCGATCACGGCGTACGATGCGCAGCCGCAACCGTCTGCGGTCTCGTACGCAACGGGCACCACCATTTTGCCGTTGATATTCTCGGGCTCGCCCAGCTCGATGCTCGACGTTGCCTGCGGAAAGCGGAGGACCTGACGGAACGTGAGGCTGTCGCCCGAAACGTCCGACCACAGGGTAAAGCACTCGAGCGCGACCTCTGCCTCGGTGCCCAACGCCTTTTCTGCCGTGGTTCCGCGGCGGTGGAGATAGGCGCCCGACAGACGCCCGTCGACAAGCGTCTTGCCCACCGTGATGCGTGGACACTGCAGACAATGGTAACCGTCCTCCTGCAGGCGACCGCGCGAGATGCTGCGCCACGACGTGTGCGATACCACGCGAACTTCGCTATTGCTTATGCGCAGGCGCACAACGGACAGTATGCCGGCTGTGCTTGCCGTATCGAAAAGGGTGCTGTCGCCGTCGGGGCGCTCGCCCGAGACCAACAGCACGTAGGCGTCCTGGTTTCCTCTTCCGTCCGTATATTCCACTACGTCGAAGTCGTAATCGTATATGCCGTCGCGCTCCACGTCTTCCTCGCCAAACCCAAGGGGAAAGTCCACAGGCGTGGGAGCGGACCACGTTCCGTTTGCCTTTGTGTGTACCACCAGGCGCGAGCGACCATTGTCGCCGTAGCGCACCGAGGCGATACGGAACAGGCACTCCACGCCGGCAATCATCGTTAGCTTCATGTGGGCTTCGCTGAGCACGCCGGAAAACAGCACGTTGTCGCTCGAGGGTTTTATGCCGCCACGCTCGTCCTCCGACACGCCGGCAGAATTGGCGTTCGGGTCGGCAACGGTGTTTGTTGCCTGACCGATGTAGGTGTACTCATACATCGGCGCGACGTTTTCGTCGTTCTCCATCAGCACGTGGACGAAATGCTCGATCTGTCCCGTGTCGTCGCTTTCTGCATCCGCCTCGAGCTCAATGCGCGTGACCGCCCGCTCCCAATCGCGCACGACAGGCGCGGCGTTTACGGCAGTGGCCTTAACCTCGGCGCGTGCGAGCAGTTCGGCGTTGGTGACGATGGTGGCCGATGCGATAAATTGCGGAACGCCGCCCGCCTCAATGTTGCCGGGCGTGCCGAAGCGGGCGTCCAGCGTGTAAGGCGTATCTCCACCCAATGCGAGCTCAGAGCGCTGGAGCGCATACTGGTCGCCATTGTTCACCGACATATTCCACGAATCGATGAGTGTGGGCCACGACCCCGACCAAGCCTTGGTGGTCCACTTGAACATTACGAACTGGAGTATCACATCGACATCGACGTCTGCACCTACGCGCAGTCGCGGAAGCTGGTGTCCATCCGCCTTCTCGTACCCAATGAACAGCGTGAGGGATGCGGCGCCGCGCACGGCAGACGAAGCGACGCCTGCAACGCCGGCGCCAAAGGTGACGGCAAGCCCGATCTGGATGGTGAACGAGCCCGACGTGTTTGAATAGTCGAGCGAAATGTTTTTAAAAAACGCCGCGCCGCTGCCGTGCGTGTGGGCACCCACGGCGAGCGCCAGTTTTGCCAGCACCCAGGGGTTGACGTTTAGGAAAAATGGCACCGGTCCTAGGGTAAACTGCTCGGTCCAATTGAGGTCGGTTCTTACCTGGAAGAGGGCCTTAATATTGCCGTATGCGGGGTCGTTGTTGTTACCCCAGGTTTTGCCCACCCAATCGTAGGCGAGCGAGCCGTACAGCTGTGTGGCGATATCCATCGTGAACAGCGGCGTGCAATGGTGGCGAAGGAGCTTGGTGTTTCTTGGATCGGTGCCCGAACCGGCACTCATCCTCTTGTACTGATTCCACTTCCCCTCCATCTCGTCGAGGTAGCGGTTTGCCTGCTTGGCGCCCGACTCACGCGGTGACTTCTTCCAGTATTCAGGATCAGGGTTGCCCGAATCGTTCATATAGCTGGCTGGTTTGTATCCTCCGCCAAACAGTACGTACCCGGCAAACGAGAAATCGAACAAAATGGGGAACGAGGGCATCCAACACGTGAATTTATTGCCGCCGATGCCGGGAAACGCCGCGGGGAAATCAAACGGAGTGATCTCTTGGTCCATGGTGGTGGGAATGATGGTGGTCGAGCCCGATTCCGCCTTTGCGGCCGGCGCGGTGACAACGGCCATGGGGGAGGAGAGCGTGTAGGTTTTGCCCTGATAGTCGAGGACAAAGCGCAGCCTGCACCCTTCTTCCAGAAGACCCGAAGCTGCATCGAGGAACGTGTCTTCGAGCGTGAACGTCGCCAGATTATCCGCGCCCGATGCGCTGGCCTTGATCTGGCCGATTTGCGTGACGGTTTCGGTTGAGCTGCCCGCAGCGGGCATCACTTTATTGATATGCAACGTTGCCTGCCCGCCCTGCGGCAGATGAGCCTGCACGGTAAAAGCGTGCGTGTCGGGCTGGTCGTTTGCTGCTTCGTCCGCTGGCATTGCCATGAACGTGGCTTCAGCGTACTGGATGTCCCATTCGTCGAATGTGAGCTGGCGGAAGTACGGCTCGCCGTCGGAAAGCGGACGCGTGGGAGCGGTAATGGCAGTACCGCCCAGAATGCGAGCGAGGGGAATCTCGACATCACGGTAGCCCGCCACGCTAATGGAAATGCCGCCGTTAAAGTCGTACGCGTCGAGAAGCGTTGCCTCGTCCACGTAGCCTTCCGAAAGCGGCGCGACCTCAAAGATGGCCGTGCCTTCGTCATCGGTCGTGGCGGTGAGCTGCTTGCCTGCGGCATAGCGCGATGTGAGCGTGACCTGGGCACCCGTGATGGGCGTATTCTTGTTGGCGACGTCGACCACGACCACACCAAACATGGTGCGCGAGAGAACGAGCACCCTGAAAGGGTCTTTTTCGTCGGCATAGGCTTCGGTGGGCGCGAACGGCAATATGAAGGCGTTTGCGCTTCCCGGCACGCGGGGCAACATAATGCCTGCCAGCGAGGATGCTCCGGCGATAAGTAACGAACGGCGATCAAGCATTTTTGGGCTCCCATCCTGCAAATATCGGAGGAAATAATCCAATTTTGCGAGAAGGTGCCCCATGGCGGTAGTGCCGTTCGATGGTCAAAATGTCCAATTTGAGTGCGCGAAAGCGTCACGCCCCCGGGAGCGTTTTCGATACGCCGGGCAGTCTGGCCACTAGCGCAACATGTGGGCAACCAGCTCGGCGCGTGTGCCGATGCCAAGCTTTGCGTATACGCCGGATAGGCGGTTTTTGACGGTGCCCGGCGATACTCCCATATGGCGTGCGATTTCGGCGTTGGTCCACCCACGACAGGCGAGCATGGCCATGGTGAATTCCGTGGTCGTTAGATCGTCGGCCACGTCCTCGCCCGAATCGGGGTTGTGGATGCGCCGCCAGCCGTAGCTGAAGCGGTACGTGATCTCGATGATGCGTGCGAAGTCGTCAGGGTATTGCGTTTTTAGGCATGCCTCGATAAGCCCCTGTAAAAGGCCGTGATGCTCGCCAATGAGCTCGATAAGGCCGTCGGGACGCGCAATGTTCCAAGCAGTTCCGAAGTGCGTTTTTGCGGCGTCGATGTCCTTGAGACTCATACAGGCCATGGAGGCTGCCAGGTGCAGGAACAGTTCCGAGATCGGATAGCTCCCTTGTTTCATGATCAGGGCGTTTTCCGCCATGCCCAGACTGCGGCCATATTCGCCGCGCAGGTACAGGGCATGCGCCATCACGTAGCTGGCGAACAGGCGCAGGCCTTCGGGCAGATGCGCCGCAAGCGGATAAAACTCTTCGGCAGAATACGGGGAAGGCAAGTGCAACAGGACGCTCGCGGCCGAGGCGAACAGGATATGCGTGGCGTGGATGGCGGGCGATTCTTTGTCGGCTGGCGTATCGAGGATGCCCGCAAGGCACCGACGGGCGTCGGCGATACGGTTGAGCGACAGACTGGCATATCCGCAGATAAAGCATGCGGAATAGCGCGGTGCGGGATCGGTGGCGTCAAGATAGGGGCGCGCCGTCTTGGCAGCGAGGGTGGCCTGTCCGCGAAAGTACAGCGCTTCTGCCGTGGCGATGGCGCGCGAATCGGGGTCGGAAATGCCTGCAACCGCAGCGTCAATCTGCCCCGGCACAAAGGCGGTGCACATCAACGGCATGGGAACGCATGGATAGCCATCGCAGTCCATCTTCCATCTCCCAACAGCTGGCAACAATGCAGCAATTGTACCCCTGCTGCTCGGGACCCCTTTCGTTTTACTGTTCGGTTGACGCTGCGGATCGTTTTGGAAGGCTTACGAGCATGGTGGTCCCGTTCTCGGAACTTGCTTCGACCTCTACAGCGCCACCGTGAAGCGCTGCAATCTCCCAAACGAGCGTTAGTCCGAGTCCTGCACCGCCATATGCCCTGCTGCGGGATTTGTCTAGACGAAAGAACGGCTGGAAGATGCTCTCTCGGTACTTCTTGGGTATTCCCGGGCCCTCATCTTTGACTCGTAGGAGCACGTGGCTGTCGCTGTCGCTGATGGAGACGCTGGCAGTCGAGCCGGAGCGGCTGTAACGGATGGCGTTTTCGACCAGATTAAACACCAGCCGATAGAGGAGCGTGTCGCTCCCGATTACTAAAGCGTCTCCAGCACAATTGAGGGCTATGCCTTTATTTTCGGCAAGTGGTGCAAGGTCGGTGAGGACCTCTTCGGACAAGGGGCCAAGTTCAACATCGTCCTCGCAAGGAACGCTGCGGAGCTCGCTCATCTCGAGCAATACCTTGGTCATTCGAGACATGCGCTCGGTTTGTTCTTGTAGCAGGCCGAGCAACTCGGCTGTTTCGGGTTGTAAGTTGGAGCGCTCGGAGACAAACAGTTCGATCTGTGCCTGCATAAGGGCGAGCGGGGTTCGCAGCTCGTGCGCGGCGTTGCCGGTAAATTGACGCTGCGCGGAGAAACCTTCGTCGAGTCGGACAATCATGTCGTTGAAGGAGGCGCTGCATCGCTGTAGTTCGGTGGGTACATCTTTGCTGAGCTTAATTTCGCTTAGGTTGTCAGGCTGCACGCGCTCAACCTGGGCTGCAAAAGCCCGCAGCGGTTTGAGTGCACGGCCGCTCACAAAGTATGCCAGCACGCCGCCAAGGAGTGTGACTCCAGCCGTGATGCGCCAGGCTGTCGTGCCAAAAGACTCCTGTGCGTCGTTTACGACGATCGTGACCTCGTCATCGAGGGTCGCTTTCGTTGGGTCGAACGCCTGGGGCGAATCTTCGCCAGTTGCGTTAAAGGCCGAGATGTCACTGCCGATGGCTTCCATATAGCGCATGCTCGTATAGCCGACCAGGCAGTTCGTCAGCACGCACGCCGCACACGTCAGCAGTGCCGTCATGATCGTTATGCGCCATTGCAGCGAAAGCCTTTTCATTCGCTATCCTCCATAACGTAGCCCTCTCCAATCCGATTGCGAATCGGGTCGTATCCCAAAGCGCTGCGTAGCTTTTTGCGGAGTGACGAGATGTGAACGCGGGTCGCGTTGCTAAAGCTGTTCACGCTGCTATCCCAAACGTGCTCTATAAGTTCCTCTTGGCTTACCGGTCGCCCCTGATTAAGCATCAGGTATTCCAAGATTCCCGTTTCCTTGCGCGTAAGAGATAGGGCTTCGCTGTCTACGGAAGCGATGCGCGCCTTGGTGTCAAAGCGGAGCTTTCCACAGGTTAATACTATGTCGCTTTGTGCAAAGCGCCTGAGGGTAAGGCTGCGGATCCTTGCCGCAAGCTCGTCAAGATGAAACGGCTTGGTAAGGTAATCGTTGGCGCCGGCATCGAGTCCGGCGACCTTGTCGGCGACCTCGCCGCGTGCGGACAGAATCAGTACCTTGGTCTCGCAGTCGGTTTTCCTAAGTTCCCTGAGCACGGTCATGCCATCGATACGGGGAAGGTTGAGGTCGAGTACCACGAGGTCAAAGACTTCGACGCCCAGCAGGTCGAGCGCCTCCTGTCCGTCGTGGCAGCAGTCGACGCTGTACGCCAAGTTTCGCAAGCTGCGCGCGATTGCATCGCACAGCGCTCGCTCGTCTTCGACGATCAAAATACGCATAACAGTCTCCTTGCACATTCCAAATCGCGCTTAACACGGATTTTATAGTCGATATGGTCCAATGGTCGCGTAACGAAAGGAGTGGTCAGGTTGTTCAAAGCGGTAAAGCCCGTGGTACAGGTCGCTTTGTTGATCGTCGGAATTGCCATGGTGTGCTTTGGTGTTATGCGTGGCGAGGCGGATGCCGTGCTGGCCAAAGCGATTAGGCTGTGCTTGGAGTGTATCGGAATTGGATAAAAGAGAAAACACTGCGTCGCATGTTTTGGCCCGATTTCGCGGATTCATTCAGGCGGCGGCGACGCTGGTCACCAACATTCACCTGCCAAACTTTGCCAAAGGCGGCATCTATCAGGGCGCGGGAAAAACAGTCTGCGTACCTGGACTTAATTGCTATTCGTGCCCCGCGGCATCGGGTGCGTGCCCCATCGGGTCGTTCCAGTCGGTGGTAGGTTCATCCAAGTTCAACTTTTCTTACTATGTTACCGGTACGCTCATTTTGCTCGGCGTGCTGCTGGGACGCTTTGTATGCGGCTTTCTGTGCCCGTTTGGCTGGCTGCAGGAGCTGCTTCATAAGATTCCCGGCAAAAAGTTCTCCACGAAAAAGCTCAAGCCGCTCACGTACATCAAGTACGTCGTGCTGCTGTTTGCCGTGGTGCTGCTGCCCGTCTTGGTGGTTAACGACGTGGGCATGGGCGACCCGTTCTTTTGTAAGTACATCTGTCCGCAGGGCGTGCTCGAGGGTGCCATTCCGCTGGCCATTGCCAATGCCGGCATTCGATCTGCGTTGGGACATCTCTTTACTTGGAAACTTGCAGTTCTCATTGCCGTGGTAGTGCTGAGCGTTTTGTTCTACCGCCCCTTCTGCAAATGGATTTGTCCACTCGGCGCATTCTATGCGCTCATGAATAGGGTGTCCCTACTGGGGATTCGGGTTGACGCATGCAAATGTGTCTCGTGCGGCAAGTGCTCAAAGGTTTGTCAGATGGACGTTGATGTGGTCCGCGCGCCCAATCATGCCGAATGTATCCGGTGCGGAAAGTGCATCGGGGCCTGCCCTGTCGATGCCATCAGCTATCGCTATGGCCTGGATGTGTCGGCGGAAAAGCTTCCCTTGACCGCCGATAAAAAGTAAACAAGCTTCGACAAAACGGAGGAATGACTATGAAGCTTTCTAAGATTGCGGCCCTGTTTATGGTGCCGGTATTGGCCTTGTGCCTTGTGGCATGTTCGGCGCCCGGTGGCAATGCGAGCGAATCTGCGAGCTCCGATCCTAAGATCGCAGAACTCACTGCGCAGAAGCCGGCCAATGCCGACGAGGCCGCCGAGCTGTATGCGAAGCTCATGCAGAAGGAGAACGAGATCTTTTCGAGTGATAACGCGCTGTGGGAAAAGGTATTCAATGCGGCAAATAAAGACTCGGCAATGATTGAGGACGGCAGCAATTACGGCGATTTTCTGCTCAAGACCATCGACGGCGCCAAGGATGAGTTCACGGCGGATGAGCTTAAGACACTCAAGGCCGGTGCACAGCAGATCAAGGAGATCGAGGACAAGCTCGAGAGCTTGGAGAAGGAGTTCCCCGGCTGTGGAAGCACGCCGAGCGCAGGCGAGAGCGTCGACGCTTCGACCGCTGGCATGACGGCTGGTGCCAATGCTTCGAGCGAGGCGACGAAGTTCCCCAGCTTTACGGGCAAGGACCTGGATGGCAACGACGTGAGCAGCGACGAGCTGTTCTCTAAGAACAAGGTCACCGTCATGAACTTCTGGTTCACCACTTGCAAGCCGTGCGTGGGTGAGTTGGGCGACCTTGAGGACCTGAATAAGGAGCTTGCCAAGAAGGGCGGCCAGGTCGTGGGCGTCAATTCCTTTACGCTCGATGGCAACAAGGGCGAGATTGCAGATGCCAAGGACGTGCTGAGCAAGAAGGGCGTGACATATAAGAACATCTGGTTCAAGTCGGATAGCGAGGCCGGTAAGTTTACGTCAAATTTGTTCTCGTTCCCGACGACGTATGTCATCGATCAGAATGGCAACATCGTAGGGGATCCAATCGTGGGAGCCATCAGCTCCGCCGAGCAGCGCGCAGCGCTCGACAAGCTTATCGACCAGGCGATTGCGAATAGCGAGCAGTAGAAAACGCGTAAAGCATAGCGAGGATCGTGTGTCGCTGTGCGGAGTAGTCCGCTGCCTTTCAAGATAAGCTCCACCATATAGAGGCCCCACTTGGGGCCTCTTTTTTTGGGCGCCGTCCCATTCGTTTTTTGGCGCGGTTCGTTACATTCCTCACTGGCGCCGGCAAAAAATGGGGATAGAGTAGGACAAACGCGTCGAATACGAACGGCGGGGAAGAGCGGGCAAGTGCGCCCGCGTGGGAGAGGTTGCCGTCCATGTTGGAGCTCAAAGGTATTTGCAAAAGGTACGTCACGCAGTCGTTTACGCAGGTGGCGCTCGACAGCGTAAGCCTGTCTTTTCGCGATAACGAGTTCGTGGCCATTCTGGGTCCCTCAGGCTCAGGTAAAACCACGATGCTCAACGTTATCGGTGGGCTCGATCATTTCGATTCTGGCGACCTGCTGATCGACGGTATTTCGACCAAAGACTTTCACGATCGCGATTGGGATGCCTACCGTAACAACCGCATCGGCTTTGTGTTCCAAAGCTATAACCTCATTCCGCATCAGACCATTTTGGAAAACGTGGAGCTGGCGCTTACGCTCACGGGTGTGGGCCATGCCGAGCGCCGCCAGCGTGCACGTAAGGCGCTCGAGGCAGTTGGTCTGGGCGAGCACGTGAACAAGCGCCCGAGCCAGCTTTCGGGTGGACAGATGCAGCGCGTGGCCATCGCCCGTGCTCTGATCAATGATCCCGAGATTGTGCTGGCCGACGAGCCGACCGGCGCTTTGGATTCAACGACGTCCGTACAGGTCATGGACCTGCTCAAGGACGTGGCGCGCGACCGCCTGGTCATCATGGTCACGCACAATCCCGAGCTGGCGTACCAGTACGCTACGCGCATCGTCAACCTGGCGGACGGCAAGATCACCGACGATTCCGACCCTTTCGATGTCGCCGACGCCACGCGCCGCGAGGCCAAGCCTACGCGCAAAACCTCGATGAGCTTTGTGACGGCGCTGGGGCTTTCTGCTCGAAACCTCATGACCAAGAAGGGCCGCACGGCCATGACTGCCTTTGCGGGCTCGATTGGCATTATCGGTATCGCGGCGATTCTGGCGCTGTCCAATGGTGTAAACGGCTACATCAAAAAGGTCGAGGAGGATACGCTCTCGAGCTACCCGCTCACCATTTCCAAGCAGGATTACGACCTGTCGTCCATGATGGGCGGACAGGGGGCTGCGGATGATGACTCGCCAGAAAATGTGGATTCGTCCGACGACAGTGCCGGCGGCAAGGCTAAGGGAACTGATAAAATTCCCGTGGTTACGGCCGTAAAGGATATGTTTGCGAGCGTTAAGTCTAACGACATGACGAGCTTTAAGGCATGGCTCGATGCCGGTGGCGACGGCATCGATAAAGAGGTCAACGCCATTCAGTACGGTTACGGTGTATCGCCGGTTGTCTATCGTGCCGGCAAGGGCGATGAGAAGCCTGTCCGGCTGGTGCCCAACGCCATGACCGAGGCCATGAGCGGAGGCGCGAGCTCGGCGGCAACGGTGAGCATGGAATCCATGGGAACCTCGGTCTTTAACGAGATGATCGACGACCAGAGCCTGCTCGACAGCCAGTACGATGTCGTCGCCGGTCATTGGCCCACGTCCGCCAACGAAGCCGTGATGGTGCTTTCGAGTCGTGGCACGGTGGGCGACTACACGCTCTACAGTATCGGCGCGCTGGATATCAATGAGCTCAACGATCTGGTAAACAGCGCTATGACGGCTGACGGTGGGGTCGAAACGCCCGAGACCGGCACCGACTTTACCTACGACGATGCGCTGTCCACGACGTTTAAGGTGCTGTCGCCGGCCGATGCCTATCGCAAAAACGAAGAGACCGGCATGTGGACCGACATGTCTGACGACGCCGACTTTATGGCTGCCAAGGTTGCCGACGGTATTGACGTGCACATTGTGGGCGTGGTGCGACCTAACGAGACGGCCAATGCGAGTGCGTTGTCTCCGGGCATTGCCTATACGCATGCGCTGACTCGCCAGCTTATGGAGCGCGCCGCCGATTCGCAGATTGTGCAGGAGCAACTCGACCACCCCGAGACGGATGTCTTTACGGGCAAAACCTTCGACGAACTGCAAGGCGAGGCCAAGCAAGGCGTGGATCTGGGCAGCATGTTCAGTGTGGACGAGGCGGCGCTCAAGAGCGCGTTCTCGTTCGATACGTCTGCACTTTCGGGTGCGGCCGGCGGTATGGACCTGTCGGATCTTGACTTGTCCGGGCTGGACATTGACCTTTCGGGCGTTGGCAAGGACATCGACTTCAGCGACATCATGGCAAAAGCGCCAACCCCAGATTTCTCGGGTATCTTTGACGGTCTGGAACTCACGCCCGAGCAAATGCAGCAGGTGGGAACACTAGCCAACCAGCTGTTTGAGGGCTTTTTGCAGTCTGATCAGTTTAAGGCGCTGTCGCCCGAAGATCTTAAGGACGCGTCAAAGCTCTCTGCCGCATTCTCGACGTATCTTGAGAATGATGACACAGCTCAGCAAATCCTGGCCCAGCTCAAAGCGCTCGGCGGCGATGCCCTGGCCGAGCGTCTGCAGCAGGCGATGAGCGACTATGTGCAAAAGCAGCTGGCTCCGTATCTGCAGCAGGCTATGGATCAGGTGATGAAGGCAATCAGCGAGCAGATAGCGTCGACGGTATCATCCCAGCTCAAGGCGGGCGCGGCAGGGCTTATGGACCAGGTGGCGACGCAGATGTCTTCGAGTTTTGAAAACCTGGCGGGCGCCATGCGTGTGGATGCGAGTGCCTTTGCTCGTGCCATCCATTTCAACATGGACGCCGAGGACCTGAGTTCGCTCATGATGAGCTATGCCAAGGCTTCGAAGCTCACCTACGACAACAATCTGACCACGTTGGGCTATGCGGATGAGGCAGACCCCATCTCGGTCAAGATTTTCCCGCGCGACTTTGAGGCCAAGGAGCGCGTGCTCGATCACATCGATGCGTACAACAAGCAGGTCAAAGCCTCTGGCCACGATGAGCAGGCAATCTCGTACACCGACTACATGGGCATCATCATGGGTTCGGTGACCGACATCGTGAACACCATCAGCTTGGTGCTCATCGCATTCGTGAGTATCAGCCTGGTGGTGAGCTCCATCATGATCGGCATCATCACCTACATCAGCGTGCTGGAACGCAAAAAGGAGATTGGCATCCTGCGTGCGATCGGCGCGTCGAAGCGTAACGTGGCCAACGTATTCAATGCCGAGACCTTTATCGAGGGCCTCATCGCCGGCGTCTTTGCCATTGTCGTGGTAGTACTCGTGAGCTTCCCGGTCAATGCCTGGGCGCTTGCGGCCAAACAGGTCCCCAACCTGATGAGCCTGCCCGTGCAGGATGCGCTGGTGCTCATTGCGATTTCTGTGTTGCTAACGGTCATTGCCGGCCTGCTGCCGGCCCGAAGCGCATCCAAGAAGGACCCCGTCGAAGCCCTGCGCTCCGAATAATGTGACAAAGGGACAGTCCCTTTGTCACGTTCGTTGATATGAGAGAAGAGTAGATGATTCTATCGTTGGCCCCTATGGAGGGGATAACCGGGCATGTGTTCCGTCGCGTGCATGCGGAGTGCTTCGGCGCGCTCGATTGCTATTACACGCCGTTTTTGCCGCCGCCGCGGGTGGGAAATCGCTTTGGCGGCAAGGCGTTTAAGGAGATCGATCCTGCCAATAACCAGGGGCTCAACGTAGTGCCTCAGCTGATGTCCAAGAACGCGGACGAGTTTGTGTGGGCGGCACAGGTGCTCGCCGACATGGGCTACCGCGAGGTCAATCTCAACTTGGGTTGCCCTTCGGGAACGGTTGTCGCCAAGGGCAAGGGCTCGGGTTTCTTGCGCAATCTCGACGAGCTCGAGGCGTTCTTAAGCGATGTGTGCGAGCGGTCGCCGTTGCCGGTATCGGTAAAGACCAGGCTGGGGTTGGAACGCGATGACGAGTATGAACGTGTGCTCGATCTGTATTGCCGCATGCCGTTGTCAGAGCTGATTGTGCACCCGCGCGTACAGAAGGACCGTTATACGGGCTCGCCGCGCAAGGAGTTTTACGGCGAGACGCTGGAGCGTGCGCCGTTTCCGGTGGCCTATAACGGCGACATTTTCGATCTTGAGGATATGGACGCGCTGGCGGAGGCCTATCCCGACACGCGCCATGTAATGCTAGGGCGTGGCCTGCTCGCGAACCCCGCGCTGGCTCGCATGGTTAAGGGCGGTCCTGCTGCCACGGCAACCGAACTGCAGCGTTTCCACGACACGCTGTTTGCGGTCTATGCAGAAGAGATTGGCGGCAACGCAGTCTTTCGTATGAAGGAGTGGTGGTTCTACGCCAAGTGCGCTTTCGCCGACCCCGCTACCGTTCACAAGCTCGTACGTAAGACCAAAAAGGTCGACGAATACCGCGCCGCCGTCGAGCGGGTCTTTCGCGAGCAGCCACTCGCACCCATAGCTCGCTTCCGCGGCTAGTTAGTCATCGGGGACGTTCTTTAGCGACTAGTCATTTAAGAACGTCCCCGATGACTACCCGCAAAAACTGTACGTCAGCATCCAAAGATGTCGAAAAATGTCGACTTTGGATGCTGGTGTACATGTTTGGGTCGTATGGGCTGGGGCCCTGGACGGACAGAGCGTGCGTACTAGAGCAGATTCTCCTGCAGCCATGCGATGATGTCGCTCGACTCGTAGAGCGGCTTTCCGTCGATGAACAGGCAGGGAACCTGGCGCTTTCCGCCGACGGCGATGAGTGTCTGCTCGGCTTCGGTATCGGTCGAGATATTGCGCTCGGGAATGGTCACGCCGTTATCGGCAAGGAAACGCTTGACCTTTAAGCAATACGGGCAGCCGGTCATAACGAACAGCGCGAGCTCATGATTAGTAGCCATAGGTCTCCAATCGGTTGCGGTTTTGATTGAAATACCCAAAGCCGCCGCAGTCTATGCGCGCGTCAACGACGACTCGATGGCCTGTACCAGAAACGCCGTGGCTCCGGTGCCACAGGGCTTGTCGTAGTAGTCGATAAAACGCCGATCGGCAAGATAGCCGTGGGCGAGGCCCAGGTATGCTTCGTCTTGGGGTTCGTGTCCCCAGTTGAGACCAATCCAACGACGATGCATCGCGACGAGCTTGCGAGCCTCGTTGCTCTCTGGGTCGCCAATGCCCATGGCAATCGAAAGCTGGCCCAGAACAGCGCGTTCAAGTTCCTTCATGTCGTTCCATGTCTCGGGGTCCATGTCCAGCAGCGCTTCGTTTACCGCATCGACGGCTTCATCGCCATAGCGCGCCCGCGCTTCGGCGCCGTAGCGCTCCTCGTTTTCCTGCACGGTGTGCCAGCGCTCCAGTTGCGGCAGGACGGCGCCCATGAGCGAGACGGCTTCGTCGAGCGACATGCCGGTGTTTTGCGCCAGCCGCGGGGCACAATCCTCAATCATCGCCTCCATCGTGGTCTCGTAGGTGTACTTGCCGTGGTCGTAGCACCACTTGCAGTAATGGTCGGTCGTGGCGCCTGTGGCATCGGTGCCGCAGTCGTCGGGCGTGAGTATCATGCCGCAGCTCTGGCAATAATGCTCGGGCATTTCGAGCAGGTGGGACAGTGGCTCGCCGGTTACGGCGGCAATGAGTTTCATCATGTCGATGCCCGGGGTGACCTCGTCGCGCTCCCAACGGCTGACGGCTTGGCGCGTGACAAAGAGTTTGGCGGCGAGCTGCTCTTGGGTAAGGTGATGGGCGCGACGGATGGCAATGAGCTTTTCTGCAAAGGCCATAGCGGCTCCTTTCTGCTGGTTGATGGCTTAAGCATACGCGGTAGCAGGCACCCCTCCAAGCAACCGTTGGTTGCAGGACGGAGGACCGCGGCGAAGAATTGCGCACAACGCCTCACACCTTCATGCCGTACAATGACCGGCATGGAACCTATCGCACACATCCATACCGACCTGCCGCAAAAGTTTGGCATTCCGCGCAACAGCTTTTTGGCGCCCCATCTGCAGGGACGCATCGTCTTTGAGCCGGAATTTGCCTCCAATGCGGCGGTTGAGGGTTTGGACTCCTTCTCTCACCTATGGCTGCTGTGGCGCTTCGAAAACGGAACGCCCGGCGGCACGGCTAAGGACATAGCTGCCGATGCCAAGTCGCAGGACAGGTCCGGCACCAACGTCAAGTGGTCGAAGACCGTGCGTCCGCCGCGTCTGGGTGGAGCCGAGCGTGTGGGCGTGTTTGCCACGCGCAGTCCGTTTCGCCCTAACCCCATCGGGCTCACCTGCGTTAAGCTCGACCGCGTGGAGCTTACCGACGACGGCCCCATCATCCATGTGCTGGGGGCCGACCTGCGCGACGGCACGCCCATCTACGACATTAAGCCCTACATTCCGTTTGCGGACTGCCACCCGGATGCAACGGGCGGCTGGATTGAAGATGCTCCGTGGCAAGAGCTCGATATCGAGTTCCCGCAAGCGCTGCAGGATATGATTCCGCCCGCAAAGCTCCCCGGCTTGGTCGAGGTCCTTCGCCAAGATCCACGCCGCGCGGGCAGCAAGCACGAGCCAAACCGCGTTTACCACTTGGCCTACGCCGGACTCGACATATCTTTTACGGTCGATGAAACCCAGCTAACCGTAGTCGCCGTCACCGACGCGCGAGACTAACCAGCCATTCGTCCGCACCCGTCAAATTAAGCGCCAAACCCCGCTCCAAAATCGCCTACGCTGGTGGACAATAACGCCTACCAAAACAATCAACTTTGCACGGGGGCTCAGCATGAAATACGACTTTAGCTCGCTTATCGACCGCCACGGCATGGACTCCATCGCCGTTGACTCTTGGGGTGAGATCCCCGGTATGGCTCCGAACGCACCCGACGAGGGCTTCGACCGCATTCCCATGTGGGTGGCCGACATGAACTTTGCCACGGTGCCCACGGTCCAGGAACACATCATTCAGCGCGCCCAGCACCCCATGTTTGGCTACTTCAATCCGCGTCCCGAGTACTTCGACCGCATCATCGAATGGCAGAGCCGCCGTAATGGCGTCAAGGGCTTGGCGCCGGAGCATATCGGCTACGAAAACGGCGTGCTGGGCGGTGTCGTGTCGACGTTGCGCGCGTATGTCCAGCCGGGCGATGCGGTGCTGGTCCACAGCCCCACCTACATCGGCTTTACCAAGTCCATCGAGGCCGCGGGCTATCGCATTGTCCACAGCCCGCTTAAACTCGACAACCGGGGCGTGTGGCGCATGGACTTTGAGGACATGGAGTGCAAACTCGCCCAAAACAACATCCATGCCGCGGTGTTCTGCTCGCCGCACAATCCCTGCGGCCGCGTATGGGAGCGCGACGAGATCGAGCGCGCCATGGACATCTATTGCCAGCACGATTGCGTGGTGATCTCGGACGAGATTTGGTCCGATATCATTCTGCCGGGTCACAAGCATATTCCGACGCAGTCGGTGAGCGAGGATGCCCGCATGCGCACGGTTGCCCTCTATGCGCCGAGCAAGACGTTCAACCTGGCGGGCTTGGTCGGCAGCTACCACATCATCTATAACGAGACGCTGCGCGACCGCGTGTGCGCCGTGTCCAACAAGACCCACTACAACGAGATGAACGTCCTCTCCATGCACGCGCTTATCGGTGCCTACCAGCCGCAAGGCTACGAGTGGGTGGACGAGCTCAACCAGGTGCTTGCCGGCAATATCGAGTACTTCTGCGATTACGTGGTCGAGCATTTTGAGGGCGTGTCCTATTCGCGTCCGCAGGGCACGTACATGGTGTTTCTGGACTGCACCGAGTGGTGCCGCGAGCATGGCCGCGATATTCAGTGGTTGCTCGACGAGGGGGCGCGCGTGGGCGTGGGGTATCAGGACGGTCGTCCGTTCCACGGGCCCTGCCACATTCGCGTGAATCTGGCGCTGCCGCTTTCGCGCGTAAAGGAAGCGTGCGACCGCCTGGACCGCTACGTTTTTAATGCACGGTAAGTGAGCACTGCATGCGGGGTCTTCTGCCAAGTTGGCTGGAAGGCCCCGCATGGTAAAACGTCTGTAACCATTGGACGCTCGAGTGGTTTCGTTTGCTATTATCTTTAACCATTTTAGTCTGTAAACAGGATCTTCTGGAGCTCGATGAAAAGACCTCGCCGCTCGGTGTCCATATCGTTGTTTGTCGCGCTTGCGGTAGCGTGTGCCTTTGTCGTAGCGATAGCTAGCTGTTCTGGGCGTAATGACGAAGCCTCGACGTCTGCATTAGAAGGTCTGGACGCCTCGCAGATCAAAGACGACGACCTCAAGACGCTCAACGTCGGCAGCGACCTCTATCCACCGTTTGTGTATACCGATGAGTACGGCGATATCGTTGGCCTGGATGTCGAGATACTAACCGAGGCTTTGGCCCGCATTGGTTACAAGCCAAAGTACCAGCTGATCGATTGGGAAAAGAAGAAAGAGCTGCTGGCGAGCGGCGAGCTCGATTGCGTCATGGGCAGCTTTAGCATGACGGGTCGCGAAAATGAGTATCGTTGGGCCGGCCCGTACCTTGCGAGCCGCCAGGTGGTCGCGGTCGATCCCCAGAGCGATATCTACACGCTTGCCGATCTTGAGGATAAGGTCGTGGCGGTCCAGTCCACCACCAAGCCCGAGGGCATTTTGCTCAATCGTACAAATGAAAACGTTCCACAGATCAAAGAGCTCTACAGCTTTTCGGACCACTCATACCTGAACCCAGCGCTTGTTGAGGGTCTGGTCGACGCCATCGCCGCGCATGAGTCCTCGCTGCTCACCTACGAAAAAGACTATGGTGTGACGTATCGCATTTTGGATGAGCCGCTGCTAGAGGTCGGTTTGGGCACCGCTTTCGATATCAACGATACGCGTGGCATCGACGTCAAGCTCACCCATGCCTACCAAGAATTGCTTGCCGATGGCACCATGGAACGTCTGGTGTCAAAGTACTTTGATGACCCTTCGCCATTTTTGAATATGGAGGGCCTGTCATGATCGATGCGCCCGACCACGCCGCTCAGGAGCGGGGCAATCGTTCGGCAGGGGCATGGCTCCTTGTCGCTCTGCTGGGGATAGCGCTCTCGGTTGTTGCCGGCATGATGAGCTACGGTTACACGACGGCCCAAGCCGAGCAGCGCTTTGCCGACGTTGTCGATTACGTGGCGACGCAGAGCCTTTCCTACGATGCATTCAATAGCGCCTATACGACCAAAAACCTGATTCGCGTTATGGAGATCGCCGGAGAGACAGCGCGCGATATGGAGCGCGACGGTTCGGTGGATAACGCTACGCTGGAGCAATATGCCGACCAGTTCAACGTGAGCGCACTGATCGTGACGGACGCATCGGGCAATTTGGTGTCCGAGTCCTCGACGGATGGCGTGGGCTACGAGTCGATCGCTACGTACCTCAAGGAAGCGCCCGTGCTGGAGGTGGCAGCCTATCCGCTTAAGTCCTATACCGCCCGCATCACACTTGCGGATGACTCGGTCGCAGACATTGGCTGCGTGACCCGGCAAGATGGCGAGGGCATCGTTATCGCGGTAAGGCATCAGAGCGCGAAGGCAGTTGCAAGCAATACGCTCAAGCTGCAGAGTCTGCTCGGTGGTTATGAGACCATTGACAGCGGCAATATCGTGATTGAAAGCGATGGCAAGGTCGTTGCGACCAATGCCGTTGAACCCACCATATTGGGCGTATTCGATCTGCCTGCGACGGATGCCTTCATTGTCGACGGTATAAAGGATCGGTGCCCGGCTGGTAAGGTCAGATTGGTCAACGCCAATGGCGAGTGGTATTTGGGCACATTTGGAAAAGCGCGCGGGTTCTACGTGTACACCTATGCCTCGGCGCGGCGCTACTTTGAGGTCGTCGCGGCTGTTGCTGCCGGCGTGCTGGTGCTCTACAGCGGTGTTGTAGCCGTTGTTGTGATGGTGCGTCGCCGCGCTGACCGTCGACGTTTGACGGACTTGCTGCAGCAGGAGCGCGACTATGGCGACAAGCTGGCAAAGGCGGCGCGTGAGGCCTCGTCTGCCAACTCGGCAAAGACGGAGTTTTTGCGCCGCATGAGCCACGATCTGCGCACGCCCATCAACGGCATTCGCGGCATGGTCGAGGTTGGCGATGCCAATGCGGACGATCTGCAAAAGCAGACTGAGTGCCGTTCAAAAATCTGGACGGCATCGGGACTGCTGCTCGACCTTGCCAACGAGGCACTCGATATGAGTCGCCTGGAGAGCGGGCAGGTCGACCTGAACCTCGTACCCACAAATTTGGTGGCACTCAACTGTGAAGTGCGCGATATTCTGGAGCGCCAGGCCGAGGAACGTCTGGTGACAATTATCTGCGACCAGCAGACGCTTAATCATCCCTATGCGCGGGTGAGCGTGACGCACCTCAAGCGCTTGTTGCTTAATATTGCCGGCAATGCCGTCAAGTACAACCGCCAAGGCGGCTATGTTCGCCTGGTGTGCCGCGAGGTGGAGCCAGCGGATGGCGTCCCCGTCTATGAATACACGATCGCCGACAACGGTATTGGTATGAGCGAGGAGTTCCAACAGCACCTCTACGAGCCGTTTTGCCGCGAGGAGCAACAGGTGGAAGGCGCTTCATCGGGAACTGGCCTGGGCGCGCCTATCGCAAAACAGTTGGTCGAGCTTATGGGCGGAACCATGAGCTTTACGAGCGTCTTGGGGCAGGGGACGACGTTTACCATCCGCCTGCCGCTCGAGAAATGCAAGCGCTCCGAGATTCCTCGGGCAGTTCGCGCGGATGCGGGCGATGGCGATGCGCTTCAGGGCTTGCGCGTTTTGCTCGTAGAGGATAACGATCTGAATGCCGAGATCGCGCAGTTTACGCTCAGCCGTGCCGGTGCCGTCGTGACGCATGCTAAGGATGGCGAGTCTGCCGTTGAGGCGTTTGCCGCGAGCGCACCGCACGAGTACGACGTGGTGTTGATGGACATCATGATGCCCGGTATCGATGGCCTTGAGGCCACGCGTCGAATTCGAGCACTCGATCGCGAGGATGCCGCGACCACGCCGATTATCGCCGTGAGTGCCAATGCCTTTGCCGACGACCGCAGACTTTCGCGCGAGGCGGGCATGGACGCGCACCTGAGTAAACCCGTGAGCTCGCAGGAGCTCGTTGAGGCGCTTGCGCACATAGCCGCCGACGCTTCATAAGCATATGGCCCGGTTCCAAGGTGGGTTGGAACCGGGCCATATTGCCATTTGTGAGTTTTGCTTTTGAGGCTTACTTTTCTTGAATCTGCTTGCCGCAAAGATGCTCAATCGTAATCTCGTAGAGCTGGACGCCCTTAATGTCCTTGGCGATTTCCTCTTCGACTTCCTCGGCAGAAGGGTAGTACTTAAGCGCGAGCTGGCGGACTGTATCCTCGATAAACGCGGGAGTGTCATTCGCCAGGCGACAGCGGCCAAAGACCACGGTGCTCATAACGTAGGGAGCCCAGTCACCGTCCTTGTACCACTCGTTGCCGTAAACGGTAAAGCAGACCTTGTCATCGCGCTTGAGTGAATCGACCTTGTGGCCAGCCTTGGCACCATGGAAATAAATCTTGTCGTGCTCGGTGTCAAAGAAGTAGTTGACGGGAATGGCGTACGGGTAGCCATCGTCGCCGTTGACGGCAAAGACGCCGCGCTTGCAGGTGGCGAGCAGTTCGCGCGCTTCCTCGTCAGTGATGGCGCGTTTCTTTCGACGTAAGGGCCTAAACATCGTTGGCTTCCTTTCTGCTGCGTATGGTTGTTGAGCACAAACTATAGCGAAACGGATCCGTTTTTCTTGATGCGGGCGAGTATGTTTTTGAGCTTGTTAAAGTCGAGCGGTTTGGACAGATGAGCGTTCATGCCGGCGTCGTGTGCCGCCTTGGCGTCCTCGGCAAAGGCATTGGCGGTGAGCGCGATGATGGGGATATCGGCTGCATCGACCTTCTCGCTCAGACGAATCGCGCGGGTTGCCTCGTAGCCGTCCATGTCCGGCATCATAATGTCCATCAGGATCGCATCGAAGCTGCCGGCGGGACGGCCAACGTATAGGTCGACCGTTTCGTTGCCGTTGGCGGCACGAGTTACGACGATGCCTTCGCTTTCGAGCAGAGCCTGGGCAATCTCGGCATTGAGCTCGTTATCTTCTGCCAAAAGGACGTTCATGCCGGCAAGCGAGCAGCTGTTTGCCTGGCCGTCCGCACGTTCTCTTGCCTGAGGGTTCTTGTCGATATCGAGCGGAATCTGGACGTTGAACGTACTCCCCACGCCAACCTCACTCGAAATCTCAATCGTGCCGCCCATCAGTTCAATAAGCGACTTGACGATTGGCATGCCCATGCCGGTTCCTTGGAACTTGCTGCGCGCATCGTCACCTTCTTGGGCAAACGGCTCATAGATATGCTTTAAAAACTTGGGAGCCATGCCAATGCCGGTATCCGAAACGCTAAAGCAAAAGAGCGCGCGCTTGTTATCGAGTGGCTTGGTCTTTGAGCTAAAGGTGACGGAGCCGCCGTGCTTGTTGTACTTAATGCTGTTGTCTAACAGGTTGATCATGATCTGTCGGATATGGGTGGGACTGCCGATCATGTATGGCCCCGTGGCGTATGGCAGACTATTGTCCTGCATTGTGATGCCGTTACTGGACGCGCGGAGTTTGCACAGCACTAGCGTATCGTCACAGAGCTCTTTGAGGTTAAAAGGCGCATGCTCCAGTGTTAGCTTGCGGTCTTCGATTTTGCCCATCTCGAGGATGTCGTTGATCAGCGAGAGCAGGTGATTGGCGGCAACGCGCGCCTTGGCACGGCTCTCGCGGGCGACTTGCATATCGCCTTCCTTCAATTCCTCGATCTCGATAAGGCCCAGGATACCGTTGAGCGGCGTACGGATGTCGTGGCTCATGCGCGTGAGGAATGCCGTCTTAGCGGCGTTGGCAGCATCGGCTTTTTTGCGCTCGGTTCGAGCGCGCACGAGCGCCCAGATGAGCAGGACGATGCCGACCGACAACATACCGATGAGGGTGGCGGCAATAGCGGTGCGGTTGCGATAAAGGAATCGAAGCGTGTCGGATTCCTGGGCCGTGTACGACGTGGGGGAGAAATTGCTTGCGGAGAGCGATTCTCCGGAATTGATGATGCCCTTGTTGATGATTCCCAGCAGCTCGGGTTTTCCGCGCGAAATCCAGCACGAGAGCTCACAGGTGTCAGGGAGCTCGGTCGTCTCGCAGTCCTCGAGATCGTAACGGTCACCGATGGTCTTTACGCGTGAACTGGGAGCGACGATGCAGTGCGCCGTTCCCTTCCTGAGGGCGTCGAACGCTTCATCGTCGGATTGGTATTCGGTCACGGTCGCTGTGGGGAACAGACTTTCAAGTGCATTTTTGTTGACAAACGATGATTTGGTACAGGCGATGTTCTGAAGGTCTTTGTTCAGGTCGCTGCCGGTGTGGATGGCGGTGAGGGATATGGTCCCCAACGATATCGACTGCACAACGCCTGTTTGCTCGGCAAACCAGTAATCTCGGTATACCGGCAGCGCAACGTCTATGCTTCCCTTTGACAGGGCCTTTGACATCATCTTGTAGCTATCAAAGGCGACGGTTTTGACCGTAATGCCAAATTTATCGTGCAGCGTCATCGCAAGCGATGCGAGCGAACCTTCCATTTCGCCGTCTTCGTCTTCGTTACAGTAGGGGAGTTTGCCCGTAATGTAGCCGAGCGTGACGGTGCTGTCATTTGCTTTGAGCCAGGAACGCTCGGGGCCGTTGAGCGATGATGAACCGCTGTTTTGGGCCGAGTAGTTAGATTTGACTTCGTCGATATAGCGTGGGTTGACGCGGGCGATTGCCGTCATGGCGGCATTGATGTCGTCCATCAGGTCGGGGCGGCTTTTGGGGACGGCAAAATAGTAGTCGCTCGAACCAATGTAGAACATGGGGGAGGCGCTGGGCGACGAGGTCGTGTCGTTCATGATGATGGCATCGACCTCGTTGTTTGCGAGCGCGTCAAAGAGAACGGAGTTTCCGTCATACTTCCTGTATGTGCAGGCGATTCCTTCGTTGGCGAGCCACTGCTGGCCAACGAAGGTTTGCATAACGCCGGGGTTGCAGCCGATGGTAAGGCCTTGGAGCGCTTGGGGGTCACCCTTGGCCAGATCGTCGCGCTCGGGCTTGGCGTAGATGTAGTAGCGCTCGGTGCCCTCGGGGTTCGAGGAAAAGAGCAGCTTTTGGGCGCGTTCCTCGGAGTAGGAGATGTTGGGCATGAGGTCGATCTTGCCCGCCTCGAGCATGTCCATAAGCTCGGTGAAGGTGCCGGAGACGTATTCGTACCGCCAGCCGGGCGTGTAGTACGACAGGGTCTGGAGGTACTCGTAACCCCATCCCGAGAGACGCTCGCCGGGGGTGCCGTCCTGGAAGCCCTCGTTGTTGACGAGCCAACCAACGCGGACTGTCTTGGCCTGCTGATCGGAGTCGGCGGCAAAGGCAGGGGCGGGCGCGACGGCGCTCAGTGCGGCGAGCGCGGTAAGCGCAACGGCTAGGGCGCGATATATAGCTGAACGAAGGACAGTGGCAGCTCTCACATGTAATCCTAACGAATCGAGACATTACCGCATAAGAATACCAGCTCAGCCTGCCCAGCCGGCAGCAGCACCGCTAAACGGTTCCGCCCGGCAGTTGGGGACAGTCCCTTTCTGCCGGCACAAAAGGAACGTCCCTAACTGTCGGTTGTGGGACAATACCGAGCGAACGTGATTGGTCGTCCGCGGAAAGGGTCGCGATGAAAAAGCTCAGGACGCTTGCTGACGTACTGCGACAGGCTGGCTTTGCACGCATCACGGGCCTGTTTCTTATCTTTTACCTGCTGTGCTCGACGGCCGTCTGGTTGTCCGAGCCCACGACCCTCACGTTTGGTGATGGTCTGTGGTTTAGCTTTGAGACGGTCTCGACCATCGGCTTTGGCGACATTCCGGCCGAAACGCCGATTGCCCGCGCTATTACCGTCGTCTTGAGCGTTATCAGCATTTTCTACATCGCCATGCTCACGGGCGTGGCGGTGAACTACTGCAATACGCTCATCAAGATGCGTCAAAAGGACACCATGGCGCGTTTTATGGATAATCTGGAGCATTTGGAAGAGCTCGATCGTGACGAGCTTGCCGATCTTTCGCGTCGCGTGCGCGAGTATCGTCGACGCCAGCGCTAGAACGGGCGCCACGCGTCACGATGAGGGGGACTGAATATGAATATCACCGTGTATCTGGGTGCCAGTGTCGGCAATGATCCGGCATTTCTGCCCGCGGTGCAGGAGCTAGGCAACTGGATTGGCGCCAACGGGCACGCGCTGGTATACGGCGGGTCCAAATCGGGCCTGATGGGTGCGCTCGCCGATAGCGTACTCGAGGCGGGTGGACACGTGACGGGTGTGGAGCCGAGCTTTTTTATCGAGGCCGAGTTTCAACATGACGGTATCAACGACCTTATCGTGACGAGCGATATGGCAGAGCGTAAAGCAAAGATGATCGAGCTCGGCGATGCGTTCATCGCCTTTCCCGGTGGGACGGGTACGCTCGAGGAGATTGCCGAGGTTATGTCCGCGGTATCGTTGGGACACCTGAGTGCTCCGTGCATCCTGTATAACCTGGACGGTTACTACAACGACCTTAAGGCGCTGCTCGAGCACATGATCGATAAGGGCTTATCGAGCCCACGGCGCCAGCAAGGCATTTACTTTGCCGAGGATCTGCACGAAATCGCATCAATTATCAACGGATAAGCCTTGAGCCTGTCCCGCCGTGGTCTCCGGTGGCTCCGTTTGCAGCGCAGACGGTTGGCTTGTCTGGGCCACGCTCGCTCTACAATAAAGCGTATCTATGTCGACTTTGACCGCGGGAGGACCCGATGGACAACCTTGCCAAACCCACAAACCGCGCGCTGTTTTTAGTTAGCGTTGCCGTGACCGGTGCGTTCGCAGGCGCCGCGGTCTGGCTGTTCTTTTTTGCGATGGAGCACGGCATCGACTATCTATGGACCGAGATTCCGCACGCGCTGGGCGTCGCTTCGCCCGAGCTTGCCAGCGGTCCGTTTGGCTTTTTGCCGTACCCGTTTTTTGTCTGCCTGCTGGGCGGCCTGTTAATCGGTCTGTACGAAAAGATGACAGGCACCAAGACCGATGATCTCAACCAGGTGATGGCTAAGGTTAAGCAAGACGAGCGCTACCCATACGACAACCTGGGCAAGCTTTCGCTCGCGGCGTTGCTGCCGCTGCTGTTTGGCGGAAGCATTGGACCGGAGGCCGGCCTGACCGGCGTTATCGCCGGTCTGTGCAGCTGGGTCGGCGACCGCATGCGTCGCTTTGGCGCCGAGTTTAGGGAGCTCACGCTGCTGGGTACCCAGGCTGCCCTGACGGCGCTCTTTACCGCGCCCGTCTTTGGCTTTGTGGCGCCGCTTGCCGGTAGCGCCGACGGCGACGAGGGCTCTGCGTCCGACGAGATCACGATCAAGCTGCCCAAAGCACAGAAGACCGTGGTCTACGGCATTGCGATTGCCGGCGGCCTGGGCACCTATCTGCTGCTCGGCCAGCTCATGGGCGGCGGCATGGGCATGCCCAGGTTCGAGTCCGCCGAGGTGGGCAACCTGGAGCTTACCTGGCTCATTCCGCTGGCGTTGGTTGGCACCGTTTGCGGTTGGCTGTACTTTGTCTCCGAGCATGCAAGCGAGGCATTGTCCCATGCAATAGGGGAACGTCCTGTCGTCAAGGCCATGCTGGCCGGTCTGGCGCTCGCCACCTGCGGCACGGTCCTGCCCTACACCATGTTTGCCGGCGAGACCCAGGCCGACGTGCTCATGGAAACCTACTTGACCATTCCCGTCGGCGTGCTTATCGCGACCGGTCTGGTCAAGGCCATGCTGACCCCCGCCCTCATCAACCTTGGTTGGCGCGGCGGCCACTTCTTCCCGGTTATCTTCTCGGGCGTAAGCCTGGGCTATGGCCTTGCCATCCTCACCGGCGCAGATCCGGTCTTTTGCGTCGCCGTCTGCACGGCATCGACGATGGGCGCCGTTATGCGTCAGCCCGTCATGGTCGTGGGCCTGCTGCTCATGTGCTTCCCGCTCAAGGGTATCGTCTGCATGATCATCGCCGCCGTTATCGCCGCCGGCATTCCGCTGCCCAAGCCGCTGCGCAAGTAGCGCGGTTTTTCACGAGTCAATTCCAGGGGTACAAGATGATCCTGTACTTTAGCGCGACAGGGAACAGCGAGCATGTGGCGCGTCGCATTGCAGCGGCGACAAGCGACAAAGTTATGTCGATTGAGCGCTTTGATGCCGAGATCCTTTACCTTGCTGTGATGGAAGGCCCCTGTCGGCTGGGGTTTGTCGCCCCGGTATACGCCTGGGGCTTGCCGACGCCAATGATCGAGTTTTTGAAGACTGTCGACCTATCGGTTGCTGCCGGCACAAAGGGCGGCGAGCGCCCCTATACGTTCTATGTCTCGACATATGGTTCGACGACCGGGCAATCGGCCAAGTTCGCCCGCGATCTGCTACACGAGCGTGGGCTCGAGTTAGATGCGGCGATGAGCGTCAAGATGCCCGATACCTGGACGCCTGTTTTCGACCTGTCTGACCCTCAAAAGGTTGAGGGTATCAATAGAGCTGCCGAGGCGCAGATTGATGCCGTGATCGAGGCGGTGCGGGCACGCCGCACGGGCAACATGATGCGCCATCGCGTGCCTCTGTTTGCATCGTGCGCGTATCACGCAATTGGGCTGCCGCGCATGCAACAGACGAGCAAGTTTGCCGTCGATGCCGATCGCTGCATCGGCTGCGGCCTGTGTGCCAAGCGCTGCCCCATGGCGGCGATTGAGATGCGCGACGGCCTTCCCGTCTGGACAAAGCCGGAGTGCGCAGCCTGCCTTCGTTGCCTGCACTGTTGTCCCAAATTTGCCATCTCGCACGGTAAGCGCACGGCATCCCACGGTCAGTACAGGCATCCCAAGCCAGGTGTGAGGATGTAGCGGCTGCTGGCCGCGCTACTTCCAAACTGCGAGCGCGGCGGTGCCCAGTACGATGAGGGCGAGACCGATGACGCTGCGTCGTGAGAGTTTTTCGTTGAATGTCAGGCGCGCAAATAGTACTGATACGACAATCGATAGTTTGTCGATCTGCACCACGACGCTCACCTGGCCTGTGGCGATGGCGTAGTAATAGAGCAGCCACGATGCTCCGGTCGCGATGCCCGATGTTGCGAGAAATGTGAGTTCGCGCCGGTCAGCGTGCGCGACCTGATCCAGCTTTCCCTTGGCTGCCACGATCGCCCATGCCATAACCAGTACCACGCAGGTGCGGATTGCCGTGGCCAGGTTTGACTCGACGCCTTCGATGCCAACCTTGGCAAGGATGGACGTGAGCGCCGCGAACACGGCGGCGCCGAGGGCGTAAGCGAGCCAGGCCCGGTCTTGCTGCTGCTCGGGTCCGGCAGACTGCTTCTTCTCGATCATTAAAAACGTGCCGAGGGTGATGACAGCGGTTCCCACGAGCTTAACCGCAAGGTTGCTCGTCTCGCCAAAAAGCACGATGGCGATCAGTGCGGCGAGTACGGTGCTCATCTTGTCGACCGGTACGACCTTATTGACGTCTCCGATGTCCAACGCCTTAAAGTAACAGATCCACGAAGCACCGGTAGCGAGTCCCGAGAGGACGAGAAAGAGCCAAGATCTGGGTTCGATGCTGCCGATGGTTCCAATGGATCCAGAAATGCCCGCCATTGCCCAGGCGAAAACGAGCACCACGCAGGTGCGAATGGCCGTCGCGACATCGGAGTCGGTCTGCTTGATGCCGCATTTGGCCAGGACAGATGTGATGCCGGCAAAGAAAGCCGACACAAATGCTGCTGCGACCCACGACACGGGTGAAATGCCTCCCCAAAGAACAACCGCGCCAGATTTACGGCGCTCGTCCGATGATACCGTCCCGCCATGAAGCTTTGATATCGCTGTGGTGAGACAGGGGCCATAGTTCGAGAGGGCATTTGGTTAAGGCTCGAATCGAAGGTGAATGGTTTTCCGCGAAGTGAACGAGTAAATCTGGACCCCTGGAACATGCACACTTTTTTCGAACAAAACTGCAGGATTCTTAGACAAAAACCGCAGGAATTGAGTCCTTAAAAATGTCGATGCTACAGGGCACTGTTTTTACTCGTTCACTTCTCGGAAAAGTATTCACCTTCGATATGCTGACGGTGTCTTTTTGGTTGCCAAGAACTAGACGGCCTGCTGTGAGGGGCGGTGGTGACGCTATGCCGCCTTGTTTCATTGAAAAAATAAGCGGGGTACCACCTAAGCTTTTTTAGCTGTCGATTACAGATCGCGTACTCGATAAACCTTGGTGCTGACGGTGCAGCTGATTGCACATAGCGCGAGGGCAAGTACGGCGATGCCTGCACACAGACAGCTAAGAACGGCAGGATCGGGATTCGCCCCGGCAATCGACATGAGCCAGTTGCTGATGGGGTTGGAGGAACTCAGCATTGCCATGGTGCCGCAGCCAAACAGAGCAAACAGGCCAAGGGATAGGCGCAGCGCCTCCATGTGTCCAAATCGGTAGAACAGCGGCTGTGTCAAGAATACCATCATGAGGGAGATGAGCATCGATGCCGCCGAGGCGGTTGCGATTTCAAAGATCGTCTGGCATATCGAAGGGATGCCCATGGGGTCGAAGAGCGGAAGGGCGAGGATGTTCAGAAGCGTAGCCGCGCATGCCATGACGACCGAGAAGACAACGATGCACAGGTAGCGTGCACAAATAATGTCTTTGCGCGAGAAGGGCAACGTTGCTCGATAACGCTCCCAGCCGTTTTGGTTATCGTAGCCAGCTAGCGAGTTCATGATTATGATGGGCGACATTGCACTGACCGCACAGGCGCCGGCGCTCATGCCGGAATCGCCGTCTGTCGCGTTGGCAAGGGTCAATACGACGAATATGAACAGGCCGACACCTGCGATGCTCGGGACGAGCGTGCGAACGATGGCAAGCTCGGACATAATGGCGCGTTTCATTTCAAAGCCCCTTTCAGCATGAGGCGCAGATAGTCATCAATGGTTGCCCGATCACAGGGAATCTCGGGAAAGGCCTCGAGCGTTTCGCGACGGTTGGGCACGAGCACGTCCACGCTATAGGCGTGGTGGGCGGCGCGGGCGCCTTCGACGTAAGCCATAAGCTCGGCGGCCTGTGCCTGAGTGCAGTGGGCGATGCCGGCGCGGTCGGTAATTTCCTCGCGCGGCAGGTCAAACACAATCGAGCCGTTATCGATGCAGATGACGCGGTCGGCAGCACGATCGAGATCAGACGTAATGTGGCTCGAGAGCAGCACACTGCGCTGGCCGTCGGCGACAAAGGCGAGCAGCTCATCGAGCAGTTCCTCGCGTGCCATGGGATCGAGGCCCGCGGTGGCTTCGTCCAAAACGAGCAGCTTGGCATTGTGGCTGAGCGCGCAGGCGAGCTGCAGCTTCATACCCATGCCGCGGGAGAGGTCCTTGACCTTTGTCTTGGGATCGAGGCCAAATCGGTTGATGAATCCGGCGAACGTTTCGCGGTCCCACGTGGGGTACGCCGGGCCTACGAGCGCCTCGATCTGGCCCACCTTGAGCGTGGAGGGGAAGGGGCACGTGTCCAGGACAAGACCGACGCGGGAGCGTAGATGGCGTTGCGTCTCATCGGGCGCGTCGATGCCACAGCGCTGCCCAAACAGGTGCACCTCGCCGGCATCGAGTTTGATAAGCCCGAGCGCGGCTCGAATCGTCGTTGTTTTGCCGGCACCGTTGGCACCCACAAAGCCGACGATCTGGCCAGGCTCCACGGCAAGCGTGACGTTGCGCAGCGAAAAGCGGTCGCTTACAGTGCGTGAGATGCCTTTGAGTTCAAGCAAGTTTTGCATGGTATAGCCTTTCTTGCAGATGGCTACTGCATGGTTTCGGGGGCTACGAGGTCGAGCATCTCGTGCAGCTTGTCGCGCGTGACGCCCAAGGCTTCGGCTTGGCTTGCCGCTTTTGCAAGCAGCTCTTCGATATGGCAGAGCTGGTTTTCGCGCAAGAGTTCTTGGTTGCTCTCGGTGACAAAACAGCCCTTGCCCTGTACGGTGCAGATAAACCCGAGCTGCTCCAGGTCGGCGTAGGCGCGCTTGGTGGTGATGACGCTCACGCCAAGATCGCTCGCGAGTGCACGGATGCTGGGGAGTTTGGCTCCCGCAGCGAGCGTGCCCGAAAGGATTTGAGCTTTGACTTGCGAGGTTATCTGCTCGTAGATGGGCTTGTCGCTCGAATTGGATAGGATGATGTCCACAGCGGCTCCTTAGCTGATGGGCTACACGTGTATATAACCGGTAAGCACAGTATATATACACTATGCACAGTTCTGCAAGAGGCAATTGCGGATTGCCCGCTCGTTCATTCATCTCAATCTGTAACATCTGGAACCGATTTGGACGGCTACCTGTTACAGATTGAGATTTTGCTGGCGGGCCCCACCTGTTTGTCTAAATCTGTAACAGGTAGAGGTTCAAAAACCGTCTAGATGTTACAGATCGAGACAAACTGCTGCGGAGTGCCGCCATCGACTGCTACCCTGGCCCTAACTGATGAATTTGTCCTGATAGGTGCCCTATGGCGGGATTTCGCGGCTACAATAATGCGGTTACAACGACGTAATGCACTCAATGCAAGAAAGGATCCGCATGGCAAGCCTGTCGGATGAAATCTCGTCGCGTCGCACATTCGCGATCATCAGCCACCCGGACGCCGGTAAGACCACGCTTACCGAGAAACTGCTGCTCTATACCGGCAGCATTCAGACCGCCGGCTCGGTCAAGGGCAAGAGCTCGGCCAAGCATGCCGTCTCGGACTGGATGGACATCGAGAAGGAGCGCGGTATTTCCGTTACCTCCTCGGTCCTGCAGTTCACCTACAACGGCGCCTGCGTCAACATCCTCGATACCCCCGGCCACCAGGACTTCTCGGAGGATACCTACCGTACCCTTATGGCCGCCGACGCCGCTGTCATGGTCATCGACGGCGCTAAGGGCGTCGAAGCCCAGACCAAGAAGCTCTTTAAGGTCTGCACGCTGCGCCACATTCCCATCTTCACCTTTGTGAACAAGCTCGACCACGAGGCCCGCGACCCGTTTGAGCTCATGGAAGAGATCGAGAATGTCCTGGGCATCAATACGTATCCCATGAACTGGCCGATCGGCAGCGGCCGCAACTTCCGCGGCGTGTTCGATCGTCAGACTCGTCACGTCATTGCCTTTGAGGGCGACGGCCACGCCAACGCCACCAAGAAGGTCGCCGAGGTCGAGGCCGAACTGGGCGATCCTTCCATGGACGAGCTCATCGGCGAAGAAAACCATAAGAACCTGATGGACGATATCGAGCTGCTCGATGGTGCCGGCGACGAGCTCGATTTGGATGCCGTGGCCTGCGGCAAGCTGAGCCCGGCGTTCTTTGGCTCGGCGCTCACCAACTTTGGCGTGGAGCCTTTCCTGAAGGAGTTCCTGCGTCTGGCCCCGACGCCGCGCGCCTATACCGATACGCTCACCAGCGAACCGGTCGATCCCTGCCGCGACGACTTTAGTGGCTTTGTGTTTAAGATCCAGGCCAACATGGACAAGAACCACCGCGACCGCATCGCCTTTGTGCGCATTTGCTCGGGCAAGTTCGAGCGCGGCATGGACGCCTTCCACGTGCAGGGCAACCGCAAGCTTAAGCTTGCTACGGGCACTTCGATGATGGCCGATGACCGCGCCATCGTGGACGAGGCGTACGCGGGCGATATCGTGGGTCTGTTCGACCCGGGTATCTTTAGCATCGGTGATACCGTGTGCTCCGGCAAGCGCCACGTGCAGTACCCGCAGATCCCGACGTTTGCCCCCGAGATGTTCGCTCGCATTACGCAGGTCGATACGCTCAAGCGCAAACAGTTCGTCAAGGGTATGGAGGAGCTTGCCCAGGAGGGTGCCATCCAGATCTTCCGCGAGCTTGGTGCCGGCATGGAGAGCGTCATCGTGGGCGTGGTCGGCGTGCTGCAGTTTGAGGTGCTCGAGCGCCGCCTCAAGGCCGAGTACCGTGTTGAGGTTCGTCGCCAGCCGCTGCCCTATACGGACATTCGCTGGATCCAGAACGACCCCGATACCATCGATATCCCGGGCCTTTCGCTCACGCGCGACACGCTGCGCGTCGAGGACATGCGCGGCGGTAAGCTGCTGCTGTTCACGAGTCCGTGGAACGTGGATTGGGCAACCGATCACAACCCCGATCTTATCCTGTCGGAGTTTGGCAACGTAGCCTTTTAACGCATCGGCGCGGTGGCCCTGTGGGGCTGCCGCGCCGCTTGCTTGCCTGATGCCGTGTGAGCGGCTATCATACCCACCGTCGTCTCAAGACCGGGGCGTCCGAGCAGTTCGGGTCCGATATCCTGCTCGTAAAACCTAAAACCAAAGGAGTACATAATGATCAAGAAGGTCATGGAGGACTACAAGGTCCTGTTGCGGAGCATTCCCGCGGCAACGGTTTCGCTGTTTTTCGTGAGCGTCATCATGATGAACCTGCTGGCCAACAAAGAGCTTATCAGCCTGCCGTATCTGGCACTCGATTGCGGCTTTGTGGTGAGCTGGGTTTCGTTTTTGTGCCAGGACATGATCTGCAAGCGCTTTGGCGCCAAGGCATCCATCAAAATCTCCATCCTCGCGCTGGCAGTCAACCTCGCCGTGAGCCTGTGCTTTTGGGCATGCTCGCTCACGCCCGGCATGTGGGGCGCCTACTACGACACGGGCATGATCGAGGTCAACACTGCCCTAAACGCCACCATCGGCGGCACCTGGTACGTGGTGCTGGGCTCTTCGCTGGCAATGCTCGTTTCTGCCGTGGTTAACTCCACGCTCAACCAGTCGCTTGGCCGTATGCTCAAAAAGAATAACTTTGCGAGCTTTGCCTTCCGCTCCTATGTGTCCACGGGTGTTGGCCAGTTTATCGACAACTTGGTCTTTGCCATCGTGGTGAGCCACACCTTCTTTGGTTGGACCTGGGTGCAGGTCCTTATGTGCTCGCTGACCGGCGCTGTTGCCGAGCTGCTGTGCGAGGTCTTCCTGAGCCCCGTGGGCTACAAGGTCGTGCGCGGTTGGGAGCGCGAGAACGTGGGCGCCGAGTACCTCGAGCGCCACGCAACCGCCTAAGGAGCAAGTATGCGGGTTTTGATCACGGGCGCTTCGGGCGGTATCGGAGCTGCGTGCGTGCAGCGCTTTTTGGATGAGGGCCACGAGGTCGTGGGCTTTGATCTGCTGCCGGCGACGATCGAACACGAGCGCTACCGCCATCTGATTGTTGATGTCCGCGAGCCTAACTCGTTTCCAGGCGACCTTGAGCCTCAGGTAATCGTGAACGTTGCCGGTACGCAGGATTCGGCCGATGACATCGCCGCCAACCTGTGTGGCACCATCAACGTGACCGAGCGTTACGCCTTTGTGGGGGAGGGGCTTGCCGCCAAGCCGGCGCCGGCTATCAAATCCGTGGTCAATGTGGGGTCGGCGAGCGGGCATACGGGATCGGAGTTTCCCGCCTATGCCGCCAGCAAAGGCGGCGTTATCGCCTACACCAAAAACCTTGCAAATCGCCTGTCACCGCAGGCCATCGCCAACAGTGTGGACCCGGGTGGCGTTATCACGCCGCTCAACCGTTGCGTGATGGAAGACGAGCACCTGTGGAACCAGATTATGGAGCTCACGCCGCTTAAACGCTGGGCTACCGCCCAAGAGATCGCCGAGTGGATCTACTTTGTGGGCGTGACCAACCGGTTTATGACCGGGCAGAGCCTGCTGATCGATGGCGGCGAGGCCGGCCGCACACAATTTATTTGGCCCGAATAGGAAACGCGCCCGATGGAAAGCCGTCGGGCGCGTTTTTGATGTATCGATTTTTAGCCGAGGCAAGTCCAGTTGACGGGGGTCGAGCCGTGTTGCTCGAGCAGTTCATTGGCAGCGGAGAAGGGGCGCGATCCCATAAAGGCGGGGAGTTCTGCCGTGGCACGGTTGGCCGAAAGCGGCGAGGGGTGCGTGGATGCCAGGCAGAACTTGCCGGTTGCCTTGCCCGCGCCAGTTGCGGCGAGCTTGCCTTCAACCATCTGCTGGGCAAAGCGACCCCATGCCAAAAAGATTACCGGCTGGGGCAGCTGGCAGCAGCGTTCGATAACGTAGTCGGTGAGCGTGCTCCAGCCCAGCTTGGCGTGCGAGTTCGCGGCATGCTCGCGCACGGTGAGCGTAGTGTTGAGGAGCAGGACGCCCTGTTGTGCCCATGGGGTTAGGTCTCCCGTGGCGGGAATGGGGCAGCCCAGATCGGCTTTGAGCTCCTTATAGATGTTGCGCAGGCTTGGCGGCAGCTTGGTTTGCGTTGCGGGGACCGAGAACGACAGCCCCATGGCCTGGTTGGGTCCGTGATAAGGGTCCTGACCCAAGATGACAACTTTGACCTGGTCGGCCGGCGTGTAGGCGAGGGCATTGAGGATGTCGTCTTGTGCTGGGTAGATAGTCTGCTCGGCACGCAAAAGGGCGATGCGCTCGAGCAGCTGGTTCGTAGTGTCACGTACCGGCTGCGGCGCATCGCCCAACCAAGTTGCTATGTTGCGGTCGCGAGTTGCGGTGTCCATGGGGCTCCTTTATGGCAGATGCTCTGTTGGCATCTATTGTAAAGGCGCACCGGTTGCCTTTATGCCGCGGCTGTATAAGGAGTGGGGTCTACGAGACGCGCTCGGGCGCTCCTGCCATGCGAGCCTGTCCATGCGCGCGAAGGCGCGGGAGCTGCACGGTTGCTGCCATGACGCCGGTGAGGATGAGAGCGGCACCAAAGAAGGCGATGGGGCTCAGGACCTCGCCGACCAGGAAGAACGAGAAGACGGCGGAGCAGACTGGCTCGAGCGAGAAGGCGAAGCCGGTGGTCTCGGCAGGCACGTGGGGCTGCACGAGCGTCTGGGTGATAAAGCCGTAGGCAGAGCAGATGAGTGCGAGCGCAACGACGACCACGATCTCGCTGGGCGTACTGGGAAGCGTGAAGCCGCCAAAGGTGAATGCGGCGATGCCCGAGAACAAGCCGCCAAAGCCCAGCTGCCAAACGCCCAGAGCAAGCGGATTGACTTCTTCGACAAACCGCTTGGCGACAATGATGTGCCCGGCGTAGACAAAGGCGGAGAACAACATGATGAGCGCGCCCGGGTTCAGGCTGGTGAAGTCGGCGCCCGAGAGCAGCAACATACCGCAGGTGACGATGGCAGTGCCGACGAGCATTTTGCGTTCGGGTGCGCGGCGCAGCAGGGCGGCGTTGGCAAACGGCACGATCACGACCGTCAGGCTCTGCAAAAAGCCGGCAGTGGAGGCGGAGGTGAGGCTGGAGCCCAGGCACATGCAGGTGAGTTCGGTTGCCATAATGGCGCCGATGATGGCGGCGCGGACCATAAGGTCACGGTTGATGCGCAACGCGTGCTTGTGGAAGAGCAGCAGGCAAGCCGCAAAGGCGATGATACAGCGCAGCGCAACGATGCACGTGGCGTTCATGCTGTCCATGCCGATCTTCATGAGGGGATACGAAAAGCCCCATGCGACGGGAACGGAAAATGAGAGCGCGATTGCTTTTTTGCGATCCATGGGACTCCTTTTGTTACAGAACGGTTTCGCACAAAGGATTCTGCTCCCAGATTTGGATGTAGTAAAGCGAATGTATCTTCAGTATGATTAAGAAATACTAATGTTGACAGAAAAACCCTGGCAAAACGTTTTACGGCTGCATTGATGTGGAGGCACGATGGCATCGCGGTATCAGATTGTTTGTATGGTGGTCGATCGCGGCAGTCTTAAGGCCGCGGCGGACGAGTTGGGCTATACGCAAAGTGCGGTGAGCCAGGCCGTCAAGGCGCTCGAGCGCGAGCTGGGCACCACACTTATCGAGCGCGGTAAGCAGGGCGTTTCGCTTACGCGCGACGGTAAACAATATCTGCCGTACCTGCGCCAGATTGTGACCGCCGAGGCCGAGCTCGAGGGCAAGCGCCAGGAGCTGCTGGGGCTTTCGTCGACCGATATTCGCATTGCGACGTTTACCAACGTGAGTCGCACCGTGCTGCCGCGTGTGATCCGCGACTTTGGGGCCCTGCACCCGGGCGTACGCTTTACCCTCAAGCAGGGCGATTACACGCGCAACGCTCAATGGGTGCACGATGGGGTGGTTGATTTTTGTTTTACGGCGCGCGGATTTACCGCTGGGCTCGAGAAGCGCGTGGTCTATCACGACGAGTTGGTGGCGTTGTTGCCTGTCGCGCATCCGCTGACGGCAAAGGAAAAGGTGACGCTCGCCGACCTGGCGTCCGAGCCGTTTGTGCTGTTGGATGAGGGCGAACAGAGTCTGGTGCTCGATGCATTTGCGGCGCATGGCCTGTCGCCGCACGTGACGAGTGAAGTGACCGACGACTACACCATCATGGCGATGGTGGAGGAGGGCCTAGGCGTGAGCATGCTGTATCGCCGTACCGTTGAGGGCATGCAGGCCGATATTCGCGTACGTCCTATCGTGCATGCCCCCTCGCGCGACGTGGTGGCCGCCTGGCGCAGCTGGGACACCATGCCCATCGCCACGAGGCACTTTATCGACTATATGAGCTCGCATATTGTCAATTAATGACTGGCGTGGCGTTGAGTGCGGTGTTTAGCGGGCTGTCGCTTTGGCTTGGGTGGCGCGATAGGTGCGTGCCGGGTGGCAGAGTAGCACCGCCACGACCATAAAGAACGCCGTGGTGCCCAGGCTGATGGGGTAGACCATCATGATGTTTGCAAAGGTGCGGAAGTGCGGGAACACGCAGAACACCCAGTAGAAGCGGATGCCGCAGACGCAGATCATGGTGATGAGGGCGGGCGTGAGCGAGATGCCAAAGCCGCGCAGGTAGCCTGACATGTTTTCGTAGAACATGCTAAAGGCGTACGCCGGGAAGATCGAACACACGCGGATATAGCCGATTGAGACAATGTTGGGATCGCTGTTGAACAGCGACAAGATCTCGCGCCCCAGGCCGACAATAACGATAATTGTGGTGAGCGCGACGATACCGCCTTCGACTAGGCAGACCTTGAGCGTTTTGGTGCAGCGATCGATCTGGCGGGCGCCGTGGTTTTGTCCCACAAAGGTGGTGCAAGCCTGGCTAAAGCTGTTGAGCAGGTTGTAGCACACGTACTCCAGACTCATGGCGGCGCTCGATGCCGCCATGACCTCGGTGCCCAAGCTGTTGATGGCAGACTGGATGATGATGTTGGCGACAGCAAAGACGGCGCTTTGGATGCCGGCGGGCAGGCCGATCTTGACGATGCGCTTGAGGGCGACGGGGTCGATAGCTAGGTCGCGTAGGGTGACGCGGACGACGGAGTCGGTCTTGAGAAGGCGGATAAAGAGCGTAGCGGCGCTGACGGTGTAGGCGATGGCGGTGGCGATGGCGACGCCCGCGACGCCCCAGTGGAGTATTGGGACAAAGATGAGGTCCAGGCCAATGTTGAGGACGGTGGACACGGCAAGCGCCTGCAGCGGCATGCGGGTGATTCCGACGGAGCGGAAGATCGCGGCCTCAAAGTTGTAGAGCAAGATCGAGGGCATGCTGAGCAAAAAGACGCGCAGATAGAGTGAGGCGAGCGGCATGGTCTCGGCGGGAACGTTGAGCGCGGCGAGCATGGGCTCGGCAAAGATCTCGCCCAGTGCGATGACGACAAAGCCCACGAGTGCCATTAAAATTGAGGTATGGACGGCGCGTTTGACCATGTTCTGATCGTTGCGGCCGATAGCGTTGGCGATGACCACGTTGGAGCCAAGTGACATGCCAATAAACAGGTTGAGCATAAGGCTGGTAAGCGGAACATTGGAGCCGACCGCCGCCATGGCGAGGGTTCCCTGGTCACCCGAGAAGTTACCGATGATGACCGTGGCGATGAGGTTCGACAGCTGCTCCAAGATGCTCGTGGCGGCCACGGGGAAGGCGAACAGGGGAATATTGCGCCACAGCGAGCCGGTGGTCATGTCAATGTGCTTAGATACGGTGTCAGCCATACGCTCTCAATCTCTAATATGCTCTTTCGTGCTTATTTGCGCAGACGATGATACTCCTAATCGCCTAGTCGTTGGGTGTTCCTATAGTTTTGTCAACCGTCGGGGCTACTCCCGGTAGGGCACCCGGTCGCGCATCACGGCGTATATCGCCCTGAGCCGCTTCCTCGCGACGGCCTTGAGCGCCCGCCCGTGCCCCATGCCCCGTGCCCTGCAGGCCCGGTAGTACTCGCCGTAGCGCCCCGAGGACCTCACCAGGCTGTTGCACGAGAAGATCAGCAGGGACTTGAGCCTCGCGTCGCCGCGCCTGGACGCCCTGACCGACCTCACCGACGTGCCGGAGCTCCTCACCCTCGGGGCTATGCCGCAGTACGAGGCCAGGTGGTCGTGGTCCGGGAACCTCCCGATGTCGACCGACACCGCGAGCTGCGCTGCGGT
>NZ_JBDMSL010000016.1:0-63826 GCF_039758965.1 Collinsella aerofaciens | reverse complement strand
CCTCTCGGCGGCCTTGCGAAAAACAAATCCAAGTTAGACCATTTCAAATGGTTCGATGTCTGCCCGGATGCGACACATCTGGTGTGTCCATCCTCGCAGTATCCGGTTCTCAAGGTGCACGCCTGCGCTGGTTCCCGGTTCCACCGGGCCGCGCGGCAAGGAGATATATTGCCAGACCGGAGGGGCCCCGGGGGCGGGAATCTGGCACTCCATATTTTGTTCACAAATGAATATGTCCCTCAGTCGCGTCCCTGAGGTTATAACTGAAGCATTGGCTTCTGATATTGGCGATGACCAGCTGGTTTATAGGTGTTAAGGCATCGGTCATCTCTGGAGCGCCACTTTACTCCAAAAGCATCAGCTATTTGTTTCCCGTCGGTAAAAGGCAGGTTTTGTTCGCCAAGCGTTCTTATATATAGATAGATACGGGTTCGAACCCGTGCACCGGCAACAAAAAAGACGGCCAACCGAAGTTGACCGTCTCAACAATCTTTGGGTGGGCCGTCAGGGGTTCAGCCTGCTTCGCAGGCGGCCGCTGCGGCGCTTTCGCGCCTTGCGCGCTGCGCTGGCAAACGCTCATGCGTTTCCTCAGCTCCGCGCCCTTTCGGGTTCGAACCCGTGCCGCGGTAACAAAAAAGCGGCCGGCATCCGCCAGTCGCTTTTCTATTCTATGGTGGGCCGTCAGGGGTTCGAACCCTGGACCTTGGGATTAAAAGTCCCCTGCTCTGCCAGCTGAGCTAACGGCCCGCGGGTGGCATTGTACCACGGTCTGGGACTATTCCCAACTCCATTGGCCGTTCTGGAAAATCACAACTTCACGTCCATCAGGCGTAATGCCCGTAATATCGATGTCGTCCGTGCCGATCATAAAATCGACGTGCGCGCTCGAGACGTTAACACCATGCTCCAGGAGCTCCTCCTTGGACATGTCGTACCCACCCTCGATGCATTCGGGGAAACCGACACCTAGCGCGAGATGGCAGCTAGCGTTCTCGTCATAGAGCGTATCGTAGAACAGAACACCACTTTCGCGGATCGGCGTGTTCTTGGAAATGAGCGCGACTTCTCCCAGGTGAGCAGCGCCCTCGTCCGTATCGATGATACTTGCAAGCGTTGCCTTGCCCACGCGGGCGTCGTAGTCCACCACGCGGCCGCCCTCGAACTTAATCCAAAAATCGTCGACCTTATTGCCGTGGTGGATGAGCGGCATGGCCGAGTACACGATACCGTCGGCGCGCATGCGATCGGGCGAAGTGAAGACTTCCTCGGTGGGAATGTTGGGGAAGAAGGGGTGCCCATCGGGCGTCTTGCCCTTGCCGCCGGCCCACTCGTGACCCTTCGTCATGCCAATCATCAGATCGGTTCCATTTGCCGCGGTGTAATGCAGGCAGTCGAAACGATTGTCGTTCAGGAAACGCAGGTTCTTTTCGAATGCGGCGTCATGGAGCTCCCAGTCGCTCTCTGGGTCCTGGCCATCGGCGCGAGCGGTGTGCAGAATCGCATTCCACAGCTTATAGATTGCAACCTCGTCGGCGTCTCCCGGGAACACCTCGCGCGCCCAAGCCACGACCGGAGCGCCGGCGATGCACCACGGATTGATGTTGTAATCCAGTCCACGGCGGAAAACTTTGCACTGCGTGTTCTTTGCCTTAGAAGCTGCAGCGGGCTTAGCGGGATCGATGCCCTTAAGGGCGGCGGGGTCCGCACCCTCGATAAAGATAAAGCAGGCACCGTCCTGGGCCAGGGAATCCAGCTGCAGGCGCTTCCACTCGGGCGTCTGCTCAAAATAGCTTTTCTCGACATGCTCGTACGTGAGCCTCGTCACGGCATCATCGGCCCAGATGACCGTCACGTGGCCGGCGCCGGCAGCATAGGCCTCCGCGACCACCACGCGCGCAAACGGCGCGCACTCAACCGGAGACTGAACGACGACTTCCTGGCCGGGCTTAACGTTTACGCCCTTGCGGACAACCAGGCGCGCATAGTTTTTAATCTTGGGCTCCAGGGACTTCATACCCTCCAGGGCCTCTTCGACCGTCAGGGCAGCTCGAATCATGTGCCACTCCATCTATCTATAGAACAGTAAAAAGGCGCGCCGCAAAAACGACGCGCCTTATATCTTAGCGATAAGTATGTATGCAAACGCTACTCCTTCTTGGAGTCCTTCTTGTCCTCCTCGGCAGCTGCGCGCTCGATAAGAGCGTTGAGCTTGTTCTCGGACATGCCCTCGGCCTGCGCGCGGTACATGTTGCGCAAGGGACGAATACGAGCGAAGTCGTAGATAAAGTCACCTAGGATGATGACATAGGACAAAACGATGCCGACCATCTGGACAGGGCTGGACACCATGCCAGCGGGAGCGAAGTACAGCGAGGCCCAAATTGCCACGACGAGCACCATGCCAATGGCGAGCACAATCCACCAGATGCGACGGCGCTTGGTGTAGTCCTCGTCCTGCTTGAGGAGGATATTCGACACCGTATAGATGCGGTCCTCCTTGGCGCGCTGCTTAGCCTTGCGGGCGCGCTTCTCCTCTTTAGAGAGGCCCTCGAGGTTCTCGCCCTTCTCGAGCTCTTTGCGGCGTGCCTTAGACGAAGCCGGCACGACGCGAACGGAGCTCGCTGCTTGGCGGGCGGGCTTAGCAGATGCGGCAGACTTGCGCGCAACCCCGGTAACTTCGTGGGATTGCGTGCGCTTGTTCGTGGCGCTACGGGTACTCACTTATGCGTTCTCCTTCATGCTTGTGAACTGGGAGCCCGTGATGATCTGGAAGGCCTCGCGATAGCGCTCGGACGTGCCATCGATGACCTCGGCGGGCAGGTGCGGGGTCTCCCCCGTCATATCCCAGTTGGCCTTGAGCCAATTGCGGACGAATTGTTTGTCGTAGCTAGGCTGGATCTTGCCCTCCTCGTAGCTGGCAGCAGGCCAGAAACGGCTGGAGTCGGGCGTGAGGCACTCGTCGATCAGCGTGACCTTGCCATCAATAACACCAAACTCGAACTTGGTGTCGGCAATGATGATGCCACGGGTCGCGGCGTACTCGGCAGCGGCCTTGTAGATCTTGAGGGAAAGGTCACGAATCTGCGTGGCGATGTCCTCGCCCACGATCTCGCAGCAACGCTCGAACGAAATGTTCTCGTCGTGGTCGCCGATCTCGGCCTTCGTGGACGGCGTGAACAGCGGTTCGGGAAGCTTGGAGGCCTCGGTCAGGCCCTCAGGCAGCTGGATGCCGCAGACGGTGCCGTTCTCGTCGTAGGTCTTCTTGCCCGAACCGGTCAGATAGCCGCGGACGATGCACTCGATAGGAATCGTCTGGGCCTTCTTAACCAGCATGGCGCGGCCAGCGAGGTAGTCACGATACTCAGCAAACTCCTCGGGGAAATCCGCCGGGTCGATGGAAACGAGATGGTTGGGGACGATGTCGGCAAACTTATCGAACCAGAATGCCGAGATGCGATTGAGCACCTCTCCCTTAAACGGAATCTCGTCGGGAAGAACGAAGTCGAACGCAGAAATGCGGTCGGTGGCGACCATCAGCAGGTTTTCACCGGCATCGTAAATATCACGAACCTTGCCACGGGAATCCGGACGACGCTCCATCGTTGTCACGTGAGTCACTCCTTACCTAAATACGACAGAAATGCGGGTTCTTTCCCGCATGTTTTCGCAAACTCGGAGCGGCAGGGACGCGGCCCCTCCTTCACCGAATAGCGAAAAGCTAGTGCTCCATTGTAGTAGATGCCGCGTCCGCCGTGTGCTCGCGGGGCAGATGAATTGTAAAAGTCGTACCCTTTCCAAGCTCCGACTCCACGGATATGTAGCCATGGTGACGCTCGACGATCTGCTTGGTCACGGCGAGGCCGACGCCCAGGCCGCCAGCTTCGCGGGCGCGGCTGGCATCGGCGCGCCAAAATCGTCCGAAGATACGCGACAGATCGTCCTTGGCAATACCGATACCGGTATCAGAAACGGCAATGCTGACGTGCTTGCGGTCACTGAGCACCGACACCACGACCCAACCGCCCTCGGGGGTGTAGCGCATGGCGTTGCTCATGAGGTTGATAACACATTGCGTGATCATGTCGGGATCGGCCTCGACGACATCGTCGTGACCCTGGGTCTCGTCCGCAAAACGCAGGCGCAGATCGCGGTCGACAAACAGGCGCTCCTGGGCATTGACGATAGAACGCACGAAAGGAACCATGTCCACCGGCTCAAGGTTGAGCGGAGCCGCGCTGTTTTCCATGCGCGACAGGTCGAGCATCTGCTGCACCAGACGAGCCAAGCGACGCGTCTCGGAAGCAACGGTCTCCAAATGCTCATCGTCGGTGGGATACACGCCATCCTGCATGGCCTCGACCGTTGCGAGCATGGCCATAAGCGGCGTGCGAAGCTCGTGTGCAACGTCTGAGGTCAGGCGCTTCTCGTGTTTCATATCCTTCTCGAGCGAAGTGGCCATCTCATCGAAGGTCTCACCCAGCTGATCGATCTCGTCATCACCGCGCAGTCCCGTGCGAGCCGACAGGTCGCCGTCACGGATTTGCTTTGCGGTACTGGTGATGCGATGAATCGGCTTGGTGAGCATGCGCGACACGAGCGATCCGATAACGACCGAAATGCAGATTGCAACAACCGCGGCGAGGGCCATGGCGTTAAAGGTCTTCTCCCTAAACGCAGAGTCCGCCTTGGTGAGCAGAGCGTCGGAGCCGATGGCCCACAGCTTTACCTGACCGACATGCTCGCCGGAAGACGTTACAATCTCGACGTCAGCAACGCTATCGGAGTCGGTTGGAGCAGACGAAACCGGGCTATGCGATGCCCTCTTGCCGCTCGTGTCGTCGGTCGTAGCCTGGTTTTCGCGTACATCGGCGGTGGCGCTTGCCGAGGGCCAGGAATCGTCATAAACGATCACGCCCTTTTTATTGACGACCTGCATGCCCAGATCGTCGGAAACCAAACTCGACGTTGCGACCGTGCGCAGTTCTCCCGCGGTCCAAGAGCCGTTTTCCTCATATGAGGTTGCCAACTTCTCGGCAGCGGAATTTGCGATTTCGACGATATTGGAGCGTGTGTAATCCGAAAAGACCGTGCCCCACACAACAGAGACAACGCCCACCAGCACCAATACCGTCATGAGCGATGTCAGAGCAAAAGCAAGTGCCATGCGCGAGGGATAGCTCATCGTTGGCCGTGAATCGGAACGAGGCGTGTTCCAACTAGCCTTGGAACCCGCCTCGCTCTCCTGCTTGTGCTTTTGTCCGATTTCAAAGCGCGCAGGTGTCATATGTGATTTCCCTATTTCTCGTCCGACTTATCGGTCTTGGCCGGAGCCTCGAAGCGATAGCCGACACCATGGACGGTGTAGAGCCACTTGGGCTTCTTGGGATCATCGCCCAGCTTGGCGCGAAGATTCTTCACGTGGCTATCGATGGTGCGCTCATAGCCCTCAAAGTCATACCCGAGCACTTTCTCGACCAGCTCCATGCGGTTATACACACGGCCGGGATGGCGGGCAAGCGTGGTGAGCAGCTTGAACTCGGAAGCCGTCAGGTCGACTTCCTTGCCCTCGACCAAGATCTTGTGGCCCGAGATATCGATGACCAGATCGCCGAAGTCGAGTACCTCGACGGCGGGCTCGTCGGCCTGATGGGCACGGCGGAACAGAGCGCGAACGCGGGCGACGAGCTCGCGCGGCGAGAACGGCTTAATCAGATAGTCGTCGGCGCCGAGCTCAAGACCGATAATACGGTCCTCGATCTCACCCTTGGCAGTCAGCATGATGATGGGAACATCCGAAGTATCGCGAATGGTGCGGCAAACGCGCTCGCCGGGGATCTTGGGGAGCATAAGGTCGAGCACGACCAGGTCGAACTGATGCTTCTCGAACTCCTCGATCGCGGACTGGCCGTCGCCGACGCCCACAACCCAGTAGCCTTCGCGCTCGAGATAGGCAGCGACGGCGTCACGGATTGCCTTCTCATCCTCGACCAGCAGAATCTTTTTTGCATCTGAAGCCATAACACGGCCCCCCTGTCTCAATTAGCTAAGAACAAGCCCATTTTAACGCACCTGAGCCCGCCGGATGCCGCTATGACGCGGCAGCTCGGCGGGCGGTACTCACAATTACAACGCGTTTATTCCCCTGTTGGCGCCTTTTTAACCCCTCTAAGCTTAAAGAGAGAATAGGCGTGCAGTGACCGTCTCGGGTATACCCTGGCTGTTGCGTACCGTGGCGTACGTAAGAAATGAGTCCGACTTTCCCGCCGTAGCTGGATAATCGCCATACTCTAAAGCGCGGTCGGGCGACAGCAGCGAGCCATAGGTCTTGGCAGAGGTGTCGATCAGGAAATGCGACGCCTGTACCTTAACAAGGTATTTATTCTTCTTGCCAGCCGCACATGCGAGCGGCTCGCGGGACAGGAAGAGATACGGCCCTCCCTCATTACCGATATACGTGCCCATGTTGCCCAGGCTGCCCACGCCACTATAGGTCGCCTCGATAGAAAACACGAAGGTATCGCCCATGTATACGGCCTCGAAAGGCGAGACTGACGAGGGAAGAACTAGCTGGGCACGTTTGGTGTTGTTGCCGTCGGTCAGATCGATTGCCGTTATGCCGTAGTAGACGCCTTCGTCGTTGCGGACACGCGGCGAGATGGTCAAAATGCCGTCGCACGCGCGCGGGGCCGATGCAAAGCGGCCCGTCGATTTCCAAATTACCCCGGCCTTGGATTCATCAAGCGAGCGACGATAGCAAAACGAATCGCTACTCGTTTTATTGCCGCCTGCCGAAGGCATTTTATACCAGATGACCGATGACCCGAACGCCGTAAACAGGGGCGGATCATAGTCCTTGCCACCTCGATCGAGCTCAACCACGTCGCCAGAGAGCGAAGCGCCCGACAGATTTTGAGCGTAGAGCTTCCACGATGAATTGGCAAAGTTCATCTCAACCCACGCGAATACGCCGTCACCGGCACGGACATCGTAGAATGCATATCCCGTGCCCTCGATAGGATCCTCGATTAATGTGGTAAGCGAGCCATCGCCCAGGTTGAGCACACCGAGTGTGTTGGCGTGCAGTGCCGATGCGGGCGCCATCATCGCCGCGGCGTAATCGCCGTCGCAGTAGTACAGCAGCGTACCCAGAGGCAGCGTCCATGACGCCGCCGGCTCAAGATCGATGTCGACTGCCTCGTACTCATCCGTAATCGAGATGATTTTGGAATCATCCTTGATAACCTGCGGCTCGCCGGCGGCATCATCGCTGGTGCCCGTTTTTTTCGAGCATCCGGCAAGCACCGTGGCAGCGCCCGCGGCAGCCCCACCGAGTACAAAGCCGCGACGCGATATTCCGTTCTTGATGTGATCGGCGATACCCATTAGGCGATCTCGGTGCGAGCGGCCTCGATAGCGCGTGTAAGCTGGTCGGCGCAGGAGGTCTTTTTCATACCGCAGGTATTACCGGCGAGAACCTCGATTACGCGATCGGCAGGAGCGCCCTCGACCAGCTTGGAGATAGCCTTGAGATTGCCGTCGCAGCCGCCGGTAAACTCAACGCCCATCACCTTGTTGCCGTCATCGGAAAGATCAAGGTGAATATTGCGAGCACACACGCCCTGAGGCTTGTAATCAAACGAAATCATGCGATCCCCTCTCAGAATGTTATTCGAGACGACTATTATCCCCGTCTTTCCCTAAATGCAACGAGGCGCTTTGCCGGCAACACACATTACCAGCAAAGCGCCCTAAAAAGCTAACGTTATGCCCGAACCTACTCGAAGCTCAGCTGCTCCAGGCGATCGAAGACCGTGTCGATACGGGTGAGGAAGTCCCACGGATCAAAGATCTCGTCGAGTTTCTCCTGGCTGACGGTGCAGCGCGGATCGGCCTCGAGACGCTCCTTAAAGGTAGGGCCGGAGACACAATCCTGTACCTCGTGCCAGGTTGCCATGGCGTTCTCCTGCACAATGGCGTACGCGTCCTCGCGGGTGATGCCCGTGTCGACGAGGGCGAGCAGGACCTTGGAGGAGAAGATGAGGCCGCGTGTCTTGTTGAGGTTGGCCATCATGCGAGCGGGATACAGCTGCAGGCCGTCGATAACGCGGATGAGGCACTGGAACATGTGGTCGAGGGCGATGAAGCTGTCGGCCTGGGCGACGCGCTCGGCAGAGGAGTGCGAAATGTCACGCTCGTGCCACAGGGCGACGTTGTCGAAGGCAACCTGCGCGTTGGCCTTCACGACGCGCGACAGGCCGCAGACCTTCTCCATGGTGATGGGGTTGCGCTTGTGCGGCATGGCGGAGCTGCCCTTTTGACCCTTACGGAACGGTTCCTCGGCCTCGAGTGTATCGGTCTTCTGCAGATTGCGAACCTCGGTAGCGATGCGCTCACAGGTGGCCGCGGCGGTGGCGAGAACGCCGGCGAGGTAGGCGTGATGATCGCGGCTAATAACCTGCGTGGACAGCGGGTCGTGAACCAGGCCCAGGTGCTCGCAGACATATTCCTCGACAAACGGCTCGATGGAGCTGTACGTGCCGACAGCGCCCGAGATGGCACCAAAGGCAACGTTCTTGCGGGCATCCTCAAGACGGTCCAGATCGCGCTTGAGCTCCCAGGCCCAAGAGCCAAACTTCATGCCAAAGGTCATCGGCTCGGCATGGATGCCATGAGTGCGGCCGGCGCAGAGCGTGTTGCGCTCCTCGAAGGCGCGACGCTTGCAAATCTCGCCGAGCTTCTTGACGTCCTCGATGATCAGGTCGCAGGCCTGGGTGAGCTGGTAGCACAGGGCCGTGTCGCCCAGATCCGAGCTGGTCATGCCATAGTGAACCCAGCGGCTGGGCTTGGGGTCGCCCTCGGGAACATCGGCATCGATGTATTCCTTCATGTTGGTCAGGAAGGCAATGACGTCGTGGCGCGTGACTTCCTCGATCTCATCGACCTTCGCCTTCTCAAAGTTGGCATGGTCGCGGATCCACTGGGCCTCGTCTTTGGAAATACCGATCTTGCCGAGCTCCGCCTGGGCCTCGCAGGCCAGAACCTCGATTTCCTGCCAAATGGCGTACTTGTTCTCGAGGGAGAAGATGTGTCCCATCTCCGGGCGGGTATAGCGATCGATCATAGCGGCTCCTTTTTGGTTATTGGCACGTTGGTCGTAACCCAACCATTGTACCGTGCGCAGGTGCAAGTATGGGCAGCAGGCATTAACCTAACATTTTGGAATTGGAGCGAGCATGGGGACGTCCGCGCATTTGCTTCGCAAATACGCACCGGCTGCGGTCGGCAGACCCGGTCCGCGCACACGCACGGGCACAGCGGGTTGGACCCGACGTTCCCGAGGTCCCCCGTACTCGATGGAGCGGGCAACGGGACATCCGCGTATTTGCTTCGCAAATACGCACCGGCTTCAGGCGCCTGTCGGCGCCTTCGCCTGCTCGCTACAAACGCTTCGCGTTTGCTTAACGCTCGCACCCTGGCGGGTTCGAGTCCCGGCGCTTGGTAGTAAAAAGCACGGCAACGTAACGCTGCCGTGCTTGTGCTTTTTACTGGAGCGGGCAACGGGACTCGAACCCGCGAGTGTCAGCTTGGGAAGCTGATGCCTTACCACTTGGCGATGCCCGCTTGTGTGTTGGCTAGTATAACGCGGTTATCTTGTTCGATACAAGGGTGGTGATGCTTGTTTTAGCTGTGGAGATTCGTTTGAAAATCGCGTCAATTGTGGAGATGAGGACCTTTGTCTTTCTTTTCTTACCATCTTCTACCTGCACTTTTATCTGATTGTTGTATTTGAGCTCGATTTGTCAGAAATCGGGCAAGCTTTTGGTCAGGCTCCGGTACTTACCCGCATGAACCTCGGGGGTAGCCTCATCCTACGCGTCGCAACCTCCCCATGCGGCGCACGAGGGATAAGGAGCAGCCATGTCCAACGCACCCACGCACTCTGTCCACAGCGCAATCGCAACAGGTCCGCTGCTCCTGCTCCTCTTCCTGCTTTTCGGCTGCCTGACACCGGGAGCCGCATTTGCCGTCGATGGCTACGATCAGCTCGGCTTCCGCACTATTAGCGATGATTGTGGGCCCTTCTTTATCGGCAAGTATGAAGCTCAAGACGCCTCAATTGCCTACTGCATGAACCAGGAGCGCCCCGGCCCCACCAAACCGGGCGGCCCATGGCTCAACTTTGATCAAGGCTGGGTGTGGCTCGACGACGAGTTCGCGGCAATCGTTTGTCACGGATATCCCACCACCACGTCGTTTGGCGGTTACCATCTTTCACCCGATCGCGCCCGCGCCGCCACCCAGCTTGCCGTATGGATGCTCAACGGCACTACCCATGTCGACGGCACCTACTCCTACACGACCGCTCAGGGTAAAACCAAGAGCGGACACTTTACCGCCGACAATGAAGTCGTGGCGGCTGCGCGGTGGCTCCACGACAGCGCAAAATCAGGAAGCATCAAAGCCGCTCCGCACCGCGCGCGGCGCTATCTAGGAGCCGTATCGGGCGGCAGCAAACGTCAGGACATGCTCTATGTACTGCCGGCGGTCTCTGTTTCCTTCCAAAAGCAGTCTGCAAACGCTGCCATTACCAGCGGAAACAATACTTATCAGTTTGCCGGGGCAACATTCGATGTTTTTGAGAGCGCCAGCGACGCACGTGTTGGCACCATCCAGATGGACAGCAACGGTCGGGCGCAAGCAACACTTCTGCCCAACACAGCATACTACCTAGTTGAAACGAAGGCGCCGGCCGGCTATGTCCCCCGCCACGATCGCATCGCCTTTACCACGGGGAATGATGGTGGACAGGTCGCCATTGATGAACAGCCCGGCACCATCAACCTGCGTATCGTAAAACTCGATACCGCGACGAATGCCGGCCCCCAGGTAGGCTCTTCACTCGCAGGAGCAGAGTTCACGTGTGTGTCGCAATCAACCCCTGGATGGGCGCAAATCCTCACGACCGACGAAAGCGGTCAGGCCACCCTCGCCGATGTCCCCTTAGGAACCTTTACCATCTACGAATCAAAAGCCCCCGAGGGCTACCTGCCATCCAACGACAGCTGGACCTATACCGTTGGAGCCGACCAGCTCGGCGATTCAGGCGTGGTCGAGATCGAATCTCGCATTTCCGATATCTCCATTGCGTTTGACCTTGAGATTTCCAAATTCAAGGATTACGGCAATAGCGACCAATCCGGCCTGGAGCAACCGGCGGGTGGTGTTGTCTTTGAGGTTGTCAGCAACAGTTCTCAGCAGGTTGTTGGCACACTGACCACAAACATCTATGGCTTTGCCTCCACCAAAGATCAGCCCGAAGCATGGTTCGGCACAGGCAAGCGACCCGCCGGTGTCCACGGAGCTGTCCCATACGACCGTGCCGGCTACACGATTCGCGAGGTTCCGGAAACCGTCCCCGAGGGTTTTAAACGTGCAGGGGAATGGACCGTCGGGGCCAATCAGATTTCCAACGGCGCCGAGCTTCAATATATCGTGGACAACCACGCACTGTCGACGCATCTCCAGATTGTAAAACGCGATGCCCAAACAGGCGCTTCTGTTCCACTAGCCGGATTCACCTTCCAACTCCTAGACAGCAATCACGAACCTGTCTCACAAACTTGCTGGTATCCAGCACATAACGTAATGGACACCTTTACGACTGACGCGACCGGGACCGTCACACTGCCCGAATCGCTCGTGCCGGGCACCTATTATGTACGCGAAACCTCGGCCAAAGAGCCCTATCTTGTCGGCGAAGAGATCGAGGTAAACATACCCGCCGACATGAACCTAACGCCCGTTGCAGTCGCCTCGTATTATGACCACGCCGCGACCGGAAACATCAGGATCGTTAAAACCGATGCCATAGACGGCAGCAGCCTCGCGGGCGCCGTCTTTGAGATCCGCGCCTCGGGTGATATCGTGCGCCCCGACGGTAGCATTGCCGCGCTCGACGGTGAGACTGTCACGACCGTCACGACGGATGAAACTGGAGAAGCACGCGCGGACAACCTCCCACTGGGATCTGGCACCGCACGCTACGAGGTTGTCGAGACTCAAGCGCCGGCAGGCTTCTTGCTCGATCAGACAACCCATATTGTTGCCCTTACTTATGCCGACCAGAAAACACCCGTTGTAGAAGCACGGCTTAACGTATCCGACGATTACACCAAGGTTGATATCTCCAAGGTCGATGCAAGCGGTGAGCAAGAAGTGGAAGGCGCACAGCTCACCTTATATGGTCCCGATAAAACCGAAATAGACTCCTGGACCTCATCCGACAAGCCGCATCGCGTCGAACATCTTGCACCCGGCACCTACTCGTTGCGCGAAATGATGTCTCCGCGGACCTATGACCTTGCCGAGGAGATAACGTTTGAAATAAAGGATACGGGAGAAGTCCAAACCGTCGCGATGAAGGATGCGCCCATCGAGATCAAGGGGCAGGTCGACAAGCGTCAGGAACTTGTCCAACCTATCGAAAAGGGCCTGTTGGCTAACGGCGATGGTAAAAACCGCGCCACGACGCAAACCAATAGTGATGGGCTTTTCTCCTATACCATCGATGCTCGAAACGATTCCGCTACTTGGGTTGATGAGTTTACGATTACCGATGATCTTGAGTGCGCCAAAGACGGCACAGCGAGATTCATCTCAATCGAAACCCCCGTCGCCATCGGCGACCTCAACGGTCTGTGCAACGTATGGTATCGCACGACGCCGTTGGACTCGACAGACGTCGATGAGCCGGCAAACGCGACACTTGACGATGGGCACGAAAATCCTTGGCTTGAGTCCGACGAAGTAAAAGAGAGCCTTGGTGAGGACTGTCGCCTCGTCGATTACGACGGCTGGCGCCTCTGGAAGGCGGATGTCTCGACCACGGAATCCACCACACTCGAGGCGGAAGAGCTCGACCTTGCATCCAATACCGTCGTAACGGGCATTCGAATTGAATACGGTGCGGTAGCCGCCGACTTTACGACTCGAAGCGATGCGGATTCTTGGACCCGCGATGATCTCAAAGATGAACACGACGACCTTGACGATGCCAAAGCAATCCTTGGCACAGACGCTCGGGGCGCAGTCGTACATATGCAGGCAACGTCGGCTTATACGCCCCAAACCGCACTCACCAACAGCGCGCGCGTCGATCTTTGCCGCAACGGTGGCGGCGATAAACTTGAGTCACATGACGAGGACAGCGTCATTCAACGCTGTACCCTACCGCAGGACCTACCGGCAACAGGATCAGTTCCCATCGCCGCTTGCATCACCGCGCTCCTGACCTCGGGTGCCGCAGCCCTATGGTTCGCTCGCCTTAGGTCGATCCCAAAGAAGCGCTAGCGCGATGAAAAAGCGGGCGAGCCAGTCCCCTGGCTCACCCGCTTTCAATCATGTAAATCGCCGTATCTACTCTGCAGACGAAGATCCACCATCAACGATTGCCTGCTCGGACTCAGGAATCCCATCGGCACCCGTACTCTGTTCTTGCTCCACCTCTTCGCTGATTGCGGAGGCGGGGGTCGAGCCCTTCGCACCCACGATGTAGGCGGCCCCAAATCCTAACGCAATGGCAATCAAGGTCAAAATCACGTAGACAGGCCAATGGCGCTTAATATACGAAAACACGTTGACTCCTTAGAGCTCCGCCTACGAACGGCGGATAACCTCGGTAACGACCTCGGATACCGTGGCAATGTTCGTCGGGTTGACATTGTGGGGCAGGTCGTCCTCGGTACGAGCGCAAGCCAGACGTGTGCCGTCCACACCGGCGATGGTGAGGGCTCGGCGGCTCGCCTCGAGCGCGGCGTAGGCATCGGTCTTGGCATAGGGCATCTCGAGCGCGCCACAATCGACATGGAACGACTTGCAGACCTTGCTGACCAGGTTCATGATGCGGCGATCGCCCTTGAGCAGCTGCTGTTCGCCCTCGACCGTCACAACCGAAAGCCTACCGGCGCCGACGGATTCAAGATTGATAAAGAATACGCCGCGGAGCTTATCGCGATGCGAAGCCAAGAAGGCCTTCATGCCGGCGCCATCACAATCCGAGGCGCCCGTTGCCACAAACCAGATATCGTGACCGAGCAGCTCATCATCGCCCATAGAGGCGACAGCCGAGAGCATATCTTCGGAAGAAGCGCCATCGGAAGACGTAGCGCCACCCTTCCAGCCATCGTTATCGTCCTCGAAGTTATCCCACGAACCGATACCGCGACCGGACTTCTTGGCATCGTAATCGTCTTCGACGCCCAGCCAGTCACTCATGCTGTCCTGCTCGTTTTTCTTTTTACGACCGAACAGGCCACCCAGGCCGCGCTTACGAGACTTGGGTGCCGCCGGGGCGGGAGCCGAAATGGTCTCGATCGGCTGCGCGCCCGACGCAACGGGCACAGGAGGCGCAACGGGTGCCGATGTGGGTTCGGGACCTTGGGCGGTAGCAAAGGGGTCGTTGACCTGGGCAGAGGGATCGGGAAGGTCGAACAGCGACGTGCGAGACGCAACGTTTGCCTGCTTCATAGACGGCAGCGACGGATCGGGGACCGAAGCCAGCGGAGACGAGGAAGGTGCAGGCGACGGTGCCGACGCCGGATCGGGAACATTCATCTGCGGACGCGGCGATGCCTGGGAGGAAATCTGGGCCATAAGGGAATCGACCGTTTCGTCCTGGGTGGGAGCGACATTGGCAACCGTGGCACCGGAACCACTCGGGGTCGGCATGGTGAAAATCTGCGTGGAATAAGGCCTCGACTCATCTGTCTCGGGAGTCTCGGAAACCGCAGGCACTTCCTCCTGCTCGGCCTCGGTCGAATCACCTTGATCGGCTGCCACGTATTGCTCTTCGTCAGAGTTGGCCTCGACGGGCTCGTCCTCGGTGGCATCTTGGATTTCGGCAGCATCAATAGGCTCGTCATCGTCCACCGCGTCGCCCTGCTCATCGGAAACAGGAAGGGGCTCGGCAATCGCGGTGCCTTGCTTTTCAAACGTTATCGTGGAATCGAACTTCGCGGCATCAAACGACATGGTGCTATCGACGTGCTGCTGAGCCTCGAAAGACGTCGTCGCCTCAACAACATCCGCGGACGTCGGTTGCTGGGCCTCGAAAGACGTTGTAGCTTCGGCGGCGTCGACGGGCACGGACTGCATAGCCTCGTTCTGCTCGAACTCTTGCGCCGCGAGCTCACGTGCCGCCTCGGCTGCCTGCCGCTGAGCGATAGCCTCCTGCTCGGCAGCCTCGCGTGCGGCAGCGCGCTTCTCCTCGAAATCGTCGACAAATTTCTTGCCCTTTGCAAGTGCACCCTTAAAGAAGTTGGAAGCGCTGGCGCCAATCGACGAGAACGCGGATGCAATATCGGCATGGGGCGTTGCCGCGGGAATCTCGGCCGAGAAATCAGTATCGCTCTCGTAAGACACGCGCCTCGGCTGTTCAACGTAATCGTCGTCAGACTCGTCCGCAACGTCTTGCGCCGGCGCGGCGGGAGCCAAAATGTCCAGTCCTGCCGCAGGATCGATCGCGGACACCGCCTCGGACTCGGCAACGGCAGCGGTAACCGCGGCAGACTCATCATCCACGGTGACAACGGGGGCAGGCTCGGGCTCAAACGTCGGCTCCTCGCCCTCCTCGTAATCGAGCGTGCAGGACTCGGGAAGCATTCCGAGCGCACGGATGGCATCCGAACCAAAGCGGATGTTGCCGGCGGCGTTGCGATAGAGCTTGGGCTCGGCCGCGGCAGGCTCCTCCGCCGACTCGGCAGCGGAAACCTCGTCATTGAACTCTTCAGCCTGGACAGCCTGATTCTGATCCTCGGGCACGATGGCGCCAATCAGCGTCTCGTCGGCAGACGCACCCTCAAAGCCCTCGATCTGCTCGTCGAAAGCCTCACCCTGTTCGGGCTCGGTCTGAGTGTCGGGAGCAATCGGCTGACCGAACTCGTCCTCGGCGTAGGTAGGCTCTTCGTACTCGATGGTGTTGCCGTAGTCGTTTTGCTGCTGGGCCGCGGCATACTCCGCCGCTGCACGCGCCATTTCCTCGGCACGACGCTTTTGCTCCCCAAAATAGGTATCGAACGGAACATCGTCGGGAAACTCGTTTTCGCCCTGGAAGGGAGCAACGTTATCCATAACGCCGAGCATAGCGGCGACAGAAGACTTGTTGCACACCGCGCCGGACGTATAGGGAAGAATGTGGCGGTTAGAGATGATGTTTGCCGCGTTGGCAAGCGCAACGAGGGAAGCGAGGATCGCGACAATCCACAGCAGAACCTTAAGCGCGCCGGGGAGCGGCAGGATGCGCAGGATGGCAACGGCAGCGGGGGCAACCGTGGCAACGGGCAACAGCTTGGCGATGAGCGCACGATACGAAGCATAGGGCTCGCGGGCGAGCAGCTCAGCACGGGGAGAGTCGTAGTGTGCGACAACGACCACCGGGCGGTTGCGCGGAGACGCGAGCGGGCCCGAGGCCTTGTGGTAGGCGATGACATTTTGGCTCACGCCCGTCTTGCCCAGGCGCGAAACCACGGGATGCCCTGTGCGCTCGAGCACGTAGAGCACGGCACCGACAATGGCCAGCAAGGTGCCGACCAAGCCGATACCGCCGCCGATGCCCATCAGCAGGGCGCCGGCAAACGCAAGAATACCGGTAACGGCAAATGCCAACCTACTGGGCGCCGGGGCATTGAACTCCTGAACCTCGGGGTCAAAGCCGTGGTTGCGGAAGATCTGAGCGATATCCTCGGCAGCCAAGCGCTCTTCTTCGCTGCATGCCGGCGTAATGCCGGTGTTCTGCAGCAGGTGGTTAATATAGTTCTGGGTGTTCGCCATGTGCGCTCCACATCCATAATCCGACAAATAGGCCCAATGCATGCACATTAGAACCGTATATAGTCGAAAGTATACCCCGAGCGAGCGCAAACGACCGAATTCGGGCCATCTTAACGCCCCGAGCGGACAAGGATATAGCCTAATCTCCATATCGGACTAAAATCATGGCAGCAAACCACCTTCTCATGCGAGGACTCTATGACGGCAAGCGACACGACCGAGACAATTAAAAAGGGAAATTCGGAGCCCAGTTTCGATAAAACGGCTCAGCGCATCCTCAATCTTTTCTTTGTGCTCAATAGCTCCCCCGAACCGCTGACGACCGAGCAGATCGTCTTGGATTCTGACCTGGGATATGGCTCGCGCAATATCGACTCGGATAAGCGCAAGTTTCGACGCGATCGTGACAAGCTGCTCGAACGCGGCATCTTAATCAAGGAGGTTCGCCCCACCGGCGCGCAGGAGACCGAGGAAAGCTCGTGGACAATCGACCGCGAGCACACGTTTGCGGCAGGCGGCCTCATTACCGCAGACGACGCCGATATCCTGCTCAACGCCATCGACCAGACACTAGCGGCCGGCTCATCCACTTTTGCCGCACCGCTTGCCGATATTCGCTCCAAGATTGCCTATCTCACCGGCAGGACGACGGTAGACGAGGCGCCGATCAGCCGCTCTCCCACCGTCGATGCGGTTTGGAGCGCCTTTGCCGAGCGTTGTGCGCTGCGATTTTTATATCAGAACGGACGCGGCGAGCAGAAAGAGCGTACCGTCCGCGTCTACGGCATGTTCGAGCGCGAGGGCGTGGCGTATTTCTGCGGCCTCGACAATGCCACCGACGACATCAGGACATTCCGCTGTGACCGTATCGTTCGCGCTTGGCGTCCTTCGAAGGCCTACGCCATCCCTGCGGACTTCAATCTCAACGACTATCTGTTCTTTGAATTCGATTTTGCCGACCGACCGCCCGTTGCAGCTACGTTCTCGTTCGCCCCTCAGACGCAGATCGATATGATCAACGGCCTCACGCGTGGGCGAGGTGAGCTCGCACACACCGATGCAGGATGGACCTGGACCGTTGACGTGCGCGACCTTGAAGCCGCCGCCTCATTTTGCATGGCCCACGCCATGGACGGCATGAGGCCCATGGCCCCCAAATCGCTCAAGCAGGCGTGGAACCACCTCATCGAAAGGACGGTGCACGAGTATGCCCGTGCGTAAACTCACCAGCGAGCAGAGACTCTCGCGCGCCATCGACATCATGGAGGCCCTCTACGCCGCCGGCGAGAGCGGCATGACACGAACCGAGATTTGCAGTCGCTTTGGCATCACGGGGGTGTCGCTCGACGAGATTCTCGAGATCGTCTCGACGCTCGCGGACCGAGAATCGGGCGCGCGTATCATCTGCGAATGCCGCGGCGAGCGTGTGGTCCTCACCGGTGACGCCGGGCGTGTGCTACCGCTGCGCCTGAGTGCCGCCGAGGGCGCTGTGCTCAACCATGAACTTGAATCGTTGGGGATCGAGCCGCAGACGGCAGCTCGGATTCGACATGCCCTTCTACCCGAAGAGCTCGGCTATAACCAGCGCGTCCTTGACACCGTCAACCACGGGTCGCACTGGCAGCAGCTGAGCTGCGCCATTCAGGACGGCGTTCGCTGCCGCATCTCGTATCGCTCGATGGACGATGCACGGCCACGCGAGCGTCTGGTCGACCCCTTGCGCATTACGGCAAACGGCGACCAAACATACCTGATTGCCTGGGACATCGCGGTCAATGAGCAGCGCACCTATCGCATGGATAAAATCGAGGGACTCGCCTTGACGGAAGACTCCGTCGTGCCTCACGCACCGGACGTCGCATCCCTCCACGATTCCCTTGCCCGGACGCAGCGTAGTGCAAAGCTCTTGATGCCATTCGATATGGCGGAGCATCTGGACTGGGCCGGCATCACCCTAATCGAGCGCAGCGGAGCAGACATGGCAACGGTAACTGTGCATTACGGCTCCGAGCGTTGGCTACTGAGCCAGATAATTGCAGCGGGCGGAGCCATCCACATCTTGGATGACCCCGCCCTGTCAAAGCGTCTGTGCGATATGGCAAAAACCCTCGTCTGTCCGCTTTAGCGCCGCCGCTCGTGGCGTGCGCGCCACAGTTGCAGATAGTGCCCGATCTGCGCCGATTCGATGCGCTGGTAGGAGCTCGTGGGCAGCGACGTTAAGAACTTCTTTCCGTAGCCCTTCGTCACCAGGCGCGGGTCGGCCAGAATCAGCACGCCGCAATCGGTCGACGAGCGGATAAGGCGGCCGGCCGCCTGCTTGACCTCGAGCACCGCCTCGGGCAGCGAATAGCGCGCCCAAGCGCGGTCTTCGCGCAGGTTGCGCTCGCACGAGAGCGGGTCCGTAGGGCTCGAGAACGGCAGTTTGGGAATGATGACGCAGCGCAGCGTCTCGCCGCTGGCGTCGAATCCCTCCCAAAAGGCCTTAAGAGCAAAAAGCGACGAGGTCGGCTCGTTGATAAACCGGTCGCGCAGGCGACGAGGAGATGAGTTGCGCTGCTGGCAGTTGAGCTCCAGACCCGCACGGGCCAGCTTGGGCTCAACGCGGGCGTACAGGTCTTCCATGTCGCGCCGATTGGTAAACAGTGTGAGCACCGATCCGCCCATGGCAAGATGGGCGTCGACCAGCACGCGCTCGAGCGCCGTAAGATAGCTTTCACGATCGCGCGGATCGGGTATATCGCCCGCAACGACTACAGCCATGTTCGAATCAAAGTCGTAGCTCGAGTCCAAGTGCAGCGATGAGGATGTCGAAGCACCGATGCGATCGAGGCCGACCGCGTGGTTAAAGTGTTCAAAGCTTTTGGACACCGTCATGGTCGCCGAGGCAAAGATAGCCGTGTGAACCTCGGGCAGCCACTCGGTTGCCAAGGCCTCGCCAATGTCGATGCGCTCTGCGGTCATTGACTCTCCGCCGGCACGCAACCTGCGATTGACCTGCAGCGAATACACGTAGTGTTCATCGGTGCCGTCGATGATGAGTTTGAGGTTCTCGGCCAGCTCGTGCAGGCGGCGCGAGATATCACCCAGGTCGACAACAACCTCGGGCTTGTCGGCGGCGACGGCTTGCACCAGCGCGTCGACGCTCTTGTCAGCTTGTTCCAATGCGTCGATGGCAGCGTAGGCCGACTGTAAGAAATCATTCCAGTCGTCAGATTCGCGCAACTCGGGGCCAATCCATAGATTGGCATTGTCATAACCCCCACGGGCACGGCGGCCGAGCTCGCGAACGCCATCGAACACGTCGGCGATTGCCATGCTCGCGCGCGCAACCGTCGACGTCGCCTTGGCAGTAAGGCCCAGATAGAGCGTAGAGCCCTCGGAGGTTGCCAAATCACGGGAAACCTGGCTTAGCGCGCCGGTGCTCGAGCCACCCAGGCGCTCAAACAGAACGCGTGATTCGTCCGCCGACACCACGCGCGCCCACTGACGGCGCGCCTCGCGCTCGATGGAATGGGCCTCGTCGATTACCCAATGACGAATCGGAGGCAAAATCCTGCCCTCGGCCGCAACATTGCGGAACAGCAGGGAATGGTTGGTAACCACCACGTCGGCATGCGCCGCACGACGGCGAGCGCCGTGGACCAAGCATTTTTCAGGGAAAAACGGGCAGAGGCGACGAGCACACTCGCGCGAGGCCGTCGTAAAGTCGGGGCGGTTGACGCTGCGCCACCGAATGCCGAGCGAGTCGAGGTCGCCATCGGCTGATTGGCAGACGTACGCCATAATGACCGCGACCGCCGTGAGCGTGTCCGCCGGATCGCACTTGGTGGTAATCTCGACCTGGCCGCGGCTCATGCGCTCAAGCTTGCGCAGGCACGGATAGTGGTCATAGCCCTTGAGAGCGCAAAATGACAGGCCACCGTCCAGTTGCTCGGCAAGTTTTGGCAGCTCATGGTACATGAGCTGGTCGGCAAGATTGTTCGATTTGGTCGCAATACCAACCGTGATGTTGTTACGGCGTGCTGCCTCGGCAAAAGGCACCAGATAGGCCATCGATTTGCCGACGCCCGTGCCCGCCTCAATTACACGATGAGTGCCCGTGACCAGCGCATCGCGGACCTCGAGCGCCATCGCGATCTGCTCATCACGCGGCTCGTAGGTGGGATACATGCGATTGACCAGGCCACCTGGCGCATAGTCTGCCTCAATCTCCTCACGACTCGGCATCTTGAGTACCGGCAGTTCGTCGGCGTCCACCCGATCGTCGGCGCGATCGGCCTTGAGAACGTCAGCACGAGCGGCGCTGAGAGAGAAGATAGAACCAGGGTTCTGCCCCGCCAAGAATGAGAAGATTGGACGATAGGACCAAGGCACGTCCGGATGCATGTCGGCTAGGCGCGCCATGAGGCCCTGGGGCAAGTCGGTGAGTGCCACGAGCAACACGCGCCATACGCCACACAGGGCGTCGACGTCGGCATTGGCACGGTGTGATACCGAGTCACAGCCAAACAGATCGGCCATAAAAGACAGCTTGTGCGAGGCCAGGCGCGGAAGCGCGATGCGCGACAGCGCCAGCGAATCGATCCAAATATCGCTCACGTTGACGCCGCCTTTGACCGACTCGATAAACGAGCGGTCGAACGTGGCGTTATGTGCGATTACCGGGCAACCACCGACAAAATCGGCGAGAGCGGCGACGGCCTCAACGGCCGACGGGGCATCTGCCACATCGGCATTTGTAATGCTCGTGAGCTCGGTAATCTCGGCGGGAATCAGCTGCTTGGGATGCACGAAGGTATCGAAGCGGTCGACGATCTCGCGGCCCGAAAGACGGGCCGCCGAGATCTCGATCAGCTCGTTGTCCTGCACCGAAAGACCTGTGGTCTCGGTATCGAGGACAATTACATCTTCCTCGATAAGGCCGAAGGACTGCGTTTTGGCGCGTTCGGCAAGCGTGGCATAGGAGTCGATGACAAACTGCGGAGTTCCTGACGAAACCGCGTCCTCGATTAGCATGCAATGCCCGCTCGACGAAGGCCCATACGGATCAGGCTGTCACAGACCTGCGGGAACGTCATGTCGTCGGTGTGGCGAATCTCATCCGGATACAGCGACGTATCGGTCATGCCGGGAATGGTATTGGTCTCGAGGATGACGGGGCCGTCCTCACTCACAATAAAGTCGCTGCGCGAGATACCCAGGCAACCGAGGGCCTTGTGAGCAGCGCAGGCAAGCTCCTGAGCGCGAATGTAATTCTCGGGTGAAATCTGCGCCGGAATGCGATGGATGTCCGTAGGGTCGACATACTTCACGTCCAGATCGTAGAACTCGCAGTCCTTGGGCTTACGAATCTCGACAATCGGCAGAGCGCGCACGTCGTCCTCGCCGTACACGCCGACGGTGATCTCGGTACCCTCGATGCACTTCTCGACCAGCACTTTGTCGCCGTACTCAAACGCCTTGGCGATTGCCGCGGGCAGCTCGGAGGGCTCATGGACCAGGGAAATGCCATAGCTGGAACCGTTGACGGCCGGCTTCACAAAGCAGCGCTCGCCACAAACCTCGACGATATGATCGATATCGACTTCATCGCCCACCTCGAGCGCGAGGCCGGGGGCAATGGGGATGCCCGCCTTGGCGTACAAGAGCTTAGAGACCTCCTTGTCGGCACCGCAGGCGCTGGCAAGCACGCCCGAGGCCGTGTAGGGGACACCCAGGGTCTCCATGGCGCCCTGCATGGCACCATCCTCGCCGCCGGCACCGTGCATGGCGATAAACGCCACGTCAAAGCCGCCGGTCGCCATGGTTACCATAAAATCATCGGCAGCCGTGTCGAGCAGCTCCACCGAAGTGTAGCCGGCCTCCTTCAAGGCCACCACGACGTTCTTTCCCGAATTGAGCGAGATCTCGCGCTCGGCGGAATGACCGCCCGCCAAGACCGCTACGTGCATGTTCTCTAGGCTTTTACCCGGCATGGGCAGACTCCTCCTCTATAATTTCTGCAGCTGATACCATATTGTAGCGATACCCTCTACGTTTCCCCAAAATCGAAAGGCTTCCATGAATCCCAGGACTAAATCTCAGGACATTCGCGACTTGAGCCAAAACGATATTCGCGAGCTCGTGGCAGAACTCGGCCAGCCCGCTTTCCGCGCCAAGCAACTCATCGAATGGGTTTTTGAGAAGAACGTTTGTTCGTTTGATGATATGACTAACCTTCCCAAGGCCTTCCGAGAGCAGCTTAAAGAGGCCTTTGCCTTCGATACGCCGACTGAACTCACCAAGCAGGTTTCCAAAGATGGCTCTCGCAAGTATCTGCTCGAGTACCACGACGGCATTTCCGTTGAGACTGTCGGTATGCCCCGTCGTAACAAGCTTTCCGTCTGCGTTTCCACCCAGGCAGGCTGTGGCATGGGTTGTGCATTTTGCGCCACTGGCCTTAACGGCCTCAAGCGCTCGCTGACAGCCCAGGAGATCGTCGACCAGGTGTTGCACGTCTCGAATGATTTTGGCGAGCGTGCTACAAGCGTCGTTTTCATGGGCCAGGGCGAGCCCTTTGCTAACTACGACGAGGTTCTCAAGGCTCTGCGCATCCTTAACGATCCTGACGGTATCGGTATTGGAGCCCGTCACCTTACTGTCTCTACCAGCGGTGTTATTCCCGGTATTCGCAAGTTTGCCGACATTCCCGAGCAGTTTACGCTCGCTGTGTCGCTGCACTCCGCTATCCAGTCCACGCGCAACAAGCTTATGCCTGGCGTCAAGAAGTACACGCTTCTGCGCCTTCATGAGGCGCTGCAGCTCTACACCGAAAAGACGGGCCGCCGCCCAACTTATGAGTACGCCATGATCGAGGGCGTCAATGACACAAACCCCGAGATGCAGGCGCTCTGCGACTTCTGTGAGGGAACGCTGTGCCACGTTAACCTGATTCAGCTTAACGACATTGAGGGCAGCCCGCTCAAGCCGTCTCCGATTCATAAGGTTGAAGATCTTCAGCGCCGCCTTGAGTCTCGTGGCATCGAGACCACGATCCGTAATTCGCGCGGCAATGATATTGATGCTGCCTGCGGTCAGCTGAAGCAACGTTTCAAGGTCCAGAAGAACGCATAGGGGAGTCTGTGCCCCATAACGTTTCATGTGAAACATCCGACAGCCCTGGTTGCAAATAATGCAACCAGGGCTGTTTCATTTTCTTTTATACTATTGGATCGATTTACGAAATCTTAGTTTTATAGCCAAAATAAGGGGTCCTTGTCTTATGAATCAGACTAGGACCCCTTCAAAACAGGCAAGTAATTGTTAGGTACCTAATAACCAACATTTTCCCACTGATGGTTAACCCAGTCTTGGTTAATCTTGGGATTCTTAGTCACCTGAGCAGTGCGCATAGCGACATCTTCGGTCATCACATCCATTTTCTTCTTAGATGTATCGACGATATCCTGAGCTCCACGCAGAAGTCGACCGCGCAGTTCATCATCTGTCGCAAGCTTATAGCCTGCAAAAGCACCAGCAGCGACAGTGGTTGCCAACGCAATGGCCGCGAGAACCTTATTCTTCATCCTGATCCTCCTGCCCGAATTGAATCATTTCACCAAGGATACGGGAGAGCTCCTCTTCGTCTTTGAACTCGATTTCAATCTTGTTCTTGCCACGCGAGCTCTTCACGCGCACATTCGTGTTAAATACTTGACGAAGGACTCGAGCGGCCTTTTTGAATGACTGAGGTGTTGCTGGCCTCGGCGTCTTAGGTGTTTCTCCGGCAGAAAATAACGGAGCAAGATTTTCTGTCGCTCTGACGGAAAGGCCTTCTGCAACAACCTTCTCAGCAAGTCGAATCCTCGCATCTTCATATGGAACTGCAAGAATCGCTCTTGCATGGCCTGCAGTAAGCTTGCCCTCGAAAATCATCTGCTGTACGACTTCCGGAAGATCAAGCAAACGAAGTGAATTTGTAATTGCGGAACGAGACTTACTGACAGCCTTTGATAACGCCTCTTGCGTCATGCCGCTGGCATCAATGAGCTGACGATAACCCTTCGCCTCTTCGACGGGATTCAAATCAGAACGCTGAAGATTCTCGATAAGAGCAAGAGCGAGCATTTCCTCATCATTAACTTCTTTAATGATGACTGGCAGTTCCTCAAGACCAGCAAGCTTTGACGCCTGGTAACGACGCTCACCCGCAATAATCTCATAGCCATTTCCATGCTTGCGAACCAACAGCGGCTGCAAAACGCCATGTTCTTGTATTGACTCACTTAACTCGCGAAGTTCAGTTTCGTTAAAGTGAATTCGCGGCTGATTAGGGTTGGGAACAATATCCTCAATAGGCAGTTTTGTTTCAGATGCAGCATTTGAAGCCGATGCAGCCGAACCACCGGTCTCATACTCGGCCTCTGAGACCAAAGCATTGAGTCCACGTCCCAATCCGCCACGTTTCTTTGCACTAGGCACGCTTGATCACCTCTTTTGCCAGGTTCATATACGCTTTTGCACCCTTATTTTGAGGTGCATAGGTAATTACCGGCTCTCCAAAAGACGGAGCCTCAGATATTTTTACAGTACGGGGAATTAGGGTCTTAAAAGCCTTATCACCAAAGTACGACTGCACTTCCTCAACAACCTGATTCGATAGTGAAGTACGCGAGTCATACATGGTCATAAGCACACCATAGGTGTCTAAGCCCTTGTTCAGACGTGATTTGACCATCTTCATTGACTCAAGCAGCTTCGTAACGCCCTCGAGTGCGTAATACTCGCACTGGATCGGAATCAAAACGCTATCTGCTGCGGTCAAAGCATTGATGGTAAGCAGACCGAGCGAAGGAGGACAGTCAATGAATATAAAATCGAACTCATCCTGAATTGGCTCAAGCAGATCTTTGAGGCGGGTTTCACGAGCAATTGCGCTTACGAGCTCAATTTCGGCACCTGCAAGCTGAATTGTCGCCGGAATAACGAATACCTTTTTGCAATTTGTATCAAGAACAAGTGATTCTGCCGGCACATCATTCAGCAATGCATCATAGATACATTGATCAAGGTCTTCTTTTTCAATTCCAAATCCACTGGTGCTGTTTCCCTGCGGATCAAAATCGACAATCAGTGTCTTGCGTCCCTGTTCGCCCAGTGCTGCTGCAAGGTTTACAGCTGTCGTTGACTTACCAACGCCGCCTTTTTGATTGATAATTGCAATAATACGCGTGTCTTTTGCGCTCTTCGAACGCTTAACGTCGCGAAATCCCACGGTCCCTCCTGATGTGTATTAAAGCTGTCAAACGGAGGATGTTTCACGTGAAACATTCCGATTCGATATCAACCGCCATGTTTCACGTGAAACACGGCAAGTTGTTAGTATCCATTATGTTTCACGTGAAACATCTAGGCAAGCGGATTCTTCTTTGCCATGCCATTTGCACGAGGCAATGAGACGGATGCTGGATAACTCTTCTTAAGAACAATAAACTCCCTGTGGCCTAAGCCCTCAGGCAAATCAATTGCGTCATTCAGAAGCAAAGTGAAGCCACAGATCTTAGCTGCTGACATGCCAGAAGTAAGCTCCTCATCCGATGGATTGCCCTTCGTGATAACAAATAGCCCTCCGTCCTTGAGGTACGGAGCTGCATACTCAACAAGAATCGGTAGAGGGGCCAGTGCGCGGGCGGTTACGACAGAGAACTGCTTCTTATGGCTTCGAGCATATTCTTCAAGGCGATCATGGACTGCATGACCATATTTCAATCCGAGAGCATGAACAAAAGAATTGACAGCATCAACCTTTTTGCCAACAGAGTCAATATAAGTAGCTTTACGATGCGTGGTTATCGTTAATGGAACACCAGGGAAGCCTGCGCCTGTTCCCATATCGAGCAAAGCTCCATCAGGAGCCTTATTGACATAAGGAAGCAAAACAAGTGAGTCGAGGATATGAAGTACCGCAGCATCTTCAACGTTAAGAATACGAGTGAGATTGGTTGTCTTATTTGTTTCCAGAACCAAATCCAAATGCTGGATACATTTCCTCAGCTCAGCATCAGTTACGCTCAAGGAATACTCTTTGCAATAGGAAGTTAGACGGCTGAGCATCTCGTCAGTCTGCTGATCAGTAAGTACAAACAACAGAAGCTCCTTTCTGACAAAAATCAGTGTATCGAGAACTTTTGACAAAAAAAGGGGACGTGGAAACCACGCCCCCTTAGCATAAGCTCGAGTAGATTATCGAGCAACAATCACCACATGGCGATCAGGGTCAGAACCCTCAGAATGGGTATCGACAGCATCATTGCCACGAAGTGCGATATGAACCAGTCGGCGCTCATAGGCATTCATGGGCGGAAGCGAAACACTCTTATGGGTACGGATGGCACGCTCGGCGGCCGACTGGGCCATTGAGGCAACCTTGTCCTGACGACGGCTCTTGTAGCCCTCAACGTCAACCACAACCGGATACCTAAAACCGAGCTTGCGGCTTACCAGCAAAGAGAACATGACCTGAAGAGCATCAAGGGTACGACCATGACGGCCAATGAGAACAGCAAGATCAGGAGCGGTAACATCCAAAATCAGCTCGCCCTCGTCGCCCTCGTACTCATCAATAGGAGAGTTGGCGGCATCGAAGTGCGAAAGGATGGAACGCAGAATGGAAATCGCAACATCGGCAATGGTGTCGAGCTCCTCATCGGTCAGCTCTTCACCGGCCTTGTAGCGCTGTGCAATCTCGGGATAATCGCCCGCAATCTGCGGGGCAACCTCCTCAAGCATATCCTCGATGATCTCTTCAGACATAACGTACTCCAAAAGTTAGGTACCTAAATAAGATTGATATCCCGACTACTTCTTCTTATGCGGACGCGGCTTCTTCTCGCGACGGGTAACCTCGACCTGCAGCGGAGCGTTCTTGAGGCGCTCCTCCTCATCGGCCTTGGCCTTGTCGATAACCTTCTGCGTCACGAAGATCTGCTGGATAACCTGCCAGGCAGAAGACACATCGTAGTACAGCAGAACGCCGACGGGCAGGCTCCAGCCCATCCAAAGCATCATGACGGTCATGACGACAGCCATCATGCGCATGCTCTGGGCCTGCTGACCAGTCTGATTGCGGGACATATACAGCTGCGGAATCAGGGTCAAGACAGCAAACAGGATCAGGCAGATCAGCGCAGGCAGCGCAACCATAAAGCCATCGGCAAAGGAAGCGCTCGGCGTGGTGGTCAGATCGGGCAGGATGTTAAAGAACGAGAACGTGCCCTCGTTAAAGTACTGCGGCAGGTTGCGCAGAAGCGTGAACAGGGCGATAAGGATGGGCATCTGAATCAGAAGCGGCAGGCAGCCGGCCAGCGGATTGAACTTGTTCTCGCTGTAGAACTTCTGCATCTCCTCGGCCTGACGCTGGGGGTCGTCGGCATAGCGCTCCTGGATCTCGAGCATCTTGGGCTGCAGCACCTGCATGCGAGCCGTCGACTTGGTCGACTTGAGCATGAGCGGCGTCAGCAGCAGACGGATGATGACCACCAGGATGATGATGGACAGGCCCCAGTCGACCGCAAAGGTCTGGATGAGCTTGAGCAGCTCGAAAAGGATGTTAACAATCCAATCCCACATGTAAGTTTTCCTCCGATAGCGAGTGCCCGCTAGGGCACAGGGTCATAACCGCCGACGTGCAGGGGATTGCAGCGAGCGATGCGCCTCACGGCAAGCCAGCAGCCTCTCAAAACACCGTGCTTCTCAATCGCCTGGACGGCGTATTGCGAGCACGTTGGGTAATAAATGCAGGCGTCAGGCAATAAGGGCGAAATAACCTGTTGATATATGCGAATAGGAGCGATGGCAACACGTCGCAAAACGTGATTGCTCATCGCTCCTCCCCGGCAACGCCGGCGCGCTTCATAAGCGAACGCAACGCCTTGTCCATCTCCTGCGGCGAGGAAACCCTCGTCTTGGGAGTTGCAAACAAGATGATGTCATAACCCGCAACGGGAAATCCGCAGCTGCGGGCGGTCTCGCGCATCACACGCTTAGATCGGTTGCGCACGACGGCACAACCGAGTCGCTTAGCACCAACGAAGGCGACCCTTCCGGAGTCGCCTTCGCCAACCGATTCACATATGGTCATTCGAATCAGAGGGTGATTGAAACGACGCCCCTGACTGAACACATGCTCGAAATCTTGCCGAGACTTAATAGTCTTCATGCGAGATGTGTGTATCGCTGCTAGACAGTGAGACGCTTGCGGCCCTTGGCACGACGACGGGCGAGCACGGCACGACCACCCTTAGTGGCCATACGGGCACGGAAGCCATGGGTCTTGGCACGCTTACGCTTATTAGGCTGATACGTACGCTTCATCTTAAGTTCCTCCTGCTGCATTTCGAGTGTCCGCGGGGACGCGGACGCAGATATAGACACGTGAGCTTGAAGATTGTAGGGAAATCAATGTTCAAATGTCAAGAAATCAAAGGTAAAAGGTTGCGCAGTTCACACGGTTCCCCCATAAGCGCAACCGAAATTTGCGCCTCATGGCAACCTTTCACGATATTTCATCGAGTTTTCAACAGGTCATGTTGGCAATGTTGAGAACTTTTCGCCCGTTTTCCAAAGTTTTCAGCAAGTTTTGAAAAGTTGTCGAAAGATGAGAAACGTTGCACGGTGAGCTACTATTTGTTCGAAACCTTTTGAAAGATTGCGAGCGGCATGTCTGACGACTTTTACACCATGGTCGATTCCGGAGACCCGGCACCCGACAACGAGCACATCACCGGCGTGCGCGAAGAGCGTGCGGAAGGCGAGCAGGCGACCATGCAGGCGCCAAAAGCCATGTACGCCGCGCGCATCGCCGTCTATGACGACATGCTGTCGACACCGCGGGTGATCGTCATTGATCCGCAAGATGTCCGCACGTATTTGGAAGAGACGACCAACACCGTCTACCAGTGCATGAAAGAACAAGGTGGCCATATCTCGCTCATGGTCATCCGCGAGATTGTCGAAAACTTTATCCACGCACACTTTGCCGAGCCCATCATCTCGATTCTGGACGGCGGAGACACCATCCGCTTTGCTGACCAAGGACCCGGCATCGACGACAAGGAACGTGCTTTCGACTTTGGCGTTACCAGCGCAAACAGCAAGATGAAGCGCTATATCCGTGGAACCGGAGCAGGGTTTCCCATGGTGCAGGAGTATTTGGAAAACGCCGGCGGTGCCGTATCCATCGAGGACAACATGGGCAACGGCACCGTGGTTACGGTAAGCCTGAACCCTAAACGCGTGCAGGAAATCGAGCGTGCCGGCGGACGCGGCGCTGCCGTGCGGCCCGAGACGGAGCAGCCCACATATCCCCTGCCGGGAGCTTTTGCGCAGCAGCCCGTGGCAACGCAGCAGATGCAGCCCCCCGTGGGACAGATGCAGCAGCCCGGAATGCTTCCCACACAAGAACCCCAGGCGGCATCTATGTCGATGCCGCCAAACATGCCAGAGGCCATGCCGCTGGCTGATCAGGATGCAGCAGCAATGCAGCAGGCGACGGGGGCGCCGGGTGGCCAGCAAATGGGCTATCAGCCGTACCAACAGGGATATCCATATCAGCAGATGCCGCCACTGGGGTATGGCCAGCAGTTCCCGCAGCAGTACCAGCAGGGATATCAGCAGCCGTACCAGCAGATGCCGCAGCAGCAGTACAACCCCTGGGCCCAGCAGACGCCTCCGCAGCCTTACCAACAGTGGCCTCAAAGTTTTCAACAGCAAATGCCGCCGACGCAGAGTTCTCAACAACCAGCAGCTCAAATGATGTATCCTAATGCAGTAAATCAGTATGCACAGCCACAACCGGACGTGTTCGTAAGCGATCGCGGCAACGCCGCGCTGGGCTATCTGGCGCAAAATCAAGCGTGCGGCGCAACCGATCTTGCGAGGGCGTTTGGAAACTCGGCCCCCACTTGGTCACGCACGCTCAATGACTTGGCGCAGGCCGGCTTGGTCATCAAGCATGGCCAGAAATACCATCTGACCGAACTCGGCGCCGCTCGCGTGCGAGCTCAGAGCTAAAGAACGGGAGAGACAGTGGACGAGGAAGCAAGCATCATCCTGGGGGATGCCATCGCCTTTTGCCAGCGCGACGGCCAAGATGCACGCCTCATCAACATGCTGGGGCAATCGCGCGCCATAAGCCTGACCGAAGATACGCTCACGATCGAGGCCCCCTCGCGCTTTGCCATCGCGCAGCTCAAAAAGCATCAGCCGACTATTGAGGCCTATCTGGAAGAAATCGCCTTTGCACCGATTGCTCTCGACATCGTGGCACCGCAAGGAGCCGCGACGGAATCCGCTGCCGCCACGGCGCCCGCCACGGCTCCCGCTGCTTCCCCGGCGGTGCCGGCCTCCGCAGGCGATGTGCCGACAATCGAGCACCAGCACAGCGATGTTTCCCGTGAAACAATGGCACCGTTGACGAGCGCGGCGGCGACGTCAACGAACGCACCCGTCACGCACATGCCCATCGCTCACGACGCAGCGGCGGGCGCGGATTCGGGCATTGCAATCAAGAACACGCTCTCGGCCGACGATTTTCGTCGCATGATGAACCAGATGAAGGGCGGAGCGCCGACTAAATCCACGCAAGCTGCGGCCCCCGCTTCACCCATGCCAGCACCGACCGTGCCGGCCGAGCAGAATACGGATGGAGCCCCGCTCGCCGCGAACTCAAAATTTACCTTTGAGAACTTTGTCTACGGCCCCGAGAACAGCCATGCCTATCGCTCGGCACTCAAGTTTGCCGCCCTCGCGGACGAGCGCGGCACATGCACATCCCTGTTCATCTATGGCAAATCGGGGCTGGGCAAGACCCATCTGCTGCTCGCCATCAAAAACGAGCTCGCCGAGAAGTCGCCCGAGATCAAGGTCAAGTATGCCAACTCCCAGGCATATCTGGACGACCTGATGACCGAGTTCGACCGTCAAAAGAAGAGCAACGCCCCCATCATGCAGGCGTACCACGGCGTGGACGTGCTCATCATCGATGACATCCAAAACATCATCGGCAAGCGCGCGAGTGTGGACTACTTTTTCCAGCTCATGGACGAGTTCATCCGCAACAACAAGAAGGTCGTCATCGCGGCAGACCGCGCCCCCAAGGACCTGAGCATGGACGAGCGTCTGACCAGCCGCTTCAACGCCGGAATGCTCTGCCTGGTCGCAGAGCCCAGCTACGAGATGAAATACAAGATCTTGCAGCGCTATTACGAGAACACCATCGTCGCCGCTCCCGAGGCGGGCGACGACTCACTGCTGGCGGCCTATGGGGGCGACGGCGGACACCTGACCGACGAGCACTTTAAACACATGGCCGAGGTCTCGGGCACCAACATCCGCGAACTCGAGAGCTTTTGCGAGCGCTGCGCCGGCGAGGCGGGCGACCGTGAGCGCGAGGGCGGGGAGCTCACCTTTGACGATATCGACGCCATCGCCAGCCAGTACTTCGACACATCGGCCAAAAAGATCAACGTCCAGACGGTTCAGTCCGTCATCGAAGAGCAGTACGGCGTGACGCACGAGGAGCTCATCGGCCCGCGTCGCAACGCCAATATCGCCAAAGCACGCCATATCGCTATCTACCTGGCCATCGAGATGTGCGAAATGACGACCACGGCGGTGGGCGCCGAATTTGGCAACCGCAACCACTCGACCGTCAGCACGAGCTACAAAAAGGTCCAGAAGATGATCCAGGAAGACCGCACCGTCACCGAAGACCTCAAGTCGCTGCGCGATAAAATTACACTGCGCTCGTAGGGAAATAGAGACACCTGTTGAAAACTTGTCGAAACCACGGGCATAAGGTGTCTAAAACCCAACCCGCGGTGATGAAAAGTTTTGCGCAGGTTTTGAACGTGGAAAACCACCCCTGTTGCACACAGGCTGCTGTCGATTCTCTTTCTGGGTCTGACCTGCGTCTTTGGGAGTAATCAACAGTTTCGTCAGTGCTATTACTATTATTAAGATATTTATATCTATAGAAAGGTATTAAAAGATGAAGTTCACCGTCAGCCAGAGCTCGCTTACACAAGCCATCGGCGTCGTTATGAAGGGTGTCGCTTCGGCATCCACCCTTCCCATCCTGTCGGGCGTGCTCGTCAAGGCCCAAGACGGCATCTTGGAATTCCAGACCTCTAACTACACCATCTCGATCCGTCATCGCATCGCGGCGCATGTCGAAGAAGAGGGCGAGATGGTTATCCCCTGTAAGATGCTCTCCAATATCACCAAGACCCTCCCCGATGCCCCGGTCACCTTTGAGCTGTCCGAGCGCCAGGTGCTGATTGGTTGCGAGAAGAGCTCTTTCCGCCTGAACACGCTTGATGCTAATGACTTCCCCGAGTTTCCGGCCTATGCCATCGAGAGCGCCGTGGAACTGCCGACCGATATCTTGTCCGAGATGGTCGGCCGCGTGTGGCGCGTCACCTCGACCGACAAGGCCCGCCCCATCCTGGGTGGCGTGCACATGAAGGTCGAGAACAACACCGTGCGCCTGGTGGCGACCGATTCCTTCCGTTTGGCCGTGTGCGATACGCAGGTCGAGACCTCGACCCTCGAAGGCTCCTTTGAGCTCAACGTTCCGGCTGACGCCTTTAACGACGCACTGAACATCATGGACAGCCAGGCGACCATCATGATCGGGGCTACCGACACCCAAGTCGTCTTCGAGGCCGGCAACACCACCTACGTGTCGCGCCGCATCGAGGGCGTGTACCCCAACTACAAGCAGCTCATCCCCGATTCGTGCGTGACGAGCGTCAAGATCGACGTCGCCGCCTTTAACGCCGCCCTCAAGCGCGTGGCCGTTATCGCGAGCGCCAACCCCGCCGTCAAGTTCGAGATCGATGTCGAGAACGGGCAGATGGGCCTGTCCTCCATCTCCAATGACCAGGACCTTGCGCAGGAGACGATCGATGTCGAGGCCGAGGGCGAGTCGGGTACCATCGCCTTCAACTACCACTACATCTTCGGCTGCCTCAATGCCCTGTCCAAGGAGAAGGAGATCACGCTGGAGCTCAAGAGCTACTCGCAGGCGGGCATCTTCAAGTCCTACGACAAGATCAACTACCTGTACCTGGTCATGCCGGTTCGCATCTAGCGCTGCGCCATGACCATGTTCGCCCGCGATCTTTCCGTCGCGCACTACCGCAGTTTCGAGAGCTATCGTCTTGCCCTGGACGAGGGCGTGACGATACTTGCGGGACCCAACGCGGCGGGAAAGACCAATCTCATAGAGGCGCTGCAGCTGCTGACGAGCGGCGCCTCGTTTAGGCATCCGACCGCAGCCGAGCTCGTCCATGATGGCGTGGGCTCGTGCAAGATCGAGCTGAGGCTCGAGGGCGACGGCCGCGTACTTGATATGGGATTGAGCGCGGAGGACGGTAAACGCTCGTTTAGCCGCAACGGCAAGAGATGCTCTGCCGCCGGTGTGCGCGGGGTTCTGCCGAGCGTGCTGTTTTGCCCCGACCATCTGGACATGGTTAAGCGAGGCGCCAGTGTGCGCCGCGCCGCCCTCGACGACTTTGGCATGCAACTGAGCGCACGCTATGCCGATCTTGCGAGCACCTATGGTCGCTGCGTGACCCAGCGTAACGCCTTGCTCAAGGAGGCCTGGTGCTGCCGCGAGATGCTCGGCGCGTGGAACGATTCGATTGCCCGCGCGGGCGCGGCTCTGCTCGTGCACCGGTTGGCCCTGCTCGACCGGCTGGCGGGCCATGTGCGTACTGCCTACGGGCAAGTGGCGTCCGGTGAAGCCGCCAACGTGTCCTATGCGTCCACGCTGGGGGATTTGCCCCAGGTCGATGATCGCGAAGAGCTGAAGGGCTGGGCGTACGAGCGCATGCTGGCTGCCCTTGATGAGCACGCCGACGAGGAAATTCGCCGCGGCGTGACGTTGGTGGGACCGCATCGCGACGAGATTGAGTTTGCTGTGGCGGGTCGCTCCGCCCGTTCATTTGCCAGCCAAGGTCAGCAGCGAACGTTGGTTCTGGCCTGGAAGGTGGCGGAGGTGGCCGTGGCTCGCGATGTCCTGGGCACCGCCCCACTGCTGCTTTTGGACGACGTGATGAGCGAACTCGACGGCGAACGCCGCGGTGCTTTCCTGCGGCTGATCGGCGATGATATCCAGACGGTCATAACCACGACCAACCTGGGGTACTTTACCGATGACCTGCTTGATCGAGCCAAGGTGGTGAGCATGGGTGAGACGTGCTAATTACGAGCGCGAGAGCGAAACGGTCGCCTTCAGTGGCTTTTTGAACGCAGAGCGCCAGCGCATCCTGGCGGCTGCGACCCCTGAGCGCCGTGCGCAGATGGAGGCCGCCGAGGAGTCGCGCGCGGTCTATCGCGCGTGGAACGCGGTGTGCTCGGGCACGCGCGAGGGGCGGCGTGTGACGGGCCTGCGCTACCTGCCCGAGTCCAATGAGCTGCTGGTATATCTCGACTCGCCCTCGTGGACGCAGGAAATGACGTTGTTGCGCGAGATCATCCGCGCGCGCATGGAGCGCGCCGGTGCGCATGTGGATGGCCTGGTGTTCAAAACCACCGCGCCCGGTCACACGCCGCCCGCCGCCAAGGAGCGCCTTCGCCCAGCGGCGACCGAGCGCCCGCCGGCCCCACACGCCGACCTCAGCGATGCCGAGCGCACCGAGATTGAGCGCCAAGTGGCGCCCATCGAAGACCAAAAACTGCGCGAGGCCCTCGAGAACGCCATGAGAGCCAGTGCCGAGTGGGCCAAGGGCGTGCAAAGCAAAAAAGAGCCTTAAATCGCATCTGGTGGCCTTGTAGAGCCAAATACCCTCGTTCCCGAGGGTATTTTTTTACGATAAACTAGTAAGGCTGTACACATTTTCTTGACTGAAGGAGGACGTGTGGCAAACGAAAACGATTACGATGGCGGCGAGATTAAGATTCTCGAAGGTCTCGAGGCCGTTCGTAAGCGCCCGGGCATGTATATCGGCTCGACGAGCGCCAGCGGTCTGCATCACCTGGTGTGGGAGATCGTTGACAACTCCGTCGACGAGGCCATGGCCGGTTTCTGCACCGAGATCCAGGTGACGGTCCACGCCGACAACTCCATCACGGTCGTCGACAACGGGCGCGGTATCCCCGTCGACGAGCACCCTGTTAAAAAGATCCCGACGCTCGAGGTCGTCATGACGATTTTGCACGCCGGCGGTAAGTTCGATAATTCGGCCTATAAGGTCTCGGGCGGCCTGCACGGCGTTGGCATCTCCGTCGTCAACGCACTGTCCAAGCGCGTGGTCGTTCAGGTTCGTCGCGACGGCAACACCTACGAGATGGAGTTCTCGCGCGGCAAGACCGTCAAGAAGATGGAGGTCGTGGGCACCTCGGATTCGACGGGCACCACCGTCACCTTCTGGCCCGACGACGAGATCTTCGAGACCTGCATTTACGATTTCGATACGCTGCACAACCGTCTGCAGGAGACGGCGTTCCTCAATAAGAACCTCAAAATCGTGCTGACTGACGAGCGCGAGTCTACTCCCCACGTGGAGGAGTTTTGCTACGAGGGCGGCATCATCGACTTCGTCAAGTTCCTTAACGAGGGCAAGGACGTCCCCGAGGCCTTTAAGGAGCCTATCTACATCGAGGGCAAATCGGACCCGGACGCACCTGTGGCCAAGATGGGCGAGGTTGAGGTTTCCCTGCAGTGGAATAGCGGCTACGGCGAGAACGTCATGTCGTTTGCCAACGACATCTACACCCCCGAGGGCGGCATGCACCTTGAGGGCTTCCGCACCGCGCTCACCCGCGTGATCAACGACTATGCGCGCAAGCAGAACCTGCTCAAGGAAAAAGACGCCAACCTGACCGGCGACGATGTGCGCGAGGGCCTTTCGGCCGTTATCTCGGTCAAGCTGCCCGATCCGCAGTTTGAGGGCCAGACCAAGGCCAAGCTCGGCAGCTCCTATATGCGCGCGCTGACGCTCAAGATCGTGACCGACGGCCTCGCCGATTACTTGGAGGAGCATCCCAAGCCCGCCCGCGAGATCGTCAAGAAGGCGCAACAGGCCTGCAAGGCGCGCAACGCCGCCCGCAAGGCGCGCGAAGCGACCCGTCGCAAGAGCCTGCTCGAGACGGCGTCCCTGCCCGGTAAGCTCGCTGACTGCTCGGTGCGCGATGCCGAGCTGACCGAGCTCTTCATCGTAGAGGGCGACTCGGCAGGCGGTTCGGCCAAGGACGGCCGTCGCCGAGACATCCAGGCGATTCTGCCCCTGCGCGGCAAGATTTTGAACGTCGAGCGCGTTGGTGACCATCGCGCGTTCTCGAGTGACACCATCCAGTCGCTGATTACCGCGATCGGCTGCGGCGTCACGACGAGTGCCGGCGACGGCGGCGATTTCGATATCACCAAGGCGCGCTACCACAAGATCATCATCATGACCGATGCAGACGTCGACGGCGCGCATATCCGCATCCTGCTGCTGACGTTCTTCTACAAGTACATGCGTCCGCTGATCGATGCCGGCTACGTCTATGTTGCCTGCCCGCCCATCTTTGGCATTAAGGTGCGCAACAAGATCCACTACGTGTATCCCAACGGCCGTCAGCCCGAAGACGAGATCCTGCGCGATACCATCCAGAGTCTGGGCCTGAACCCCGATGATAACGACGAGGACGGCAAGGCCAAGGACGGCAAGATCACCAAAAAGCGCAAGGGCTATACCGTCCAGCGCTACAAGGGCCTGGGCGAGATGGACCCCAAACAGCTTGCCTCGACGACGATGGATCCCAAGACCCGCATCCTGCAGCGTGTGTCGATCGAGGACGCCGTGGTGGCGGACCGCGCCGTGCGCGAGCTGATGGGTTCCGAGGTCGGCTATCGCCGCGAGTACATTGAAAAACACGCACATGATGCACGATTCCTTGATGCTTAAGAGGAGGTAACGTGGCAGACGATATCAACAACAACGAGGGTATGGGCGAGGCCGGCGATGCCGGTATGCCCGACGATCTGAAGCGCCTGCTTGCCCGTGCTGAGCAGGGCGAGGACGGCGACCCGGACGCCTATAACCCCGATGCCGATGATGATGAGGAAGAAGACGACGACGCCGAGCTCGAGGAGAGCTTTGGCGAAGTCGATCGCGGCGCCTCGGCCGGCGAGGATATCAACGGCGGCCAGCTCCAGATTTCGGAGTTCGGTCGCGAGATGAAGCAGTCGTTCATCGAGTATTCGATGTCGGTCATCACGGCGCGCGCCCTGCCGGACGTGCGCGACGGCTTAAAGCCGGTGCACCGCCGCATCCTGTACGCGATGAACGAGAGCGGCATCTACCCCAACCGACCGCACAAGAAGTCGGCTTGGACGGTCGGCGAAGTTATCGGTAAGTACCACCCGCACGGCGATTCCGCGGTCTACGAGGCCATGGTCCGCCTGGCGCAGTGGTTCTCCATGCGCACGCCGCTCATCGACGGTCACGGCAACTTCGGCAACATCGATGGCGACGGCGCGGCGGCCATGCGTTACACCGAGAGCCGCCTGGCCAAGCCCGCCATGGAACTGCTGCGTGACTTGCAGAAGGATACCGTCGACTGGCAGCCCAACTACGACGAATCGCTCGCCGAGCCCGTGGCACTGCCTGCGCGCTTCCCCAACCTGCTGGTCAACGGCAGCCAGGGCATCGCCGTCGGCATGGCCACCAACATCGCCCCGCATAACCTCACCGAGGCGATCGAGGCCACCTGCTACCTGATCGACAACCCCGACGCCACCGTCGACGAGCTCATGCAGATCATGCCCGGTCCGGACTTCCCCACCGGCGCCATCATCATGGGCAGCGCCGGCATTAAGCAGAGCTACGAGACCGGCCGCGGCTCCATTACCGTGCGTGCCAAGGCACATGTGGAGTCCACCAAGACCGGCCGCAGCCGCCTGGTCTTTACCGAGATTCCCTACATGGTCAACAAGGGCACCCTGCAGGAGAAGATCGCCCAACTCGTCAACGACAAGCGCATTGAGGGCATCTCGGATATGCGCGATGAGTCCAACCAGAAGGGCATCCGTCTGGTCATCGAGCTCAAGAAGGGCGTCATTCCGCAGGTCGTGCTCAACAACCTGTATAAGTACACCTCGCTGCAGACGACCTTTGGCGCCAACAACCTGGCACTCGTCAACGGCGTTCCCAAATGCCTGAGCCTGCGCGAGATGCTGCAGCACTACATCGACCACCAGGTCGACGTCGTCACCCGCCGCACCCGCTTCGACCTTAAGAAGGCCCAGGCCCGCGCGCATATCCTCGGGGGCTACCTGATGGCCCTTGACCATATCGACGAGGTCATCAGCATCATCCGCTCCTCGCAGACCGACTCCGAGGCCAGCAGCCGACTGATCGAACGCTTTGGCTTCACGCCCGAGCAGACCACGGCCATCCTCGAGATGAAGCTGCGCCGCCTGACCGGCCTGGAGCGCGACAAGATCCAAGAAGAGTTGGACGGCCTGCGCCGCGCCATCGCCTACTACGAGGACCTGCTGGCGCACGAGGAGAAGATTCTGGGCGTCATCAAGGAAGAGATGCGCGAGATCTCCAAGAAGTTTGGCGACAAGCGCCGTACCGAAATCAGCCAGGTTGAGAAGGACCTGGATGTCGAGGACCTCATCGCCGACGAGGATATGGTCGTGACCATCACCCACACCGGCTACGTTAAGCGTATCCCAGTGGCTGCCTACCGTGCCCAGAAGCGCGGTGGCAAGGGCGTGTCGGGCGTCAACCTCAAAGAGGACGACGTTATCGATGAGATGTTCATCGCGTCCACGCACGAGTACGTGCTGTTCTTCTCGAGCAAGGGCAAGGTCTATCGCCTGAAGGTGCACGAGCTGCCGGTGGGTACGCGCCAGGCGCGCGGTACCGCGATCGTCAACCTGCTGCCCTTCGAGGAAGGCGAGAAGATCGCGAGCGTCATCAGCTGCCGCGAGTTCCCGGCCGACGAGTACCTGATGTTTGCCACCAAGAGCGGCATGGTCAAAAAGACCGTGATGAGCGCATATGACCGCAGCCGTCGCGATGGCCTGATCGCTATCAACCTGCGTGACGACGACGCGCTGCTGAACGTGCGCCGCGTGCGCGAGGGCGACAAGATTATCCTGGCCACCACCGCGGGCAAGGCGATCATATTCTCCGAGGAGCAGGTGCGCGCCACCGGCCGCGATACCAGCGGCGTTCGCGGTATCGGTCTGAAGGACGGCGTGAGCGTTCTGGGCATGGAAGTCACTAACGGCAACGGCGATCTATTCGTCATCACCGAGCGCGGCTACGGCAAGCGCACGCCGGTCGCGGACTACCCGGAGCAGAATCGCGGCGGTCAGGGCGTCTACACCATTCAAATGACCGAGCGTAAGGGTAACCTCGCGGCCATGAAGACGGTGGGCCCGCAGCACGAGCTGTTCATCGTGACGGAGGGCGCGACGGTCATTCGCGTCAAGACCGACGAGATCAGCCAGACCGGCCGCGCCACCCAGGGCGTCAAGATGATGACCGTCGACGACAACGACCGCGTATGCGCTGTCGCCCGCATGACGGCAGCCAAGGAAAAGCCCGAAGGCGAAGCCACAGAAAACGGCTCTGCTTCCGAAGAAACCCCTGTCGATCTAGGCGACGGCAACGACATGCCAGAAGATCTCCTCGACGAGTAAGAGGCCCTGGCTGGTAGAAAATATCAGACCCCATATATCGGCGGTCGGCGCACTGCGCGCCGACCGCTTTTTTGAAAACCTTGGGACTCGTGTTCGCCCCGGTCGCACGGCGACATGTGAAGTCGATCGCGAGTTCCGCACGAGCCAGAGAGCACTTAATGTGCTCTCTGTGCGAGTCAGGACTGTCCGAGTAGGCGACTTCACATGCCGCCGTGCGACCGGGGCGAACACCCTTCAAAGATTTTCAAAAAAAGTTGTTGACGCGCGCGTAACGACTCGTCTAATATATCCCTTGCGCGATGGACCTGTAGCTCAGTTGGTTAGAGCGTCCGGCTGATAACCGGGAGGTCACAAGTTCGAATCTTGTCAGGTCCACCACTTTCTTTCGCAATAAACACCCCAGCGAGAGCCGAGTCGCCGCTGGGGTGTTTATTACTGTCTCCGTGGGGGTTTAGCTCAGCTGGGAGAGCGCGGGCTTTGCAAGCCTGAGGTCAGGGGTTCGATCCCCCTAACCTCCACCATGATGGACCTGTAGCTCAGTTGGTTAGAGCGTCCGGCTGATAACCGGGAGGTCACAAGTTCGAATCTTGTCAGGTCCACCATCAAAACTGTGAAGAGCCCTGGGGCATTGCCTCGGGGCTTTTTTCTTGTCTGCGATAAATCTCATTTTGGTTTTGTGTGCTGTGCGAAAGTTTGGGTAGTATAGCTATTCAATGCGGCGGACTGCCGCGTGTTAACCGCTACGTACCGGAGGTGTTCCATGGTTCGTGTCGACATAGAGACCATCGTCATGGCCGCCGGTCCCGTGCCATCGCTTATCGTGCTTCGCGAGCGCTGCAGCAAATCGGACTCGCCCGCGCCACTGCGTTCCCTTTCCATTCAGACTGGTTCGTTTGAAGCTGCTGCCATCAGCCGCGGCATCGATAGCGGTCGCGCCGAGCGCCCGATTACCCATGACCTGTTGCTCGATACTGTTGGTGCCCTGGGTGCCAAGCTCGAACGCATCGAAATCGTTCGCGCCGAGCCGCCCGTGTTTTACGCGACGGTTGTCGTGTTGGCCGATGGCAACGAGCATAAGATCGATGCGCGTCCGAGCGACGCCATCGCCCTCGCCGTACGCAGTAATGCCCCCATGTTCGTTGAAGACGACATCATGAATCGCCTGGGCACCGTTTCTGCCCATGCCGAGGAAGTCGACGACGAGCAAGAGTTCGAGAAGTTCGACGAGTTCGTCCATACGCTCTCCCCCGATGACTTCTAAATGCGGGGCGTCCAGGCTGCGGAGCGTTCGCTGATGGCTGGCGGTATGTCGGCTGAGGCGGCTGCGATCGCCCGCGAGGCCCAGATGCGCTCGGAGGCTTCTGAGGCGGCTCGCATTGCCTATGTGACGCAGGCCCGCACGCTTCGCGAGCGCCGCGGCTCGTTTATCAAGATGGTTGTCGTCTCCGTCCTTGTCGCGGCAATCTGCTCGCGCCTTCGTGGTACAGTTGGTGCGCTTGGGTTTTCGATCTCTACGGGCCTTGTGATCTGGGGTGTGGTCGATGCGGTAATGCTGACCAGTCAGATCAAGGTGCTCGACAAGCGCGCAGCGGACATGATGCGCGCCCGCGACGCTGCTGCCAGGATCGCCGCCGAGGCACAAGAACTGTAACGACGCCAGACTCGATGGGAAGGTCTAAAGATGGCACAGGATATGCAGGACGCCGGTAACGTCTCCGCCGAGCTCGACGCCATGGTGTGCGATCTGATCGGCGCGTTCTTGGATGACCTTGCCGCCGGCGAAAACCCTGGCGTAGTTGTGGCGATCGAGGACGCTGCTTCCAACCGATATCTGGCGGCGCTCGACGAGGACGGCGAAGAGGCGTGCCTGGAGGCGGCCACCAACTTTATCTCCGAACACAAGATGGGCCTTAAGGACGAGGGTCTGGGCCGTATCGCCCGCTATGCCATCGGCTATACCGGCTGCGTCGAGATTGACGGCGGCTACCACGATGCCCTGCTCGTGAGCTTCTTTGAGACGACGCTCGAGAGCGGCTTTTCGGCATATGTGCTGTATGAGGGCATGGGCGCCGGCGATGGTTTTATGTGGAGCGACCCTGAACCTGCAGGTGAGGAAACCCCTCTCATCTAAAATCGCTAAAATAAACGAGTTTTCGGTAAAAGGCTCAATATTCCCGCTGAGCGTTGTATCGCTGGGCGGGCCGCATACGCGTGCCGTTTGTATATGGATAGAAGATAGGGGAACTACATGCGCGTAGACAATCTGAGGAACATCGCCATCATCGCTCACGTCGACCACGGCAAGACGACGATGGTCGACAAGCTCCTGCGTGCCACGGACGCCTTCCGTGCCAACCAGCAGGTCGAGGACCGCGTCCTGGATTCCAACGACCAGGAGCGCGAGCGCGGCATTACGATTCTCGCCAAGAACATCTCTATCGAGTACAAGGACGTCAAGATCAACGTCATCGACACTCCGGGCCACGCCGACTTTGGCGGCGAGGTCGAGCGCGTGCTGCGTATGGCCGACGGCGCCCTGCTGCTGGTCGACGCTTTTGAAGGCCCCATGCCCCAGACCCGCTTCGTACTGCGTCACGCTATCGACACCGGCCTTAAGATTATGATCGTCATCAACAAGATCGACCGTCCGGGCGCTAACCCCGAGAAGGCCTACAACGACTGCCTCGACCTTATGGCCGACCTGGGCGCCACCGACGACCAGCTTGAGTTCGCCATGGAGCACGTGGTCTACGCCAGCGCCATGAACGGCTTTGCCCGTCTTGACCCCAACGACGGCAACATGGACATGTATCCGCTGCTCGATATGATCATCGACGACATGCCCGCGCCCGAGGTTGACGAGAACGCCCCGCTGGCCATGCAGTGCGTGACCATCGACCACTCCAACTTCGTTGGCCGTATCGGCATCGGTCGCGTGTACTCCGGCACCATCCACCAGGGCGACCAGATCCAGGTTGTCAAGAATGACGGTTCCAGCGCCACCGCTACCGTCAAGCAGCTCTTTACCTTCGACTACCTGGGCCGCACCGAGTGCCAGGAAGTCGGCGCCGGTGACATCGCCGCCGTCGTGGGCATCGATCGCACCGATATCGGCGATGTCTACACCGACCCCGAGAACCCCGTTGAACTCGAGCCCATCGAGATCGACCCGCCGACCCTGTCCATCGTCTTTGAGGCTTCGACCTCTCCGCTCGTCGGCCGTGACGGCGACATCGTGGGTGCCCGTCAGCTCAAGGAGCGCCTGTTCAACGAGGCCGAGAACAACGTGACCATGAAGATCGAGGAGCTCGAGGACAAGAGCGGCGTCGAGGTCTCTGGCCGCGGCATCCTGCACCTGTCCGTCCTGATGGAGTCCATGCGCCGCGAGGGCTTTGAGTTCCAGGTCGGCCGTCCCCGCGTTCTGTTTAAGAAGGACGAGAACGGCAACAAGATGGAGCCTGTCGAGCAGGCCGTCGTCGAGTGCCCGGACGAGTACTCGGGCAAGGTCGTTGAGGTCTTCGGTACCTCCGGCGGCATCATGACGAGCATGGACACCTCGGGCATCGTGACGCACCTCGAGTTCAAAATCCCGACGCGCGGCATCATGGGTCTTAAGAACCGCATCATGAACGTCACCCACGGCGAGGGCGTGTTCTACCACACCTTCCTGGAGTATGGTCCCTATGCCGGCGAGATCGGCAACCGTCAGAACGGCGCCATGATTTCTATGACCACCGAGAAGGCCGTCGCCTACGCTCTGGGCACGCTGCAGGAGCGCGGCCAGCTGTTCGTTGAGCCGGGCACCGAGTGCTATGAGGGTATGATCGTGGGCGAGCGCAGCAAGGCTGGCGACATGGTCGTCAACATCGCCCGTACCAAGAACCTGGGCAACCAGCGTTCCTCGACCTCCGATATCTCCGTCCAGCTGGTGCCGCCTCGCACCTTCTCGCTGGAGGAGGCGCTGGAGTATATCGCCGACGACGAGCTGGTCGAGATCACTCCCAAGAACATCCGCCTGCGCAAGCGTCTGCTCAACGCCACCGACCGCAAGAAGGCTGCCGTCCGCGCCGGCCAGGTCAACAAATAAGCGCTGGGGCTTATAACCGCCAATAAGAAAGGGCGTCGACCGCAATGGTCGGCGCCCTTTTTGGTGCACAGGGATTGAGTTGGTCTGCACCCCCGCAAAGGTGCCTGTCCCCTTTGTGGGGGATCGACGGCTAAGCAGTGGGGAGTCCTGGCGTGTTAGCCGGCTGCTGCGGTTTGAGGTGGGCGTTGCGCCAGATGATTTGGATGATGTAGCCGAGTGTAAAGACGAAGGCCACGCCGCTGATGAAGTCGCCTACGAGGGGGATTGCCGTAAGCGCGCCCGCGGCGATGCCGCCTACGGCCGCCATGGCGAAACGGTTCTGGCTGTGTCCGACCATGCGGGCGATCGCACACCCCGCAAAGGCACTCGACACCAACGCGATGCCGATAACGCCGCACAAGAGGGCTCCGGCAAGCGACAGACCAGCGATAGAGATAATCAGCAGTAGGACGGCGGGGACGATAGCAATCGTGCTCAGAAGACCGCTCACCCACAGGGGCATGGGGCGCTGGTGGAGCATGCCGGCGGCGCTGGCGGTCGCGCGCGGAAAGACGAGCTCGAGCAGCAGAGCGACAAAGCAGGTCGAGAGTGCCGCGGCGACGATACCGCCGATGACATCGTTAACGGTGGAAGTACCCTCGTTCTCGGTGCGGTCGATCTTGAGCGCGCCGACCTCGGCTTCCGCGGCGCGCTCGGGGTCCTCGGAGACGTGAGCGTTCACGGTGCCGGTGATGTGGGCGTTCTTGCCCAAGATGAGCTTGTCGGCCCAAACCTCGACATCGCCCTCGACGGTGCCATCGATGGTCACCGTGTCGCCCGCAAGCGCTGCCGACTTGGTAGAGCCGCGCAGGGCAACCGTCTCGCCTATCGCGTAGAAGCAGTTGGCGGTGCTGTCGGAATTGAGTACGACGTGCTGACCGACGACCGTGACGCTGCCATCAACCGTAGTCTTGGCAATGTCGATGGTGCGCGCCGCCAAGCGGACGGCGCCGTCCACCGTGCAGTCGCGGATGGAGAGGCTCTCGCCTGCTGCAATTATGTCGCGGCCGATGGACGCATCGTCCAAGTTGAGGGCCTGACCTGCCCAGTACAGGTCACCTTCGATGCCGGACGGATTGGCATCATCGTCGGTCGTAAGTACGTTTCCTGCGGTGTCCGTGCCGGCGAACGACGCCGTGGGAAGTGCAGTAATCGCCAGTGCGATGAGCGCGAATGCCATAAGCAGGCAGCGACGCATTTTGTGTGACGGCGCCGCCGCGGTTTGATTGAGAGCCATGGTTGATCCTTTTGTTAGGTGTTCGGCATATACCTAACAGGGTACCCAACGCGTGGGCGCTCTAAAAGAACCTCTCGGTTGCATTTCGAAGGGTCGTGCCGTGCTGTCTACTTTTTACGGTGCAAGAAGCGTGCGATGTCTTCTTCGGTGGGGCTTTTGATGTCAAAGCGCAGCGAGAGCCAGCGCAGACCCATGGTCACGACAACGCATACGACCAGCGCGGCGACATTGCTCATGATGCCGCTCATAACGAGACACACATAGCTTGTCGATCCGGCGATGGCGGCGATGGCATAAAAGTTAGTACGTTGGAAAATGCCCGGAACCACGCCCATAAAGCCGTCGCGCAACATGCCGCCGCCCACCGCGGTGAAAAAGCCCATCATGATGCACACCGCCGGCGCAAAGCCGTAGACCAGTGCCTTGTCCGCGCCGGTTGCGGCATAGATGCCGACCGAGATGATGTCGAGCAGGGGAATGAGTTTTTCGGGCTTGTCGACGATTGCCGGGAAGATGTAGATGATGGCCGCGGTGGCGATGGAGAGCGGGAGCGCCATCGGTTGGTTGAGGATGTAGACGTTGCCCACCTGCAGCGTCATATCGCGCAAAAGACCGCCGCCCAGTCCACAGACCACGGCGAGCGCGACGGCGCCCACCAGGTCGAGTTTGTGCTCGCGCGCAACCAGCACACCCGAGATCGATGCAGCGACAACGGCGAACATCTCGAGCCAAAAGGGGATAGCGACCATGGCATCAGAGGCATGTGGGGTAACGGTCATAGCGGCGACGACGGGCAAGATGGGGTCCTTTGGGTTGCGGGTTTAGACAATGCCCGTACATAGTACATGTTCGGCGCCGATTGCGATCCTATTGCTCGGCAAACGGTCGGGACTGGATGCGGGCGTAGGCATCAAACGTGTACATCAGCCTCCAAAGATGTCAAAAAATGTCGGTTTTGGAGGGTGATGTACATGTTTTGGTTGGGGCGTGCTGGGATGACGCTACTCGGAAGGCGCGTCTTCGCCCTGCGCGCTCTTCCAGTTGCGGATAAGTGCCTTGCGCAGTTCGTTCTGCTTTCGCTGGTACTCGGCGTCCGTGCAGCGGGGCATACCGAGTGCTTCGCGAATGCTGTTAATGGCGCGATGAAAGGCAAGTTGACTTGCGAACTGTGCCGAGGTGAGCGCAACGATTCGATATCCCATTTGGGCGAGCACGGCCACTCGCTCCGCGTCCGCTCCCTTGCGCTCGGTCTCATCGTGAAAGCCGCCCTTATATTCGATGCCGAGTTCTCTGCGCTGATAAGTAACAAGAGCGTCGATTTTGAGCGTTCGGGCTTTTGCGCAATGCCAGAGACGCTGAGGGATTTCGAGCGGTTTGTTGAGTTCGATACCTCGGATACCAACGCCGCCTTCGCTTGTTGGGAGCGAGAGGGCGATGGAAGATGCGGTCTCCATGGGCGAGGCTGAGTGGTCGTAGATGTGTCTGAGCGCGAGTCTGGCGCGTGTGGCGCCGGGTTTGCCAGGGTGCCGATCGAGTAGCTCGACAATTTCGTCCTTGGAGGTGGTGGTTGGTTGCTCAGTGTAAGGGTCAGAGGGATTGAGCCCCATGCGATAGTCGCCGCAAACTTCGTAACCATACTCGAGGTATTCGATCCTATCCATCCACTCGGCAGCGAGCACGACGGTGAAGGCTTCGTCGGTGATAAAGATGCCGGGCGTAAGCTCGTCAATATGGTCGTAGGGTAGGTTTTGGCCGAGAACGTGGCAAGTGACACCGTTGGTGCGAATTCGCTCGAAAGCAAATACTACGGAGATGTCGATAGTCTTGAGCATGGTGGACGGAATGCCGCAGTCGGTAAGTGCCTGCCGAATGCGCGCGATGCGTTGCTGGGTAGAGAGGCCCCGCACGCCTATCTGGTAGTCGCGTTGTGCGACGGCTTGAACCAGGTTTCGCGGTGCATGATGGACGAGCCACGCCGTTTTATGCGAAATGAGAACAGGAGTATCCATTTGGGGACCTCTCGCTTCGAGCTGAAACCAAACTCTTATGTCCGTTGAGGTGGGGAAATATACCGGATGCGAACAAATCGACTCATGCTTGGTGCGCGTCATACGCAAACATGTACATCACACTCCAAAAACGACATTTTTTGACATCTTTGGAGGGTGGTGTACATGTTTGGTCGGGACGTGCGGTCAAGGGGGATCCGATAACAAAAAAAGCCCCATTGCTGGGGCTTATACCATCTAATGGCGGAGGAGGAGGGATTCGAACCCTCGTGACCTTATACAGGCCAAACGGTTTTCGAGACCGCCGCATTCAACCACTCTGCCACCCCTCCGCGTGGGGTAAAAACAAAGCAGGCTCGAAGGCCTGCTTTGGAATTAACTGGCGGAGAGTCAGGGATTTGAACCCTGGAGACGCTTTTGACGCCTACACGATTTCCAATCGTGCTCCTTCGGCCACTCGGACAACTCTCCGTTAAATGCGAAAGTCAGTATACACGAGGAATCGCAAAGTGCAAACAGAAAAGTTGGCATTTTTTGATCAACAGCGTCTCGCGCTGTGCCTAAAACGCGCGACACATGCAGTCTGACCAGCAAAATCATGCTAAGCGAATTGCTCAAAAAAGGACTTTATAGACCACGAGCAAACGAATTTAAAATCTTTTTGGCGATCAATTGGACCACTGGTATGCATTTTGCGACCACAGCCTTGTGCCCGTTGACCTGTGGCTTGGCTCAGCTTGTCCCCACGGCACCGTATCTTGTCCACAGATCCGTCAAGCTTTTGGTCGGCATTTGGTTGGAATGCGCATGAAACGTCGTGCGAGTATGGGCATATGTGGAGGTCATGAGGTTGTAGCTGCATATTCTTGCAGCCTGGGAGGTTGAAAGATATTATTACCAAGTCTTTTCCTGCTTCAGGCGCACCTTCACGACCTGAAGCCACATTTGCCCAGAGGAGGTGACAATATGAAGGCTTATGAACTGCTGTTCTTTGTTGACCCGTCGCTCGACCCCGAGACTCGTCTCGCTGTTATGAAGCGTATCGATACCACGATCGCTGAGGGCGCTGGCAAGGTCGACTCCGTTGACGAGTGGGGCAAGCGCAAGCTCGCCTACGAGATCAACGACCTCACCGATGGTGACTACACCCTCATCAACTTCCACGCAGATCCTACCCAGATCGCCGAGCTTGATCGCGTCCTGCGCATCACCGACGCTGTGGTCCGCCACATGATCGTCCGTCGCGACGACCAGGAGTAAGACTGTCGTTTTGGACTGGGCTTGTGCCCCAAGAGGAGAGTAGTGAGTTATGAGCATCAATCGAGTGAACATCACCGGTAACCTCACCCGCGATCCCGAGCTGCGCGCCACCGCCGGCGGAACCCAGGTTCTGTCCTTTGGCGTCGCCGTGAACGATCGTCGCCGCAACGCGCAGACTGGCGAGTGGGAGGACTATCCCAACTTTGTCGACTGCACCATGTTCGGCACCCGCGCCGAGGCCGTGAGCCGTTTCCTGGCAAAGGGAAACAAGGTCGCGATCGAGGGCAAGCTGCGCTACAGCTCTTGGGAGCGCGACGGCCAGCGCCGGAGCAAGCTTGAGGTCATCGTCGATGAGATCGAGTTTATGAGCTCCCGTGGTGGCCAGGGTGGCTACGATCAGGGCGGTTACGCCCCCGCAGCTCCCGCGCCCGCAGCACGTCCTGCCGCACCGGTGGCTACGCCGCCCGCGGTCGACGTCTACGATGAGGACATCCCGTTCTAAGGGTTGTTCACCTATTTTTGAGTGAGAGGCGGCTTCGGTTCGCCGAAGTTGCCAAATGAAAGGTATTTTGACATGGCTAATGATTTTTCTGCACGTCAGCCGCGTCGTAAGTACTGCCAGTTCTGCAAGGAGAACACTGAGTTCATTGACTATAAGGACACTCAGCTTCTCCGTAAGTACATGACCGACCGTGGCAAGATCAAGCCCCGTCGCGTCACTGGCGCTTGCACGCAGCATCAGCATGACATCGCCAACGCCATCAAGCGCGCCCGCGAGATGGCTCTCCTGCCGTACACCGTCCCCGTGGTTTCCTCTCGTGGCAACCGCGACCGCGGCTAAGAAGGGAGACGCATCATGAAGGTTATTCTTCTCGATGAGATCAAGGGCAAGGGCGGCGAGGGTGACGTCGTAGAGGTCGCTCAGGGTTACGCTGAGAACTTCCTGTTCCCCAAGAAGCTCGCTGTTGCCGCCACCAAGGGCAACCTCAAGCAGCTTGACGAGCGTCGCAACAACATCGCCAAGCGCGAGGCCGTCCGTCTGGCTACCGCCAACGAGACCAAGGCTGCCTTCGAGGGCAAGACGGTCACCGTTGACGTCAAGGTCGGCGACGAGGGCATCCTCTTTGGCTCCGTTACCGCCGCTATGATCGCTGACGCCATCAAGGCTCAGCTCGGTATGGACATCGACCGCAAGCGCGTCGAGCTCGGTAAGCCCATCAAGGTTGCCGGTGCCCACACCGTTGCCATCTCGCTGTATCGCGAGATCAAGGCCGAGGTTGTCGTTCTCGTCGGCGTTACCGCCGAGGAGCTCGCTGCCGAGGCTGAGGTCGAGGAGGCCGCTGAGGTCGCCGAGGCCGAGACCGCCGAGGTCGAGACTGAGGCTGCTGCCGAGTAGCATTTGCTGCAACGCAACAATCTTGTTCTAAGAAGGGCGCTCTGGGAAACCAGGGCGCCCTTTTGTTTTTTGCGCTGAGTGAGTGTCATGGTGAACGTTGCGTCGAAGTCCTATATACAGGACCGTTCATCCGTTTGGTTCGGTGATGATTGGCCGTGCGCGGCGCGTTTTGGGACCGTGGCTGATACTATGGATGCTCGCAAGCGATATGAATGAGGATGCTCATGGCATATGACGATAGGGAGACCGGGCTGACGGTTGAGGACCGCGGCTCAAAGTTGGGTCTTCCCCAAAACCAAGATGCAGAGGCCAATGTACTGGCCGCTATGCTGCTATCGCCCGAGGTGGTCGAAGAGGCCCAGGTCGAGCTGCAGCCCGATGACTTCTACCGGCCCATTCATAAGACCATCTATACCGCGATGGTCGATATGTACAACAGCCGCATTCCCATCGACTCCATCTCGCTGATCGATTATCTGCGAAGCATCAACAAGCTCGATGCCGTGGGCGGCGAAGCGTATATTTTGGAGTTGATGGGTCAGACCCTGTCGCTCGTCAACTGGCAGCACCATGCCGCCATCGTTCGCCGCGATTCGATGCTGCGTGAGCTGATCGGCGCCACCAACGAGATCAACGCGCTGGCATATAACGCCCCCACCGACACCAAAGAGGTTGTCGAGCTGGCCGAGAGCAAGCTGCTCAAGGTCACGGCACGCGAGGTCAAGTCGAGCTACAAGACGCTGACCGAGTTTATGGTCGAGGCCTATAACGAGGCCGAGGAAGTGTGCCAGGCCGGTGGCCAGGCTGCGGGCGTGCCCACGGGCTTCCCGTCGCTCGACCGCATGCTCATGGGTTTTCGTGAAGGCCAGCTCATCATCATCGGTGCCCGTCCTGCTGTAGGTAAGACGTCGTTCGCTCTGAACCTGGCACTTAACGCTGCCGCTGCTGGTTATACCGTTGGCTTCTTCTCGCTGGAGATGTCGGGCAAGGAAATTGCCCAGCGTCTGATTTGCGCCTACGCCATGATCTCGATCAGTGACTTCCGCATGGGCCGCATTAGCCCCGAGCAGTGGGCCAATATCAACGAGGCCACGCAGACCTTGTCCAAGCTCGATATTCTGATTGACGATACGCCCGGCACCACAGTGACCGAGATTCGCGCCAAGAGCCGCCGCATGCTCCACAACAAGGAGAAGGCAATCATCATCCTGGACTACCTGCAGCTGGTGAGTCCTCCGCCGGGACGCCGCTCCGAGAGCCGTACCGTCGAGGTCTCGGAGATGTCGCGTGGTTTGAAGATCATGGCCAAGGAGCTCAAGATCCCGCTCATCGCGCTGTCGCAGCTCTCGCGTCAGGTCGAATCCCGTACCGGCAAGCGCCCGCAGCTTTCCGACCTTCGTGAATCGGGCTCCATCGAGCAGGACGCCGATATCGTTATGTTCTTGGACCGCTCCGCCGACGAGGCCGAAGCCTCGCGCGACGATCGACCCGACGAGGGCGTTACGCGTATCGTCGTGGCCAAGAACCGTTCGGGCCCGATCGGCGACGTCGATCTGATGTTCCTGCCGGCATCCACCAAGTTCTATGAGCTTGATGGGGCACATGCCGAGGAGTAGGACAGGCGCCCGTTGCACGGGTATACTGGGAATGTTTTGTGCTTCTGCGTGCCGGCGTGGCGCGTAGACAGTCCATGAATGTAAGGAGTAAACATGCCGTCAACCGTTTTGGTCGGTGCCCAGTGGGGCGATGAGGGCAAGGGTAAGATTTGCGACCTGGTCGCCGGCGACTTCGATGCCGTCGTGCGCTACTCGGGCGGCAACAACGCCGGTCACACCATCGTCGTCAACGGCAAGAAGTACGGCCTGCACCAGGTGCCCTCCGGCATCATGTATTCCGACCACGTGTCGGTGATCGGTAACGGCTGCGTCGTCAACCCCAAGGTTGTCCTTGAGGAGATCGACATGTTCGAGGCCGACGGCATCACCACCAAGAACCTCAAGATTAGCGGCAACGCGCATGTCATCATGCCGTACCACATCGATTTGGATGGCGCCTTTGAGCAGAAGCTCGGCAAGAAGAACATCGGTACCACCAAGCGCGGCATCGGTCCGTGTTATCAGGACAAGATGGCTCGCATCGGCCTGCGCATGCAGGACATGCTGGACGAGGCGCTGTTCCGCGACAAGCTGGAGACCGCTCTCGCCCGCGTGAACCCCGAGCTCGAGCTCATCTACAACCTGCCCACCTACACCGTGGGCCAGATTTGCGACGAGTACCTGCCGATGGCCGAGCGCCTGCGTCCCTACATCACCGAGACGAGTCTGCTGCTCAACAACATGATCGACGAGGGCAAGGACCTGCTGTTTGAGGGCGCCCAGGCGACGCTGCTCGACATCGACCACGGCACCTATCCGTACGTGACGTCTTCCAACTGCACCGCCGGCGGCGCCATTACCGGTTCCGGCGTCGGCATGAAGAACGTCGACCGCGTGCTGGGCGTCATGAAGGCCTATATCACCCGCGTCGGTTCGGGCCCCATGCCCACCGAGCTTTCCTATGAGTCCGAGGCCGGTCACACGCTGACCGAGGAGGGCTATGAGTACGGCGTGACCACCGGTCGCCGTCGTCGCTGCGGCTGGTTTGACGGCCCTATCGCCAACTATGCCTCGCGCGTCAACGGCCTCACCGACATCGCCGTGACCAAGCTCGACGTGCTTTCGGCCTTCGACACCATCAAGGTGTGCGTGGCCTACGACGTCGATGGCGAGCGTTACACGAGCGTGCCCGAACACCAGGTGCGCTTTGAGCATGCCAAGCCCATCTACGAGGAGCTCCCTGGCTGGAAGTGCGATATCACCGGTTGCCGCAGCTTTGACGAGCTGCCGCAGGAGGCTCAGGATTACGTGGCGTTTATCGAGGATCTGGCACACACCCGCGTGACGTTCATTGGCGTTGGCGCCGGTCGCGAGCAGATCATCAACCGATTCTGGAAGTAATCGGGACTATTTGGTTATTGCGATATACCCCTTTGCAGCCCGGACGGGCGGCCGAGGGGTATATTTGCTTGCAAAGGGCTCGCGCGGAGCGGGCCGTTCATCCATAGAGGAGGCACCCTTGAAGGCGGACACTCAAACCATCGACATCCTGTTGTTGGGCAGCGGCGGCCGTGAGCATGCTTTGGCAGCTAAGCTCGCAGCATCACCGCGCGCCGGCAAGCTCTACATTGCGCCGGGTAACGGCGGCACCGCGAGCTGCGGCGAGAACGTTGTTCTCGACGACTGCGATCCTGCGGCCGTGGCGGCGTTTGCGCAGAGCCACGGATGCGGACTCGTGGTAATTGGCCCCGAGGCTCCGCTTGTGGCGGGCGTGGCCGACGCCGTGCGCGCGGCGGGTATTCCCTGCTTTGGCCCGGGTGCCGAGGGTGCCCAGATGGAGGGCTCTAAGCTGTTCTCCAAGCAGCTCATGGAGCGCGCCGGTATTCCGACGGCGGCCTATGGCTCGTTTACCGACGAGGCTTCGGCTCTTGCCTATGTGCGTGAGCAGGGCGCTCCGCTGGTCGTCAAGGCCGACGGCCTTGCCGCGGGCAAGGGCGTTATCGTGGCAACCGAGCTTGTGCAGGCCGAGGAGGCTGTGCGTGAGTGCTTTGGCGGCACCTTTGGCGATGCCGGCAGCACCGTGGTTATCGAGGAGATGCTCGTTGGTCCCGAGTGCTCGCTGCTGGCCTTTACCGACGGCAAGACCGTGCGCCCCATGGCTACCTCGCAGGACCACAAGCGCGCGCTCGAGGGCGATAAGGGCCCCAACACCGGCGGCATGGGCGTCTACAGCCCAGTGCCCATCGTGACCGATGAGGAGCACGCCACGATGGTGAAGGTCATGGAGCAGACCGTGGCCGAGCTCGCTGCCGAGGGCATCGACTACCGCGGCTGCCTGTATGGCGGCTTTATGCTCACCCCCGCCGGCCCCAAGGTACTGGAGTTCAACGCCCGCTTTGGTGATCCCGAGACGCAGGTCGTGCTGCCGCGCCTTAAGAACGACCTGGTCGAGGTCATGCTGGCTTGTGCCAACTGCGAGCTCGACCAGATTGAACTCGACTGGCGTGACGAGTGGGCCGTGGCCGTTGTCCTGACGAGTGCGGGTTATCCCGGCAGCTACGAGAAAGGCAAGGTCATTACCGGTATCGCCGATGCCGAGGCCATGGAGAACGTGACCGTGTACCACGCGGGCACTGCCGTGGTGGACGGCCAGCTCGTGACCAATGGTGGCCGCGTGCTTGCCGTGACCGCTCTGGGCGACACGTTCGAGAACGCTCGCAACCTTGCCTACGAGGCCTGCGAGAAGATTGATTTTGAGGGCAAGACCCTGCGTCACGATATCGGCCTGCGCGCGCTGCGCGGCCGCGACGCCTGGGATGCCTAAAATCCGAGAGGAATGAGACGGATGGACGAGAAGAACGAAGAGCTCGTGGACGCGCAGATCGTCGAAGAGGACAGCCGCATGTATGGGCACGCCGAGGGCGAGCCTGGTGGCGAGGTCGCTGACGAGCCGGCGCTGGTGCTGGGCGACGACGACCCGCACGATGCCGAGCTGCACGAGAAGATTCTTTCGGAGGAGTGCGCCTGGAAGGGCAAGATCCTCGACGTCCACCGTCTTGAGGTTGAGCTGCCCAACGGTCGCCGCAGCGCCCGCGATATCGTTCGCCATCCGGGTGCGGCGGCTGTTGTGGCACTGACCGAGAGCGGCAAGATCGTACTGGTGCGTCAGTACCGCACCGCCATCGACCGCGTGACGGTCGAGATTCCCGCCGGCAAGCTCGATCCAGGTGAGGACCCGCTCGATTGCGCCAAGCGCGAGCTGCATGAGGAGACGGGCTTTAGGGCTGGTCGCATTCGCTTTTTGACGTCGATTGTCACGTCCTGTGGTTTTTGCGATGAGATCATCCACATCTACTTGGCTACCAAGCTCGAGTTTGATGCGCCCAACCCCGATGATGACGAGTTTGTCAACGTGGACCTGGTGCCGCTGCACGAGCTGATTGACGCCGTGCTCGACGGCAAGATCGAAGACGCCAAGACCGTCGTAGGCGCCTTGGCCTGCGACAGCATCGCTCACCGCCTTGGGGGCACGGAGCTCTAGGTTACGCGGTTTTACCAAACCGCGTAACGAGTCGACGCTGCAAACGCCCCTAAGCGGCAATCTGCCTTTCAATCGTCGCTCGCGTACCGAAGTACGCGTCGCTCCTCTTTCAAGGCACCTTGCTCGCTTAGGGACGTTTTCGCTGACGTTGCTAGAACATCGGCGTTATGTTTGTTGGGACGCTTTGTTTTCAGCCCGACCGGCTTAACCGGATTTATCACGCTATTTATTTCTCTTCGAGGACTGCATGTTTAAGAGGTTTCTTTCGTATTACGAGCCCCAGATGGGGCTTTTTGTTGCTGATACTGTTTGCGCTCTGGTGCTTGCTGCCATTGACCTTGCGTTTCCTATTATTCTGCGCAATTTGACCGGTGGGCTGTTTACCCAGGGCCAGGCTGCCATTATGCAGGCGCTCGGTATGATCGCGGTGGGGCTGGTGCTGATGTATGCCGTTCGCTGCGCCTGCCGCTACTTTGTGAGCTACTGGGGCCACGTGATGGGTGCGCGCATGGAGTCCAAGATGCGCGAGGACCTGTTTGACCAGTACGAGCGCTTTAGCTTTGCGTACTTCGACCGCAACAGTTCGGGCGACATGATGAGCCGCGTGGTCAACGACCTGTTCGATATCTGCGAGGCGGCGCATCACGTACCCGAGTGGATCATCATCTGCGGCATCGAGATTATCGGCTCGTTTGTGATCCTCTTTACCATCGCCCCGGTGCTGGCGCTTGCCATGGCCGTGGTGACGGCGGCGTTTGCGGTCATCATGTTTTGGCAAAACATGCGTATGCGCGAGGTCTTTAGCGACAACCGCAAAAAGATCAGCGGCATCAATGCGCAGCTGCAGGATTCTCTGGCGGGCATGCGCGTGGTCAAGAGCTTTGCCAACGAGGAGACCGAGCGTGCCAAGTTCCGCGCCTCCAACAATCACTACCTTTTGTCCAAGGAGAACATGTATCACGCCATGGGCGTCTATACCGCGACGTATGGCCTGCTCTCTGGTGTGCTCTATGTGATCGTGGTGCTGCTGGGCGGCTGGCTGGTCGCCCAGGGACAGCTGCAGGCGGTCGATATGGCGACCTTTGCACTCTATATTTCGCTGTTCTGCACGCCGCTCGAGACACTCGTCAATTCGGCCGAAACGTATCAGAAGGCTATCGCCGGCTTTAAACGTATGGACGAGGTGCTCTCGACGGCGCCGGATATCCAGGACAAGCCGGGCGCTACGGATCTGCAGGTGACTGCCGGCGCCGTGGAGTATCACGACGTGTGCTTTAACTACGAGGATGTTGAGCTGGGCGAGGGCTATGCCGACGAGCGTCCCGTTATCGACCATATGGACCTGTCCATCAAGCCCGGGCAGACCATCGCTTTGGTTGGCCCTTCGGGCGGCGGCAAGTCCACGACCTGTTCGCTGCTGCCGCGCTTTTATGACGTGGCTACCGGATCCATTAGCATCGACGGTCAGGACGTGCGCGATGTGACGCAGCAGAGCCTGCGCCGCGCCATCGGCCTGGTGCAGCAGGATGTCTATCTGTTTGACGGCACGATTGGCGAGAACATCGCCTACGGCAAGCCGGGCGCTACGGCAGAAGAGATCGCCGAGGCGGCCCGTCGCGCCAACATCGATGCCTTTATCGAGTCGCTTCCGCAGGGCTACGACACCGTGGTGGGCGAGCGCGGCAGCCGTCTTTCGGGCGGACAGAAGCAGCGCGTTGCCATCGCGCGCGTGTTTCTCAAGAACCCCAAGATCCTGATTTTGGACGAGGCGACGAGTGCTTTGGATAACGAGAGCGAGGAGGCGGTGCAGGCGTCGCTCGAAGAGCTGGCACGCGGCCGCACCACGATTATCATCGCCCACCGCCTTTCTACCATTAAGCATGCCGATGAGATTGCGACCGTTGAGCATGGTCGCGTTGTGGAGCGTGGCACGCACGAGGAGCTTCTCGCCCGTGGCGGCACCTATGCCCGTTACTATCGAATGCAGTTCGAAGGTGCGCGTGCGCACGAGCTCGACTGATTGATATGACAGGAAGTTTATGGCTGACAAGAACCCTTTGACTCCGGAAGAAGTGACGGAGTTATTCTCCGAAATCGATGCATCCGGCGTCTTGGATCCGACGCTTGCCAAAAAGCGAACTGAGCGCATGCGTGAGAAGGAGGCCGCGGCCAAGCGCGGTGACAGAGCGGCGCTAGCGCAGCTGCGCAGCGAGGACCGCGCGAGCCAGGCAAAACATATCGACCCGCTGTCCGAGGACGATCCTTCGGGCTCGCAGGTGAGCCATACCATTACGAAGACCGCGATGGCCGTGGTCTTCGGTATTTTGGTGCTGATCGTGGGCATGCAGATCGGCTACGGCGTGATGCGCCGTCTGAATACCGCCAACCTGTCCGAGAGCGTTTCGGTCGATACCGTTTCGACCGCGCTCAAGGGTGGACTTGAATGGGGCAACGGCTTTACGCAGTTCCCGCTCGACTTTACCGTCGATGAAGCCGATGAACGCACGGGCACGGTCGAGGTGACGGTGTTGGACACATCGTCTGCCAACGAGCTCGAGCTGCTGTCCAACGGGCAGATTCAGGCCGCGGCGCTTGCGACCAACGCGTTGCTCAACGATAAGATCGACCGCGTGGTGTATAACGTTCACGCCTATATCGACGAGGATAGCAACATTCAGCACGATTCCTTCTTTGGCATGTTCCCCGCGCGGGGCCACCAGAGCGCCATTTTGACGTTCGTGTGGACCAAGAGCTCATCCAACGCCACGAGTATCGACTGGAAGATGCGCATCGTGAGTATGGATGACACCATCGCCGAGCGCATTCAGAAGCAGGTGAACTCGGTGTCGTCGTTGATTGAGGATCCGGTGGTGAGCCAGACCAAGATTGACGAGGAAAAGGCCGAGCGTGACCTGGAGCATCGTCTGCATGGCCGCGAGATTTTCCGCGGCGGCAAGCCCGATCGCACACCGTCCGAACTGCTGGAACAGGACAAGAAAAAGTAAGACGCCATCATCCCGCGTGAGCCATAAGCCCCGCGGGATGATTTTTTAATCCCCGTCCCAGAGAAATCATTATGCATAGAAAGTCATAATTATCATTTCGTAAACATTTCGATGAAATTAACGCCATGAGGCATGCTTGCGGTTACAATACCGCGAGGCCTAACTACACACCTTTAAGCCGGTCCTGTGAGACCGGGAAGGAGAATTATGGCGAACAACCATACCGCGGGCGCTGCCGCCCGCACCTTCGCGCCCAGCGAGCTTTGCCAGCGTATGCTGGCCAAAACCAGCAAGGGCACCTGCGGTCCCTGCATCCTGTATCTTGAGGATGGGACCATTTTTTATGGACGTGCATGCGGCGCCGAGGGCACCGCGACCGGCGAAGTCTGCTTCAACACCTCACTCGAGGGCTACTTTGAGGTCATGACCGACCCGAGTTATGCCGGCCAAATCGTAACCATGACCTATCCGCAGATCGGCAACTACGGTATCGACGAGACCGACGTCCAGTCGGCCTTCCCCGGCGACGCCGTGCGCCCTGCGAGCGCTCCGGCTATGCGCAGCATGATCGTTCGCGACATGTGCACCACGCCTTCTAACTGGCGCTCGGCCGTCAGCGTGCCGGAGTATCTGCGCGCCCACGGCATCGTCGCTATCGAGGGCGTCGACACCCGCGCTCTGGTGCGCCATCTGCGCGACAATGGTTCCAAGATGGGCATTATCTCGACCGAGATCTTCGACGTCGACGAGCTTGTCGAGCGTCTGGCCGCAGCGCCCACGCTGGTAGGCGAGAACCTGGTCAAGACCGTAAGTTGCCCCGCGCCTCATGAGTTTGTGGCTGCCGACCTGCCTGCCACGCATGACTTTGCGCTTTCGGCTGCCGCTCCTGCCCGTCACAAAGTGGTCGCCTACGACTGCGGTGTGAAGCGCGGCATTCTGGAGGGGCTGGTCCGCGCCGGCTGCGACCTTACCGTCGTGCCGTGGGACACGCCCGCGAGTGAGGTGCTCGACATGAATCCCGACGGCGTCTTTTTGTCCAATGGCCCCGGCGACCCCGACGCCGTGGTGGAGACCTACGAGCAGGTGCAGCAGCTGATCGGCAAGGTGCCGGTCTTTGGTATTTGTCTTGGTCACCAGATGATCAGCCTGGCCTGCGGCGCCCAGATGGAAAAGCTTAAGTTCGGTCACCGCGGTGGCAACCAGCCGGTTATGAACCTGGTAAGCCGCCGTGTGGAGATCACCGCGCAAAACCATGGCTTTGGCCTGCTGTTCCCCAGCTTGGGCAAGCTTGTCCCCGAGCTTTCCGGCGGCGAGACCGAGCATGCGGCCGATGGAGATCTGCGCGTCTGGGTGCGCCGCGGAATCGCGCCGGTCGTGATGAACGAGCGCTTTGGCCGCATTCGCCTAACACATGTGAACCTCAACGACGGCACCGCCGAGGGCATCCAGCTGCTCGACGCCCCGTGCTTCTCGGTCCAGTATCACCCCGAGGCCTCGCCTGGCCCCACCGATGCCCACTATCTCTTTACCGCCTTTACGCGACTCATGGACGGCGAGGAGAACTACCTGGACATCGACACCGCGAAGGACCGCCTGGCTGGCTGGAACTTTGCCGAGACCGCCGCGACTGAGACCGAGGAGAACTAACATGCCTAAACGTACTGACATCAAGCGCATCCTCGTCATCGGCTCGGGCCCCATCGTTATCGGCCAGGCCTGCGAGTTTGACTACTCCGGCGCCCAGGCCTGCAAGGTGCTCAAGGAGGATGGCTTTGAGGTCATCCTGGTCAACTCCAACCCGGCGACCATCATGACCGACCCGGGTCTTGCCGACCGCACCTATGTCGAGCCCATCACCGCCGAATTTATCGAGCGCGTAATCAAGAAAGAGCGCCCGGACGCGCTGCTGCCCACGCTGGGCGGCCAGACCGGTCTGAACGCCGCCGTCGAGCTGGCAAAGGACGGTACGCTCGACAAGTACGGCGTCGAAATGATCGGCTGCGACCTGGCCGCTATCGAGCGCGGCGAGGACCGCAAGCTCTTTAACGAGGCCATGGCCGAGATTGGCCTGGAGGTCGCGCGCTCGGGCTATGCCTACAGCGTGGCCGACGCCGAGGCCATCGCCGAGCGCGTGGGTTATCCCTGCGTACTGCGCCCGAGCTTTACCCTCGGCGGCGCCGGCGGCGGCATCGCTCACACCCACGAGGAGCTCGTCTCCATCGTGAGCCAGGGCTTGGAGCTCTCGCCTGCCCACGAGGTGCTGGTCGAGGAGTCCATCGAGGGCTGGAAAGAGTATGAGATGGAGGTCATGCGTGATCACGCCGGCAACGGCATCATCGTGTGCTCCATCGAGAACCTCGACCCCATGGGCGTGCATACCGGCGACTCCATCACCGTGGCGCCGGCGCAGACGCTCTCCGACCTTGAGTATCAGCGCATGCGCGTGGCCTCGCTCGCCATTCTGGAGAAGATCGGCGTCGAGACCGGTGGCTCCAACGTGCAGTTTGCCGTGAACCCCAACACCGGCCGCCTGATCGTCATCGAGATGAACCCGCGCGTGAGCCGCTCGTCCGCCCTCGCTTCCAAGGCCACGGGTTTCCCCATCGCCAAGGCCGCCGCGCGCCTGGCTGTGGGCTACACGCTCGACGAGATCGTCAACGACATCACCAAGGCTACGCCCGCCTGCTTTGAGCCCACAATCGACTACTGTGTGGTCAAGGTGCCGCGCTTTGCCTTCGAGAAGTTCAAGGGTACCGACCCCACACTCACCACGCGCATGAAGGCCGTGGGCGAGATCATGGCGATCGGTCGCACCTTTGAGGAGGCCTTTGGCAAGGCTATGCGCTCGCTGGAGGATGGCCACCAGGGCATTTGCGCCGGTGGCAAGGAAGGTGCCGACAAACTGAGCGACGATGAGCTCGCTCAAGCCGTGGCAACGCCGACCGAGCACCGCATCTTCTTTGTGGTCGAGGCCCTGCGCCGTGGCTGGGACATCGCTCGCATCCATGCCATCTGCGGTATCGATCCGTGGTACCTCAACCGTATCAACGATATGGTGCAGGTCCAGGAGAGCATCCGCGACCTGCGTGTGGAGGATATCGACGCCGACGCGATGCGCCTGCTCAAGCAGTACGGCACGAGCGATGCCGAGATCGCTGCGCTGACCGGCTCGGACGAGCGCTTTGTGCGCGCCTATCGCAAGGGTCTGGGCGTGGTTCCCAGCATGAAGACGGTCGATACCTGCGCTGCGGAGTTCTCGAGCGCCACGGAGTACCACTACAAGACGTACGAGAACATCTACCGCACGAGCCCGGATGCCAAGAAGTGCGTGGCTCCCGACGAGACCACGCCGGCGGACAAGCCCAAGGCGATGATCCTGGGCGCCGGCCCCAACCGCATTGGCCAGGGTATCGAGTTCGATTACTGCTGCGTGCACGCGAGCTATGCGCTGGCGGCCCGCGGCTTCGAGACCATCATGGTCAACTGCAATCCCGAGACCGTTTCGACCGACTACGACACGTCCGACCGTCTGTACTTTGAGCCGCTCACCTACGAGGACGTCATGGATGTCATCGATGTTGAGCGACCCGACGGCGTCGTGGTGACGCTCGGCGGCCAGACTCCGCTTAAGCTGGCGCGCATGCTCGAGGAGAGCGGCGTGAACATCATGGGCACCAAGCCCGATGCCATCGACTTTGCCGAGGACCGCGAGCGCTTTGCCGCCCTGCTCGACAAGCTGGGCATTATGTATCCGCCGGCGGGCCAGGCAACCTCGTTTGAGGAGGCCGAGGCCGTGGCCGCGCATATTGGCTACCCGCTGCTGGTGCGTCCGAGCTACGTGCTGGGCGGCCGCGGCATGATGATCGCCTACGATGCCGAGCATCTGCGCGATTACATGGCCGAGGCTGCGCGCATTAGCCCCGACTACCCGGTGTATCTGGACCGCTTCTTGGAGGGCGCGATCGAGTCCGATGTCGACGCCCTGTGCGATGGCGAAGAGGTCTACATCGGCGGCATTCTGGAGCATATCGAGGAGGCCGGTATTCACTCCGGCGACTCTGCGACCTGCATTCCGCCGTTCAGCTTTAGCGAGAGCCTGCAGGCAAAGCTTCGCGAGACTACGCGCCGCATCGCGATGGCGCTGGGCGTACGCGGCCTGGTCAACGTGCAGTACGCCATTAAGGGCGAGACCGTCTATGTGATCGAGGCCAACCCGCGTGCCAGCCGTACCGTGCCGTTTATCTCCAAGGCCACCGGCGTGCCGCTGGCCAAGTGCGCGGCGCGTATCATGGCAGGCGATTCCATCGCGAGCCTGGGCCTGCCGAGCGACGAGCGTCAGCTGGACTGGTTCTGCATGAAGGAAGCCGTTATGCCCTGGGGCCGTTTCCCGGGCGCCGACGTTATCCTGGGGCCCGAGATGAAGTCTACGGGCGAGGTCATGGGTATCGCCAAGAGCTATCCCGAGGCATATGCCAAGACGCAGCTGGCGATTGACTACAAGCTGCCCGACCCGAGCGCCGGCAAGGTGTTCATTAGCGTGTGCGACCGCGACAAGCGTCATATCCTTTCGGTCGCGCGTATCCTGCGTTACCTGGGCTTTGACATCTGCTCCACCGAGGGTACGGCGCGCGTGCTGCGCGGCGGCAACGTGACCTGCGAGGTTGTGGAGAAGATCAGCGGCCCGCACGACGGCGAGCGTCCCAACATCGGCGACCTCATCGCCGATGGCAAGATTGCGGTGATCATTAATACGCCATACGGCCCGGGCTCGCGTGGCGACGGTTATCTGCTGCGCACCGAGGCCGTGCGCCGCGGCGTGACCTGCGTGACCGCGATGTCTGCCGCCAACACGTACGTGAGTGCCATCGAGGCCGTGCGCGAGGACCAGCAGGGTCACGGCAGCGCCAACGACATGGGCATGGACGTCATCGCCCTGCAGGACCTCCCGCCCCGGCCTACGGTGACTCGGTTGCACCGCGTGCTGCCGAAGGGACTTTGCACGATGACTAGGACTGAATAAAAAATGAGCGTGGGCTCTGTCGTTCGAATGAACGACAGAGCCCACATTTTTATTTCAGCCAACGTACGTCACAGCAATCCCCGGTAGGTCGAAGGTGCTCTGCGGCGGCCCGGTGTTTTCATCT
>NZ_JBDMSL010000015.1:61367-65431 GCF_039758965.1 Collinsella aerofaciens | reverse complement strand
CCGCATCTGATGGTGTCGACGTCAATGGTATACGGGTGCACCATCGACGTCTTCAATACAGAAAATATCAGTGCGGAGTGTTCTGAAAAGTAACTTCAGGGCGGGCCCTGGGGTAACTCGGCAGGGAGAGTGCGATTCCTCGATCGCTCACTTAATCTAATAAGAAATTGAGTGAGGCCGGAGCTTTAGCTCCGACCTCCCCATATAAGGGCTCGGCAAAGCCGAGCCACCAAATTTGCATCAGCCCCATAACATGTTTGAGAACGGTGTCTGGAGTACGTGGACGTAGGTCCCGAATCGGTGTTGCCTCCCGGCGCATTCCGCAGGGGGAGCGATATTTTGCAGCACGAAGTGCGCAGCAAAATATCGGTCATGCCCGAGGACGCGCCGGGAGGCAACACCGATTCGGGACCGGACATACTGATCTACCTGCGCATTAACAAATTCGTAAACTTTTTTGAAAAAAGTGCTTGCACAGTTCTCGAATCATAGGTTATTATCTTCCTCGTTGAACGCGCGGGTCCAACAAAACGAACTGCGAATCAACAACATAGCATGTCGGAGTGGCGGAATTGGCAGACGCGCTAGCTTGAGGTGCTAGTGACCGCTTTTTTGGTCATGCGGGTTCAAGTCCCGCCTCCGACACCATCGCATTTGAGAAGCCTCTTCGGAGGCTTTTTTGTTACCGATAGACGGTGGGGTCCACGATGGAAACGCTTGAACGCAACGAGTGGGCAGACGTTGCCCAACTAGTCGAGATCACGAGCGATGCTGTCATCATCTGTGAGCTCGACGGAACCATTCTGCATGTGAATAATCGCTTACTTGGTTTGATGTGCGAGGAACGCGTCGACGTCATCGGTGGAGATGTTAAAGACGTCCTGTACTCGTCCGCTTTTGAACGTGCGACGGAACATCGTCTGCCATTTGAAACCGATGGCTCCGAGAACGAACTGATGCTCAAGCTGAGTGACGGCTCTTTTATCCCCGTCTTGGTTCGTGCGGGCTCCGTAACGCCTCCACGCATCTTTGGGCGCCGCGCGCCACGTGTCCTGGTGGCGCTCCATAGCATCGAAGAACAGTATTCGCACGACCGTCAGCTCAAGCGTGCGTTATCGGAGCTTAGAGTGGCGAACAAACGCCTCTCTGGCACGCTCTCGGTCATTATGAGTACCGTGGGCTCCGATGAGCTGCCCAGCCTACTTGATACCGTTTTGAACCAGCTTGTAGGAACGCTCGATGCTTCGGGTGCCGCTATCTATTTTTCTGAGAGCGGCGGTTTTAAGCTACGCGGTGTTTCCAAGGAGCTGTACGACAGCTACCTGCCCGAGTTTTTGCCGTATGGCGCTGGCATTCCGACGTATGTTCTTCGCGAGTCGCGTGCCTGTCGCTTGTCGATTCAACAGGACCTTGAGGGCGATAAGGCCGCCTCCGGTATGTTTATGGACCTGGACAATCGTTCTAAGCACCTGTTGCGCATGCAGGATATGCCTCCGTACCGCAGCGAGATCTGTCTTCCCGTTTTTTACGGTACGCAGATTCTTGGCGTGCTGGAAGTTGGTTGGAAACGCCCCCAGGCACCGCTCGCCTATGACGTTAATGTGCTCGAGGTCATTTGCGATTACCTGTCTATCCAGCTGGTCGGCATGGCATCGAGCCTTCGCTCCCGTCGCACGGCCGAGCTTGGCCGCTCGCTCAATGTCTTGCGTGATGAGTTGTTTGCCTTTCTAGACGATTCCGCCGCGGCTACCCAGGCGGTATCGTCCGAGATCTGCAATATGCTTAACTGCCATTTTTGCCCTGTTGAGTATGACGCCAGTCTGGATTCCTACGTCATAGATTTTGAAGGCGGCAGTCGCGTTGCTTTGCCGGACGATCCCGAGAAGCTTTTCTTTTCCACGACGGCGCCAGCGGCACGTCTGGGGGCTGGCCCTGATGGCTTTGAGGCATCTGTTTTGGGCGGTACGAGTGCCGAGGACCTTAAACACGTCCGTATAACTCGCGTTGACGAATCGATGCCTATGGGAGGCTGGCTTAGGGCGCACGGTCTGCCTTGTCAAGGTCTCTACGTTGACTCCGGCATCGAGGCGGGGCGCCCGCGCTCTGAGGGTGATGGCAGGCACAGTAACGACGCGATTGTTCCTGCTTCTGTTGCGAAGAGCCCGACGACGCGCGCGCTGCTGCTTCGTGATGGTAGCCAAGAGCCGATTGATGATCTTGAATATGACTACTTGGTGCACTTGGCGCATGACTTTGAACTGATCTACGAAGGCGAATCTCAAAAGCGCGAGGAGCGCCATATCGCTCAGACCCTTCAGATCGGCATGAGAAATTCCCTGGGGGATGTTCCGGGTATCGCAACCGATTCGGTGTACCTGTCGGCCACGAACTCGGCGTTGGTCGGCGGCGATTTCTATACGCTCATCCGTCTTCCCGACGACTGCGCCGTCATGATTCTGGGTGATGTGTCTGGCAAAGGCATTGAGGCCGCATCGATGTCCGCGCTCGTCAAGACGGCCCTGACGGCATATGCCTGGGAGGGCGCTGGACCGGCCCGCATGGCACGCTCCCTTAACAGCATGCTCATGGGCTTTTCGAGGGTCGAGACGTTCGTGACGGCCTTTATCGCCAAGATTGACCTTAAGGCCGGACGCGCAACGTATTGTTCGGCGGGCCATCCTCCGACCATGGTCATCAGGCCAGAGTCGATGCCGCTGGGTGGCGGTGAGGCACGTGGGGGAGAGGTTGAGCTGCTTGGATGCCAATCGGGCGTAATCGGTGCCTTTGAGAGCATGGTGTACGAGACAGGCGTGTTTACGTTCGCCCCCGGCGACATGCTCTTCATGTATACGGATGGAACGATTGAGGCCCGCGACCGCACCGGAGCGTTCTTTGGCGAGCAGCGCTTGCGCGACCTTCTGCTTTCTGTTTCGGGGGAGGGCGTGTCGGGCATTTGCGGCAAGGTCTTGGGCGAGCTTGACCGATTTACCGAATCGGCGCTGGACGATGACATTGCATTGGTGTCCCTTGAGTTTTTACGGGGCCGGTCCTAAACAGCGACGCTGGGCGCGTCGAATCCGCACGGTTGCGGAAACGCATGCATCGAACAAGCTCTTTTGGGGAACCATGGTCGTATGAATGAGTGGAATGACATAGCGGTTTTGACGCCACCAGGCGATATCGACATCGCCACGGTGCCTGCGCTGCGTCGGCGGTTGGATGCTTTGATTGGCCGCGGCGTGCGTCGTGTTGTCATCAACTGTCAGGCTGTTAGCTTTATCGATTCGACGGGCTTGGCATTCCTGCTTACGCGCGCTCGTGAGCTCATGAGGCGAGAAGGCCTGCTTTCGCTCGTCAATGCATCAGGTGAAGTTGTTCGCTTTTTGGAGATTGCTCGTCTTGTCGATATCCTTCATGTCGCGGGGCCGGCACGGGAGTCTATTCCCGCCATTCCGGTGGGGGAGCTGCCTCGCTGGAGTAAGAGCGTCGAGGTCCGTCAGGGTATCGAGAATCTTCCATACTACCGACATCGCATCGCCGAACTCCTTGAATCGCTTCCGTTGCGCCGTGACGAGCGCTATGATGTCGCATTGGCGTCGGGGGAGGCGCTGGGTAATGCCTATGACCATGCGGGCGGTATCGGGTGCATCCTGACGGTTCAGGCCTATGGCGATCGCGTTGTGGTTGAGGTGCTTGATCGAGGTGCCGGCTATTCTATCGATGAAACGAGCGAACCGGTCGCATCCGAGGAACGCGGCCGTGGCATCAAGCTTATGCGTATGCTCGTCGATAACGTGGAGGTTGCTCGTCGTACGGACGGCGCCGGCACGCGCGTGCAGATGGTGAAGCTGTTTAGCGGAGCACTGGAATCGTGTGCCTAGCCAATCGCTTTAGCGCGTTTAGCTACTAAGAACATGCGGCAGACAAGTTTTTTGAAAAAAGTACTTGCGTCTTTTGGACAACTCGCGTAAATTAATAACCCGCAAGCGGACATGGCTCAGTTGGTAGAGCACAACCTTGCCAAGGTTGGGGTCGCGGGTTCGAGCCCCGTTGTCCGCTCCATT
>NZ_JBDMSL010000015.1:0-61268 GCF_039758965.1 Collinsella aerofaciens | reverse complement strand
GCGGACATGGCTCAGTTGGTAGAGCACAACCTTGCCAAGGTTGGGGTCGCGGGTTCGAGCCCCGTTGTCCGCTCCATTGCATTTCCGGACCGTTTAGGCGGTCCTTTTTCGGCGAAGTGGCCAAGTGGTAAGGCAGAGGCCTGCAAAGCCTTTACCCCCGGTTCGAATCCGGGCTTCGCCTCCAGGCAACATCCGGGCGCTCCGGCGCCCGTTTTGTTTTACATATGCGGACATGGCTCAGTTGGTAGAGCACAACCTTGCCAAGGTTGGGGTCGCGGGTTCGAGCCCCGTTGTCCGCTCCAACTATCTTACGCGGTTCTAACGAACCGCGTTTTTTGTTGACGCTGCGCGAGCCCCGGGCACCCCATCTTGCCCCTCAATCGTCGGTCGCGTACATAAAGTACGCTTCCCTCCTCTTTCGCGGCAACCTGGGGCACCCGGAGCCCGCTCGCTGTCGTGGCCGGGGGAGTGGGTCTTCCGTTCTTTTCACTAATCGGTCGATTCGTCCCGGGAGGTTCGAACCCGAGAGGGAGCGAGCGTTTTGGGTCGTGGCTGTGGCGTTGTTTGTCGCGAACGTCAGCTTTGGGCGTATCATCGTGGGCATCTCGCAAAACCTCGTTGCAAGGGAGACTTATCCCATGGCTACAGAAAAGTCCTCTTCGCGCTCATGGATGTCCGATGCCGCGATCTATCAGATCTACCCGCGCTCGTTTAAGGATTCGACTGGTTCGGGTCTGGGCGATATCGCGGGCATTACCCAGAAGATGGACTATCTTGAGCGGCTGGGTATCGAGGCCATCTGGCTGAGCCCGTTTTACCCATCGCCTCTTGTCGATGGTGGCTATGATGTGGCGGACTACTGCGATGTCGATCCACGTCTCGGCTCGCTTGACGACTTCGATGATATGATCGCTGCGGCTCACGCGCGCGGCATCAAGGTCATCGTCGACATCGTGCCCAACCATTCATCCAGCCAGCACCCCTGGTTCAAAGCCGCTCTTGCCGCCGGCCCCGGATCGCCCGAGCGCGCCCGTTATATCTTCCGCGATGGTCGCGGCGAGCATGGCGAGCTGCCTCCCACCAATTGGAATGCCAACTTTGGCGGCCCCGCATGGACGCGTGTTGCGGACGGTCAGTGGTATCTGCACATGTTTACGCCCGAGCAGCCGGACTTTGACTGGTCATGCCCTGAGGTTCACGCGCTCTTTTGCGACGTCCTGGCGTTTTGGAGCGATCGAGGCGTCGACGGCTTTCGCATTGATGTGGCGCAGGGTCTCGCCAAGGATCTCGACCGCGATGACCTCGACCGGTGGCATCTCGCCGAGGGCGATGACATGGTTGACGACGGCACCCATCCGCTGTGGGACCGCAACGAGGTCCACGAGATCTATCGAGAGTGGCGCCGCGTGTTCGACCGCTATAATCCGCCACGCAGCGCTGTTGCCGAGGCGTGGGTGCTGCCCGAGCGCCAGTATCTCTACGCGCGTCCCAGCGAGCTTGGCCAGACATTCAACTTTGAGTTTGCCAAGGCCACTTGGACCTATGATGACATGCACACTGCAATCGAGAAGGGCTTGAAGGCAGCCGTCGAATCCGATTCCGCCTCGACCTGGGTACTCTCCAACCACGACGTGCCGCGCGTGGCGACACGCTATGCCCTGCCGCAAATCAAGGCGACGCGCTACCACCAGATTGCGCTCGACTGGCTCTTACGTGACGGGTCGTCTTATGACGAGGACCGTGAACTCGGCGAGCGCCGCGCGCGGGCGGCCCTTTTGCTTGAACTGGCGCTTCCGGGCTCGGCATACGTGTATCAGGGCGAGGAGCTCGGCCTTTTTGAGGTGGCTGATATCCCGTGGGCTGCACTCGAAGACCCTACTGCGACCAATACGCACGGACCGAAGCGTGAGAAGGGGCGCGACGGCTGTCGTGTGCCCCTGCCGTGGGTGGCGGCGGACGATCCCGCGCATGGCGGATCGTTTGGGTTTTCGCCGGCAGACGCCGATGCGGCGCCCCATCTGCCGCAGCCTGCATGGTTTTCCGATTATGCTGCCGATAGGGAAGAAGTGGACCCGACATCGATGCTTGCGCTCTATCGTGACGCCCTCTGGCTGCGGCGCAAGCTGCGCGGGTGCGCCAACGATCTTGCGTGGCTCGATCTTGACGGGCGCACCGGTCTTGCGGATGGTGCCGAGGGCGCTGAGGGCGGCGTCATCGCCTATCGCCGCGATAACGGCTGGACGTGTGTGACGAACTTCGGTGCAGCACCCGTGGAGCTGCCGGCGGGCAGGGTCCTGCTCACCTCATCACCGCTTGCAGACGGCAGGCTCACGCAGGACAGCTCTGCCTGGATCATGCTCGGTGAGATGTAGGGGCATCTCGCTGCGAGCCTGCGTTTGTCCGTGCCTTTCGTGACGACTGATGCCCTCGCGAGAGCGTCGCAAAACTTTTTAAAAAAAGTTCTTGCATTTGGGTGGATCATCCCGTATATTAAATCCTCGCAGGCGGACATGGCTCAGTTGGTAGAGCACAACCTTGCCAAGGTTGGGGTCGCGGGTTCGAGCCCCGTTGTCCGCTCCATTTGGGCGTTTAGCTCAGGGGGAGAGCGCTTCCCTGACACGGAAGAGGTCAGAAGTTCAAATCTTCTAACGCCCACCAAATGTTCGCAGCTCAGAGGCTATGTCTCTGGGCTGTTTTGTTTTATGCCGCCAAGCACGCCGCCAAATAACCACCAAATATTGATCCAAGGTCTGTACGCGATGGTCTTCGCATCCCGTAGGGGTGCCGGCAGATTGCATACGTCCTGGCCGATCGTGACCGCAACATGTTGGTCAAGCACAATCTTTTGGATTCTTTTGGCGTGAGCGGCTTGGTTTTGGTAGGATTTGTCAGCGGCTTGACTAAGGGGGTTTTATAACTGCCATGCAGGTAGCCGTGTTGGTAACGTTTTACCGACTTGCCAAGAACCCCTCATAATTAATGCGTCTGCAAAATGACTAATTGCTTTGACCTGCTGAAACACTATATGTTGTGTTTGAACTAAAAAAAGAATACAGGATATAGATGCGTCTTTGTCGTATGATAGATGGCGGACAGAGAACGAAGACCTTATTCGTCCCATTTGGACACGCCTTTGAGCCGCTTGATCGGCCGCGAGGATTGTCCGCATGAGGACTTATGGTTTATCGAGAACACAGATTGCGCGACGGCGCCGCAAGACAGGGGCAAGCCCTGCCGGGCATCGTTTGGCTCTGAAGCGCAATGAGGCTACGACGCGAAAGAGGCAAGAGGATGAAGATCATCAAGCGCAGCGGCACCGAGGTTGTCTTTGACATCGATAAGATCGTCAATGCCATCCGCGCCGCCAACTTGGAGGTCGAGGAGAGCTCTCGTCTAACCGACCGCCAGGTGGTTTATGCGGCGCAAAACGTCGCCGAGGCATGCGAGAACGCGGGCCACACCGTTTCGGTCGAGGAGATCCAGGATTTGGTCGAGGACGAGATCATGCGTCTCGACTGCTACGAGGTTGCCCGCCACTACATCATCTATCGCTATGTTCAGAGCCTGAAGCGCCAGAAGAACACGACCGATGACAAGATCCTGTCGCTCATCGAGTGCAATAACGAAGAGGTCAAGCAGGAGAACTCCAACAAGAACCCGACTGTCAACTCCGTTCAGCGCGATTATATGGCCGGCGAGATTTCCAAGGACCTGACCCAGCGCGTGCTGCTGCCCCAGGAGATTGTGGATGCCCATAATGAGGGCCTGATCCATTTCCACGATTCGGACTACTTTGCCCAGCACATGCATAACTGCGACCTGGTGAACCTGGAGGATATGCTCCAGAACGGTACTGTTATTTCGGGCACGCTGATCGAGAAGCCGCACAGCTTCTCGACTGCCTGCAACATCGCGACGCAGATCATCGCTCAGGTTGCTTCCTCCCAGTACGGTGGCCAGTCGATTTCGCTGACCCATCTTGCCCCGTTCGTCGAGGTGAGCCGTCAAAAGATTCGCGGCGAGGTCGCCCGCGAGCTCGAGGAGCTCGGCGTTTCCGCATCTCCCGAAAAGGTCCGCGAGGTTGTTGAGGACCGCCTGCGTGACGAGATCCGTCGCGGCGTTCAGACGATTCAGTATCAGGTCGTGACCCTTATGACCACGAATGGCCAGGCGCCGTTCGTGACGGTCTTTATGTATCTCAATGAGGCCCGTACGCCCCAGGAGAAGCATGACCTTGCCATGATTGTGGAGGAGACGCTTCGTCAGCGCTATGAGGGCGTTAAGAACGAAGCCGGCGTGTGGATCACCCCGGCGTTCCCCAAGCTCATCTACGTGCTCGAGGACGATAACGTTCACGAGGATTCCCCGTACTTCTACCTGACTCAGCTGGCTGCGAAGTGCACCGCCAAGCGCATGGTGCCCGACTACATCTCCGAGAAGAAGATGCGCGAGCTCAAGCTGTCGAAGGGCGAGACCGCGGGCAACGGCGACTGCTATACCTGCATGGGTTGCCGCAGCTTCCTGACGCCCGACCGCTCCGGTAACGGATTTAACAACGTGGCCAACGCGCTGAACTATGACCCGAACAAGCCCAAGTACTACGGTCGCTTTAACCAGGGCGTTGTGACCATCAACCTGCCCGATGTTGCGCTGAGCTCGCATCAGGACATGGATAAGTTCTGGAAGATCTTCGACGAGCGCCTTGAGCTGTGCCACCGCGCCCTGCTGTGCCGTCATGAGCGTCTGATGGGTACGCTTTCGGATGCCGCACCGATTCTTTGGCAGTACGGTGCCCTCGCCCGCCTGAAGAAGGGCGAGACGATCGACAAGTTGCTCGTGGGCGGTTACTCCACCATTAGTCTGGGTTATGCTGGCCTGTATGAGTGCGTTAAGTACATGACGGGCCACAGCCACACCGAGAAGGAGGGCACGCCCTTTGCCATGGCCGTCATGCAGCGCATGAACGACAAGTGCGCGGAGTGGAAGGCCGAAAGCGATATTGACTTCTCGCTGTACGGTACCCCGCTTGAGTCGACGACCTACAAGTTCGCCAAGTGCCTGCAGCGTCGTTTTGGCATCATCCCGGGCGTGACGGACAAGGGCTACATCACCAACAGCTACCACGTCCACGTGTCCGAGGAGATCGACGCATTCGACAAGCTCAAGTTCGAGGGTATGTTCCAGCAGCTTTCGCCGGGCGGTGCCATCTCCTACGTCGAGGTTCCCAACATGCAGGACAACCTCAAGGCTGTCATTCGCGTGATGCAGTACATCTACGACAACATCATGTACGCCGAGCTCAACACCAAGAGCGACTACTGCCAGGTGTGCGGCTACGACGGTGAGATCAAGATTGTCGAGGATGACGGCAAGCTGGTGTGGGAGTGCCCCAATTGCGGCAATCGTGACCAGGAGAAGATGAATGTCGCCCGTCGCACGTGCGGTTACATCGGTACCCAGTTCTGGAACCAGGGCCGAACCGAGGAGATCCGCGACCGCGTGCTGCATCTCTAATAACCATCCCAGGCCGCCCCATAGCGAGGCCCCGGACCTTTACTCGCTATTTCGGACAGTCCTGGCTCACGACGGAGGCGCCACTGGCGCCTCCTGTTCGTGCGGAACTCATATCGAGCAAAGGTCCGGGGCCTCGCTACGGGGCGGCCAAGTTGACGTAGCGGAGATGCAGTTCGCGGTCTGCTCACTCCTCGAAGTTCTTAGCGGAAATGATTCGAGTTGCAGCTGCGATTTACTTGCGATGGCGGTTGAGCCGCAACCCAGTTTTTATTAGATCTCGAACCCTATGCTCGATGTTCGCTTCGTTCATTGAGTTACCCTTTGCATGAGGCCGGGACATATCGTCCCGCCCGCAGTTTCGCAGGCCGCAGGCCGAGAATGTTTGAGGACGGGATGATATGTCCCGGCCTCCCGGGAGAGTTACCTATGAATTACGCGAACATTAAGTATTTCGACATTGCTGATGGGGAAGGCGTTCGTACTTCTCTGTTTGTGAGCGGGTGCCGTCGTGGGTGCAAGAACTGCTTTAACTCTGTCGCGTGGGACTTTGCTGCGGGTGAGCCGTTCGATTGTGCCGTCGAGGACAAGATTATCGAGAGCCTCGACCATCCCTTTATCGATGGCCTGACGATTCTGGGCGGCGAGCCTATGGAGCCCGAGAATCAGGCGGGGCTTGTTGACTTTATCGAACGCGTGCGTGCGGCCTATCCCGCGGGGTCGGGCAAGACCATTTGGTGCTTTACCGGCGACGTGCTCGAGGAGCTAATGCCGGGTGGTCGTCACCATACCGAGGCGACGGACCGTATCCTTGCCTGCCTCGATATGTTGGTGGATGGCCCGTTTGTTCAGGATCTGTACGATATCTCATTGCGTTTTAGGGGCTCGAGCAATCAGCGCGTGATTGATATGAACGCCACGCGCGCCCGTGCTGTGCGCGAGGGCGTTGCGCTTTGCGACGCTGTGGAGCTTTGGCGGGACGATCCGGTCTATTCGACCCATACTATGTAGCTTGTGGCCGATGCCAAAGGGCGTGGTACCATAGCGCGAACGCAAAATCGGAAAAGTGAGGCCCAGATGGTCGATCAGGAAAAAGTCGAGGCCGCCATTAAGCTGTTGCTTGAGGGCATAGGCGAGGACCCAACTCGTGAGGGCCTGCTGGAGACCCCGGCGCGCGTTGCCCGTATGTATGGTGAGATCGCCGGTGGTATGGACCAGAGTGCCGAGGAGCACCTGTCCAAAACCTTTGCCGTCGCTTCGAACGATTTGGTTATCGAGCGCGACATCACGTTTTACTCGCTGTGCGAGCATCATCTGCTGCCGTTTTACGGCAAGGCTGCCATTGGCTATATCCCCAACGGCCGTGTCGCAGGGCTTTCTAAGCTTGCCCGCACGGTAGAGGTCTACGCCCGTCGTCTGCAGCTGCAGGAGCAGTTGTGCGCACAAGTTGCCGATGCCCTCATGGAGTATCTCGCTCCCCAGGGAGCGATTGTGCTCATGGAAGCTGAGCATATGTGCATGACCATGCGCGGCGTGCAAAAGCCTGGCACCAAGACCGTGACGCTCGCTCGTCGCGGCGTCTTTGAGACCGATCCCGCGCTCGAGGAGCGTTTCTTTAGGATGCTGGGACGCTAACTATGAGAGTCGTCAACGACTTTGCATCGAAGACCGATGAGGGGACGTCGCGTCGCGGCTTTATGGCTTCGGGCTTGGCCCCCTTTGGTGCCATGCCTCGCATTGATTACATTTGTGCCAACGGGCTGTTCCGGCGGCATCTGGGCAACATTGCGCAGTTGGAATCGGGGCGCATCTTCTGCCGCCACGGTATTGACCATCTGCTCGATGTCTCTCGCATTATGTGGATCAAGAATCTCGAGGAGCAGCTCGAATTTGACCGCGAGGTCATCTACGCCACGGCACTTCTTCACGATATCGGCAAAGATGAACAGTATGAATCGGGTATATCCCATGATGTTGCAAGCGAACGCGTCGCTGATGCGATTCTCGGCGGCATGCCCGATGACGTGGCGTTTGAGCCGGCCGATGCCGCAGCCATTAAGACGGCCATTCTGGGCCATCGAAAGCTGCGCGTGAACAGCCAACCGCTTGAGCGTCTGCTCTATGCAGCCGACAAAGCGTCGCGCGCCTGCTTTGCATGCCCCGCGCGCAATGCTTGCAACTGGAGCGATGATAAAAAGAACCTGTCGATTCGCGTGTAGTTAGTTTGCGCGGTCGGGGTTCTAAACGAAGGAGACGATCGCGATGAGCAACAAGAAACTGCCCGAGAATGCAACCAAGACTGAAGGCGCCGAGCTCGCCCGCCGTGGAAGGGGCGAAATATCCACCGCAACGGCGGTACCCCACGTGAGCTATGACGATCTGCGCCATGCCGACCGCATCACCGTTGAAGGTCTTGAGGTTTTTGCTAACCACGGCGTATATCCCGAAGAGAACGCGCTGGGCCAGAAGTTCATCGTGTCCCTGGTGCTCTATGCCGACCTGCGTGCAGCGGGGGAGCACGATAACCTGGACGCCTCGATTGACTACGGCTCGGTATGCCACGATGTCGATGGCTATCTGCGCGAGCATACGTTTAAGCTCATCGAGGCTGCAGCCGAGGGTGTGGCCCAGATGCTGCTGCGTCGTTACCCCCTGCTGCTTGGCGTGCACGTTAAGCTCGATAAGCCTTGGGCGCCCGTCGGTCTTCCCCTGGCAAGCTGCGGTGTCGAGATCGAGCGCGTGCGCTAGTCGACGCTAGAGCTTGTTGAGGGGCGGCTGCTTGAGCCGCTGCGACAGAGCTCTATTGTTGGGACAGTACGTGTCGAGCAGGGCGTGAAACCGCTGGTTGTGGCTTGGCTCGAGCAGGTGGACGAGCTCGTGGGCGACAACCATGTCGAGACACTCGATGGGATAGGCGGCAAGTTCGCGTGCGATGCGAACGGCACCGGATTTGGGCGTGCATGAGCCCCAACGCGTTTTCATGCTACGTACGGAAACGCGGGAAACGGCGACACCCATTGCGATTTCGTACGCGCGCGCCATATCGCGCAGCGCCGTGGTGACCTCGGATGCATAGAGCTGGTCGATGCGGGTCTGGAGCTCATCGGACGTCAGGCCGTCGAGGGTTGCGCGCCGCTTGGCCTGTGGGCGTTCGTTCGATTTGTCGGCACCCATAAAACTTGCGAAGGTGGCCTGCTTGGGCCGCGGTGCGGGTGATGCAAAGTTGCGATCGAGCGCATCTTGTACCGTGATGGGCTTGCCCCAAAGTGCAATGATGGACGAGGGGCTGAGCGGCTCTCGTGCCGTCGCCTGACGTTGCTCGCGCTGGGCAAGTCGACTGATAATCCAGGCGCTGTTGCGCTTCACAAACGCTTCGATACGCTCGCGGCTGGCGTCGAGCGGTGCACTGGCGTGGACCTCACCGCTCGATGTGACGCGTAGGTTGAAGTTCTTGACGCGCTTTTTGGTAACGACGACGGGGATGGATGTGCCATCCGGTCGGGATACGGAAATCGTAAACTGCTGCGTCAAAAGCGGTCCTTCAGATTGGGGACGGGCCGGCATGTCGACCGTTCGGCATGCCGGCCCGCTCAAGGGATGTGAAATTAATAACGCTCGAAGAAGGCAAGCGCGTTGTCGCTGCAGAGCTTTTGCATCACGGTCTTGCCAAAATGCTTGGAAAGCATGTTCTGGAACTCGGGCATCTTGCTGGCATCGGAGAGGAAAGCGGGCACCGTGGCGCCGTCCCAGTCGCCGCCGAGCGCGATGACGTCCTCGCCGCCCAGGTCGAGCCAGTGCTCGATATGTGCCGCCAGCTGGTCGAAGGTGACGTCTGCGGCGGTCTTGTCGGTTGCGTCGTTGGAAAGGAACTCGCCGCAGTAGTTGAGGCCGACGATACCGCCCATGTCGCGAATGGTGCGGAACTGGTCGTCGGTGAGGTTGCGCTTGACGCCGCAGACGGTGCGGGAGTTGGAGTGGCTGGCGACGAAGGGACGCGTGGCGTGGGCGACAACTTCGTCAAAGCATTCATCGTTGAGGTGGGAGACGTCGAGCACCATGCCGGCGTGCTCCATCTGCGTAAGTGCCTCGATGCCGGCGGCGGTGAGGCCGGCGTGGGTGTCGTGGCCGCTCGCGAGCGGTCCCTGCGCGTTCCAGCTGAGTGATGACATGAGTACGCCCAAGCTCTTGAGCACCTCGATCAGTGCGGGGTCCTCGGCAAAGAACGTGGCGTTTTCGATGGCGTGGATGCAAGCGACCTTGCCGTCCTTGAGCGCGGGGCGAATGTCTGCGGCGCTGCGTACGTTGACCATGCGGTCGTGGTTGAGCATTGCCTGGCCGCTCATATGCGCCATGATTTGCGCCTGGAAGCGCGCGGCGTGGGCGGTGGGAATCTCGTCGGGGACAAACGTGGCGAAGCACTGTGCCCATGGCGTGTTGCCGATCTTTGCGAGCGAGATGGCGCAGGCGTTGCCCTCGACGAGGTCGAAATCTTGCGGATGCGTTTCGTCGCCGGGGAAATAACCGTCGGTGCCGGCGGTAAAGCGCAGGTCGAGATCGAGCGTGGCCCAGCCGATACGGTCGGCGGTGTCGCAGTGTAGGTCAAATACGGGATATGCCATGGTTCCTCCGGTTGCAGCGTTTCTTTGCAAACTGTCCTTGAATTGTATGACTAGGGTATAGTTAGCGCCATATGTTCACGGCGGCCCGCGTTGTGCGCCGCCCTTATCACGGAGGTTACCATGTCCAACCAGGGCAAGAAGGTCAAGACCCATTATCGCGGCACGCTCGATGACGGCACGCAGTTCGATAGTTCCTACGATCGCGGCGAGCCGCTGGAGTTCACCTGCGGCGCCGGTCAGATGATCAAGGGCTTCGACGCCGCTGTTGTCGACATGCAGGTGGGCGAGAAGAAGACCGTGCACATTCCTGCTGCCGATGCCTACGGCGAGCACAATCCCGAGATGGTTATTACCTTCCCGGCCGAGCAGGTTCCCAACATCGAGCAGATCGAGAAGGGCATGAAGCTCTTCCTGTCCACGCCGAGCGGTATGCCCGTTCCCGCCGTGGTCATCGACGTAACGCCTGAGGCCGTTACGCTCGATGCCAACCACGAGCTGGCCGGCAAGGACCTCAACTTTGATATCGAGCTTGTTGAGGTCGAGGGTTAGAGTATGTCTGAGCGCTTGGTTTCGACGACATGCTTGGGAAATCTCAACGATCCGTCCTATGAACTCCTGCTTCGCCGGAAGTTGGGCGGCGTCTTTGAAGTTGACGAGCTGCTGCTCGATTGGGACCAGGCTGATGTATGCGCGCTTGTGGGCGTGACGGAGCTGGGGCGCACGGTCGATGTTCGGCTGGATGCTGCCGACGGCGGTCGTTTTACCGACGGCGACGTGCTCGCCATCGACCGTTCGGGCATGGTGCCCGTGGCGGTTGTCGTGCGCCTGCGCAGTGCCGAGGTTTATTTGGTCGAAGTTGACCGCATGGACCCGATTGCGCTCGCGCATGCGTGCTGGGAGATCGGCAATATGCACGCGCCGCTTTTCCGAGGCGATTCGGACGAGTATACCGTGCGCATGTATACGCCGGTGCAGCCTGTTTTGGGCCGCATGCTCCGGGGCGTCGAGGGCGTTCGGCTCTCGGTGGTTACCCGTGAACTCGATGCGGACCGGCGCTTTGCGTCGAGTGCGGCGGATGCCGTCGTGAGCATGGCTCCCGACTTTACCATCGTAAAAAAGACGCGCGGCTAAGCGCGTGTATACGCAAGGCGGGCTTTGAGGGGCGACCAATCAAGGTCCGTCTTGCTGTTGATAGGAGGCTTTGGGGAAGCATATGGGTCTTGAGGGAATCAAGCTGATTGCATGCGATTTGGACGGCACGTTGCTGCATCCGGGGGAGCACGAGCCGCGTTCCGAGGCCTTTGAGCTCATCGATGAACTGCATCGTCGCGGCATCGTGTTTATGCCGGCGAGCGGTCGTCAATATGCGAGCTTGCGCTACCTGTTTGCCCCGGTGGCCGATGAGCTCGCCTATGTATGCGAAAACGGAGCCCTAGTGATGAACGAGGGGCGTGCCGTTGTCAAGCGTTCCATGGAGCGTAGCCTTGCTATGGATATCGCGAATGCCGTGGTTGCGTATCCCCATGCCGACGTGACCCTTTCGTGTGAGGGACACCTCTACACCATGAGCGGCAACGATGCGTTCGTCGACCATTTGCGCTATGAGGTCCACTGCGATGTGGCGGTGGTCGACCGTCCTGAGGACATCGACGAGGACGTCATTAAGATTGCCTTCCAGACGCCCGAGGTGGATCAGCCGGCGGCCCTGGAGTATTTTGAGCGCCTCTTTAGCGACCGTGTCGACGTGATGACGTCGGGAACCGAGTGGACGGACTTTATCGGCTTTGATTCGGGTAAGGGTTCCGCGCTTGCCGATTACGGTCGTGCCCTGGGAATTTCGCCCGACGAGATGATGGCGTTTGGCGATAACGAAAACGACCGCGACATGCTCAACGTCGTGGGCCATCCTTATCTAATGGAGAGCTGCAATCCCTCTATGCGTGGCATCAACGACCGCGTCCGCTACGTGCGCACGGTCGAAGAAGAACTGCGCCGCCTGCTCGCCGAGTAGATATATGTGGCATGCCTAGGAATCTCTTTTTGCTGCAGAGTGCAGAAAGGTGGATTTTAAGGCATGTCCCGAACATCTACCGGCAGTCGGGGCAGAGACCCTCGAAGATGGTGTAGTGCGACGTGACGTGCCAGCCGATTTGCTCGGATGCCTTGGCGTCGAGTTGGGCATCGAAGGGGAGCGGTACGTCGATGACGCGGCTGCACGAGGTGCAGATGATATGCGCATGCGGCTCGATCGTGCGATCGAAGCGGCTGCCGCCCGGCGTCTTGATGGAGAGAATCTCGCCGGCGTCGGCCAAGAGATTGAGGTTGCGGTAGACCGTGCCGCGGCTGATTTTGTCATCCTGCGCGCGCACGACGTTGTAGATTTCGTCGGCGGTGGGATGGTTATAGCTTTGGCGCACGGCGTCAAGAACCAGCTTTCGCTGCCTGGTATTCCTTCTTTGCACCGCCATGCGCCTCGCCTCTTTTCTATCAACGGTCGTAGGTAAATGATACCGTATTTAGCACACAATACTAATAACGAGGCGTGAAACCGTCTTCATTGGCAAGTGGGGCTCGGGCCTGGGCGTCTACGAGGCGAAAACGCGTTCCCATACGCTCGTAGGAGGCATGAAGCGCCTCGAGATGAGATAGGATATTTGCCGGAGCCCCCTGTATCTCCATCTCGACTGAGCCGTCTTCCATGTTACGCACCCAGCCGGTGAGCGCGCGTGCCTGCGCGAGGTTGGTGTTGGTAAAGCGAAAGCCAACGCCCTGGACTTGCCCCGCCCAGCGCAGGAAATAGCGCAGGGGAGTGTCTTGAGTGGCCTCGTCGCTTGCGAGCACAGTAAGCCTGCGGCGCAGCTCGAGCTCGACGTTTGATGGTTTTTGAGGCTCTCGACTGCCGCCGGTGACGCTGGAGAAGAACGTATCGAAGAGACCCATAGCTATGCCTGCTTGCCTGCGTCGGCTGGGAAGGTTATGCCGGCCTGCTGGCGCACGGCATCCATGATGCGCAGTGAGACGAGTGTGACATCGCGGTAGTGGCCAAGCTCGTGGCGTCCCGCCGGGGTCTCCCAAATCTCTTCCTTAACGTTATCGATGCCGCCGATGGCGGTGATAAAGTCTGTGAGTTCGTATTCCATAGTGTTGCTCGATTTGGGCAGGTCGAGCACGCGGCCGTTGTCTCCCTGTTCGCGCGGTGCCTCGGTCGCCGAGCCGCGTACGACGTCGCCGCGATAGTCGATGCGGACGTTGCGGGGCGTGGACAGATGGTCGATCTGGATAGTGCCACGCTCGCCTTCGATCTGCGAGGGCAACAGGTCGTTCGTAATTTTGGAGTGCGCGAGCTCGACGGAGATACGGCCACCGCCGTAGCTGGCGAGGATGGAACCGCAGCCATCGATGGGGCCGTGCGTGAGCTGTCGCGTGGTGGGATCGAGCAGGGTGGTCATGCTCGTAAGGCCGGAGGGCATGCCAAAGATCTCGACCATGGGCTCGACGGTATAGACGCCAATGTCCATGAGGGAACCCGATGCCATATTGCAGTCGAAGATATTGGTGGCGCGTCCCGCGAGAATCTCGTTGTAGCGCGAGGAATACTTGCCAAAGCGCAATGAGGCGCGGCGGATGGGGGCGATCTCGCCCAGGGCGTCCTCGATGGCGTGGAAGGCGGGATCGTGGAGGGGACGCATGGCCTCGAGGGCCACGACACCTGCTGCCTCGGCAGCGCGGAAGACTTCCAGCGCCTGCGCTTCGGTGGCGCAGAAGGGTTTCTCGACGATGACGTGCTTGCCACCGGCGATGCAGGCAAGGGCCTGCTCGTAGTGGAGCGCATTGGGGCTGCCGATGTAGACGGCGTCGACGTCGTCGGCGGACGCAAGCTCGTCAAGTGCGGTGAAGTTACGCTCGCCGCCGTGTTCGGCGGTAAAGGCGGCGCCGCGCTCGGCATCGCGCGAGAGCGTGCCCACAAACGCGGCTTGGTCGTTGGCGTTGACGACCTGGATAAAGTCGTCGGTAATCATGGATGTGCCGATGGTCGCTATACGCAGCATGTATCCCCCTCGTGCCGTTCGGTTTACAGGATGAGTGTAGCGCGAGGGGGCAGGAAATAGCGTGCGAAAACGCCGTTACAGGTCGCTCTCGTTAAAGCCGGTATCGATATCGAGGTTGCTGCCGTCGGCCGCCGTGGTGGCGAGCTCATCGCAGCGCTCGTTGAGCTCGTGGCCGGCGTGACCCTTAACCCAGATGAACTCAACCTTGTGCTTGCTTTTGGCGGTGAGTAGGCGCTCCCACAGATTGCGGTTCTTGACGGGCTGCTTGTTGGCGGTTTTCCATCCGCGCTTTTTCCAGCCGTCGATCCAGTGCTTGTTAAAGGCGTTGACGACGTACTGCGAATCGGAATGGACCTCGACCTCGCAGGGGCGGTTAAGTGCCTCGAGCGCCACGATGACCGCCATGAGCTCCATGCGGTTGTTGGTGGTCTTGGCGTAGCCGCGCGAAAGCTCGGAGGTGAAGGTCTTGCCGGCGGGGTTGGTGTATTTGAGCACGGCGCCGTAGCCGCCGCGTCCCGGATTTGATCGGGCCGAGCCGTCGGTATAGATGATGACCTTCACGGGCTTCCTTTCGTTGGGTACGTTTCGTGTGAGTGACCATTGTAGCGCCATGCCCGCCGGGGGCTAGCAATCTACGATTTCTACCCCGTCTTCCGACAGTTAGTTGGCATGGATGATGCGGTTGAGCTCGTCGAGGTATTGCTGCAAGAGGGGAGAGGGCTTGCGCTCGTCGTGCATGATATAGCCTACGTGCATCGTTGGGGCGTCTGCTAACGGGATCGATGCCATACCCCATTGCATTTCATTGGAGAGGACACCGGTCGACAGGGTGTAGCCGTTCGACGTGATAAGTAAGTTAGTAAGTGTTCCGCGGTCCGAGATTCGTATGTTGCGGTCGCAAGGGATATAGCTAAAAGGTTCCTCGGCGTAATAGAAGGAGTTTGAGGTTCCCTGCTCAAAGCTGTAGCGCGTATATGGTGTGAGGTCGGCAAGGGACAGCTGCGGGCGGCGGGCAAGCGGGTGGCGCTCGCTAACGAAGACGTGGACCGTCGCGTTGAATAGGGGATGGAAGCTCGCGCGCGCATCGGCAAAAGCCTTCTGCAGAACGCGGGCGTTAAAGTCGTCCAGATAGAGGATGCCGATGTCGCTGCGAAATGCGCGGACGTCATCGATGATCTGCGATGTGGTGGTCTCGCGCATGATGAACTCGAACTTGCTGTCGCGGCAGCGCTCGACTACGTTGACAAAGGCCTCGACCGAAAAGGCGTAGTGCTGGGCGGAAATGGCGAGGCGGGCTTGCGGGGTACCGCCGTCCTCGTAGCGGGCCTCGAGCATGTCGGCCTGCTCTACGACCTGGCGTGCATAACCCAAAAGCTCGGTGCCGTCGTTGGTGAGCGTGACGCCGCGGCTGGAGCGCGTAAAGATCTCCAGATTGAGTTCCTGTTCCAGGCTTTTGACGGCGTTTGAGATGTTGGACTGAGCGGTATAGAGGCGCTGAGCTGCGGCGTTAATTGAGCCGGATTCTGCCACGGCGATAAGAAAGCGAAGCTGCTGGAGGGTCATCGGCGCCCGTCCTTTCGATAGCTATCTAAAAAACCGATAACAGGTTAGCGCTTTTAAGTGATTGACCGAGGGAAACAATGCTCGTACTATTCAAAACACACAAAGGCGGTAGGTAATTAAGCCAACCACGGAACCGGGATGCGAAAGGAGGCCCGCATATGAATTGCTTACCAAGACGAATGCCGGGCTCCTGTTTGCGCCCGTCGGCGTGATCAGGAGACAGCGACTTACTTCTCTCTTTTTATTTACTTTTGTTCGATCAAGGAGATCATCATGAGCCTGTTCATCAACAACCCCGAGCACACCTTTGGTTTCGATACCCTGCAGCTTCACGTTGGCCAGGAGAGCGCCGATCCCGCATCCGACTCCCGCGCCGTGCCTATCTACCAGACCACGAGCTATGTGTTCCGCAATTCCCAGCACGCCGCCGACCGCTTTGGTCTTGCCGACGCCGGCAACATCTACGGCCGTCTGACCAACTCCACCCAGGGCGTCTTCGAGGACCGTATCGCCGCACTCGAGGGTGGCGTGGCAGGTCTTGCCGTCGCCTCCGGTGCCGCTGCCATCACCTATACCCTGCAGGCTCTCGCCCAGGCCGGTGACCACGTGGTCGCCCAGAAGACCATCTACGGCGGTTCCTACAACCTGCTGGAGCATACGCTCTCCCAGTTTGGCGTCGAGACCACGTTTGTCGATGCCCATAACCTGGAAGAGGTTGAGGGTGCCATCAGGGACAACACCACGGTCATCTATCTCGAGACGCTCGGCAACCCCAACTCCGACATCCCCAACATCGACGCCATCTCCGAGATCGCCAAGAAGCACGGTCTGCCGGTTGTCGTCGACAACACCTTCGGCACCCCGTATCTGTTCCGTCCGCTGGAGCATGGTGCCAACATCGTCGTTCACTCCGCAACCAAGTTCATCGGCGGCCACGGCACCTCGCTGGGCGGTGTGATCGTCGACGGCGGTAACTTCGATTGGAAGGCGAGCGGCAAGTATGCGCAGATCGCCGAGCCCAACCCCTCCTACCATGGCGTCTCGTTTGCCGAGGCTGCCGGTCCCGCCGCCTTCGCAACCTATGTCCGCGCTATCTTGCTGCGTGACGAGGGCGCCTGCATCAGCCCGTTCAACGCCTGGATCCTGCTCCAGGGCACCGAGACTCTGTCGCTGCGCGTTGACCGTCATGTCGAGAACACCAAGAAGGTCGTTGAGTTCCTGGCTGGTGACAGCCATGTCGCCAAGGTGAACCACCCGAGCCTGTCTGAGCACCCCGATCACGAGCTCTATCAGAAGTACTTCCCCAACGGCGGTGCCTCGATCTTTACCTTTGAGATTAAGGGTGGCCAGGAGGCCGCCTGGAAGTTCATCGATCATCTGCAGGTGTTCTCGCTGCTCGCCAACGTGGCCGACGTCAAGTCGCTCGTCGTGCACCCGGCTACCACCACGCACTCCCAGCTCTCTGCCGAGGAGCTCGCCGAGCAGAACATCACGCCCTCCACGATCCGTCTTTCCATCGGTACCGAGAACGCCGAGGATATCATTTGGGATCTGAAGCAGGCCTTCGCCGCGCTGGACGAGTAAGGCGACTTGTGCAAGGACCCCTTGCGACTCGATAGGTATAACTGCATAAAATGCCTGCTCAAGGCGCCTGTGCGAACAATGGTTGCACAGGCGCCTTTTTTTGCATAGAGCGGGTGCAAAAACAGGGTTTTTGACACGCTTTATGCATTTGAGTTGTGGAAAACTCCTGTTGAGAGGATGTGAGTTTTACGCAATTGACGTGCGCCTTTTGAGTAAAACCGCAGGTCGCGATTTGCTCGGGGTACTATGCAGCGCGATCGAATCACACGCAGCTCAAACGCAGCAAAAACGCACTACGGAGGTTTCCAGCTACATGAGGATCGATTCACGAAAACCGAAAGCCGCCGCCCTTTCCGCCGCTCTGACCGTGGCACTTTTGGCGGGCGCCGGTGCAACTGATGCCCACGCCGCAACACTGTCCGATACGGTTGGATCTACTCCGTCCGAGACGACGCTGGTACAGCCCGTTGACTATCGCGGCGATGGTTATGGTTCCATGCAGGAGTGGAACGCCTCGATGGAGGCCAAGCGCGATTCCCTGGAGATGCGCGCTCAGATCATCATGAACATGTACGGTGACTATGCCACCGATGACGAGCGCGCTGTGCTGCAGGGTTGCATCGACGGCGCGGGTAGCCTGTTGACGATGGGGGAGGTTGACGCCAAGTCGACCGAGCTCGATGAGCTGCGCATTGCGCTTGAGGATGCCAAGCGCGAAGCGCTCGAGGTTGCTGCCGCCGAGGCGGAGGCTGCCGAGGCCGCCCAGGCTTCGTACTACAACGCCGGTTACACTCCGTCCTACGCGTCTGCCGCGTCCTACGCGAACGGATCGGGCCTGACGCGCTCTGCGGGTGTCAATAACTACAACGGTCGCCGCGAGACCTATTACAGCAGCAATGTGCTTTATCACTATCGCACGGGCGAATGGACTCAGGATTCTGAGGGCTTCTGGCGCGATTCCGACGGCTATTACGTTGTTGCCGCGGGCGATATGGCCCAGGGCTCGACCTTTACGGGCTCCAAGGGTGATTGCAAGGTCTATGACTCCGGTTGCGCTGCCGGAACCACCGACTACTACACCGGTTGGTAATTTTTCTGCATCACGGATATTTGGCGGACGGGCGTCTTTACCGAGCTTTAGGGCAACGTAAGGACGTCCGTTCTATGTATGCGTTTGAGTTAACAGAGCCCTTACCGTGGCGGTACGCTGGGCGTATGGATGCGGGGCACACTGGTTCTTGAGAAATAAGGTCTTTCTCTTGGAGGAAGTGGTCTTGTGAATGCTCGAGATATTGCCGTTGCCGCCGTCGCGTTGATGCTTGGTTGCCTTGGTCCTACGGCCGCGCTCGTCGCGGGTATGCAGGGGTCTTGTGGGGCTGCCTCTATCGTGGTTGGCGTGTTGATCGCGGCCGCGCTGCTGGGAAGTGCGGGTGTAGCCCTTTGTCGCGACGATGAGGGCCAGGCGTCGGAGTCGCAGCTCTAACCGTTGTGAAGCTGATTTTTGGTCAAAGATGAAAAAGGAAGCCGCCGCGAGGGGAGTGCCCCTTGCGGCGGCTTTACCATTGGATCTGTTGGCTGCAGTATGCCGAGCACTACCAGCTGCCTTCTATTTCGCGAATCCTCTGGTAGAGCCAATCGTTTTGCGGCACTTGGATATCGTGTTTGGCGGCCAGGCGGCAAATGGTGCCCGCGAACTCCTCGACTTCGGTTTTTCGTTGTGCGATGCGGTCCTGCGCCATCGAGGGCATACCGGTGGGGTCGATTTCCTCGATGAGGTGCACCATTTGCGTCAGGTCTGCCTCGGTCAGCTCAACGCCCTCGGCGTTGGCAACCGCAAGCGCCTCGCGCATGGCGGAGACAAAACAGCGGCGCTGCTCGGAGCCCGGCTCCGTGGCGCTTCCGTAGGTCCCGCCGTAGGCCATGCAGGTCTGGTTGATGCCGTCGTTGAGCATGAGTTTGGCCCACATGCGGTGGGCGATGTCGTCCTCGACGGTATGGGCGATGCCGCAGCGCGTATAGAGCTCGTCGATAGCGGCGACAGTCGCGGGGTCGGTGCCCGCTGCCGCGCCAAAGCGAATCTCGCCCGCATTGGTAAAGGTGAGCGCGCCGTTGAGGAACACGGCGTCCATGCCCTGGCAGATACCAAGAACGGTATGCTCCCAGCCAAAGCGTTCGGCAATCTTTTGCTCGCTCGTAATGCCGTTGCACAGCGAGGCGATGAGCGTGTTGGGTCCCACGACACGCTCCATAGTCTTGAGTGCTTGGTCGAGACCGGTGGTCTTGACCGTCAGGATGACCAGATCGGCGGGTGTCGCCTCGCTGGCGCGGACGGACGTGAGATCGCAGGGCTTGCCGTTGACGGTGAGCGCGTCGTTCGCATGGCGCTCAAAGCGAGCGTCGTCCATGACGTATTCGACGGCGTCGTTGCCGAGGGCCTTGGCAATCATGCTGCCGTAGAGCAGGCCGACGCCGCCCTTGCCGATAAAGGCGACCTTGTTGATCTGCATATGAATCATCTCCCCATATAAAAGGCGCCCGCATATGGGGCGCCTGATGGATTGTATGTCGTCGGGGCGTTTGGTGGGCGCGCGGGGCTGCTGTTGTGAAAAAGAAACTATTGCGCAGTGCGCTTATGCCGCGGGGCAGACCGCAAAAACGCGCGCGGGGTATCCGACACCATCACGGACCTTAGGGAAGGTGCAGAAGATGACGGCGCCCGTGGCGGGAAGCTCGTCTAGATGGTCCATGACCTCGATCTGATAGCGGTCGACCGAGAGGATGTATTGTTCGCCGGGGTAGGGGTAGGCGTCCTCGCGTGTGGTCACGCTCGTCTCCTTTCATCGGGCTTTTTGCTGATGTTAAAGCGGTGCCGTGACGGCCTGATTTCTGCTGCGTTACGATACGTTCTCAATTGCGATTCCGATGTGTTTCGATGACGTGACGGGTTTGTTTCGCCTTGTCAGGGCTTCGATGGGAGGGGAGGGGCCGTGCAATATCGCGTTGACCCCAAAAGCGGCAACCGTATCTCGGCGTTGGGGCTGGGCTGCATGAGGTTTCCCGGTGCGCCGGGACGCCCGGATGCGAAGACTGCCGACGCCATCATCTCCCGTGCGGTGGAGCAGGGGATTAACTACCTGGACACGGCCTATCTCTATCCCGGCAACGAGGCTTGTGTGGGTGCGTCGCTTGAGCGCCTGGGCTTGCGCGACCAGGTTTTGCTCGCAACCAAGCTGCCGCATGCTTCGTGCAAATGCGCGGAGGATTTCGACCGGTTCTTCGACGAGCAACTGCGCCGCCTGCGGACCGACCATATCGACTATTACCTCATGCACAACATTACCTCGCCCGCCCAGTGGGAACGTGTGGTGGCGTTGGGCATCGAGGACTGGATCGCGCGTCAAAAGGCGGCGGGGCGCATTCGCCAGATTGGTTTTTCGTACCACGGCAGCGCGGCGGATTTCCTAACGATGCTCGATGCATATGAGTGGGACTTTTGCCAGATCCAGTACAATTACGCTGGAGAGCGATATCAGGCGGGAACAGCGGGGCTCATGGCCGCCGCCGAGCGAGGCCTCGCGGTGTTTGTGATGGAGCCACTGCTGGGCGGGCGTTTAGCGGGCAAGCTGCCGCCACGGGCCCGCGCTGTGCTCGATAGTGCCCGTGACCCGCATTTGCGCACTCCTGCCGCCTGGGGTCTTTCGTGGGTCTGGAATCATCCTCAGGTGACGATGCTGCTTTCGGGTATGACCGATATCGCGCAGGTGGATGAGAACGCGGTGTTGGCCGATCGGGCCCTGCCGGATTCGATGACTGCCAACCAGCTCGACACGATCGCGCACGTGCTGGATGAGTTTGAAAAATCGAATCGCGTGCCCTGCACGGGATGCGGCTATTGCATGCCGTGCCCTAAAGGCATCAATATCCCTGGATGTTTTGCCGCCTACAACGCAAGCTATGCGCACAGCTGGTTTACGGGTCTATCGCAGTACTTTACGGCGAGCGCGGTGCGCACAAGCGAGGCCAAGCTGGTGAGCAATTGCGTCAAGTGCGGCAAATGCGCGCGCCACTGCCCACAGCATATCGATATCCCCGAGCGTCTCGATGACGTGCGCCGACGTTTCCAGCCTGGCCCCGTGACGGCAGTGCTTAAGGCCTTCGGCAAAACGCGCTCCTCGTGACCCTTTTATAACTTGCGCTGGAATAGTTCCTGCTTGCGGCAGAATAGGGCTTAAACAGGGACTATTCCACCGCAACTGAAGGGGGCTGTCGTGGGCCATCGGGATTCATGGGATGATTCGCGTGAGGTTCGTTGGGGCATTTTGGGCGCTGGGCACATTTCTCATCGATTTGCATCGTCGCTCAAGAAGGTCGACGGGGCACGGCTGGTGGCTGCGGCCGGCCGCACTCCTGCACATGTCGAGGAATTTTGCCGAGCGTTTTCGATCGATGCTGCGCATGGCCATGCCTCGGTCGACGATAACGGCGATGCGGCTTATGACGCGCTGATTGCCGACCCCGATGTCGACGCAATTTACTTGGCTCTTCCGCATGGCATGCATACGCGTTGGGCCTGTCGCGCGCTGTGCGCCGGAAAGGCCGTGCTGTGCGAAAAGCCGGCCGTTTTGAGTGAGGAAGAGGCTCTCTCGATTGCCTCCACCTCTCGCGAGCGCGGCGTGCTGTTTATGGAGGCGATGAAGAATCGGTTTTGCCCGATGCGCACTCGCGTGAAAGAATTGCTTGCGTCGGGTGAGCTTGGCCGTATCGTCTCGATTGAAAGCGTGCAAAAGCTCGATTACGGCGAGTCTCCTTCGGGCTATCTGCTTGATCCGCTGCAGGGCGGCTGTCTATATGACATGGGCTGTTATGCGGTCGGTTGGTTTGAGGATTTGCTCGCGGGCGCGTGCGAGGTTTCGTCCCGTGAAGTTCGCTGGCGTGACGTATCAGGCGGCCGTGTCGATTGGGCCGACGAGATCCATATGAGCGTCGGCGGTATACCCATTCATATGGTGTGCGACGGCAAAGCAGCATATGAAAGCCGCTTAACGATTGCCTGTGAGCGGGGCTCGTTGGAAATCGAGCGTCTTCATCGCCCCGAGCTCGCCCATGTGAAGTACTCCGACGGTCGAGCACTCGAAATCGATGCACCATTTGAGGTCGATGATTTTTACGGTGAGGTGTCGCATGCGGCGCGGCTCATTCAGGCGGGGAAACTCGAAAGCCCCATCATGTCCCTAGCCGCCACACAGCGCTGTGCGCACATCATCGATGCAATCCGTCTAGCCCTCTAGGACTTGGCGCTGACGCGTAGGGGATCATGACGCCGGCGCCCGTGGTGCCTGGCGGCCCACATCTCTGATGCCTCTTTTATAACTTGCGGTGGAATACGGTCTGTTTGCGCCAAAATATGGCACCAATAGACCGTATTTCACCGCAACTGATGAGGGGGAGTTGGAGATGCTGACGATCGGGTGTCATCTTTCGACGACGAAGGGCTATCGGGCAATGGGGGAGACGGCGTTGTCCATTGGCGCCAATACCTTTGCATTTTTTACGCGCAACCCGCGCGGTGGCAAGGCAAAAGACCTTGACATGGATGACGTGGCGGCTCTGCGCGAGCTTATGGCGCAAAACGACTTTGGACCGCTGGTGGCGCATGCCCCGTATACCTATAACCCCTGCTCCGCTAAGGAGCGGGCGCGCGAGTTTGCCTTGGAGGCTATGGCGGAAGATTTGCAGCGTCTGGAAGCGCTGCCCGGCAACTACTACAACTTCCATCCTGGCGCGCATGTGGGACAGGGGGCAGACGCCGGCATTCAGATGATTGTCGACACGCTGTGCCAGGTGATGTTTGAGGGGCAGCAGACGACGGTATTGCTCGAGACCATGGCGGGCAAGGGCACCGAGGTGGGTCGTAGCTTTGAGGAACTGGCGCTCATCATTGAGGGTGTTGCCGGCAAGCGCCCCGAGCTGTCGGCCAAGCTGGGCGTTTGTTTGGATACCTGCCATGTGAGCGATGCCGGCTACGACATCATCCATGATCTGGACGGCGTACTCGACGAGTTCGACCGCGTGGTGGGTATCGAGCGCCTGCGCGCCGTGCATATCAATGACTCCAAGAACTCTTGTGGCGCCCATAAAGATCGTCACGAGTGCATCGGCAAGGGATACCTTGGCAGCGAGGAATTTGGTGGCGGTATGCAGGTTATGCAGAATATTGTATCGAATGGCCACTTGCGTTCGCTGCCGTTTATTTTGGAGACTCCGAACGAACTTGCAGGTTATGCAGCTGAAATTAGACTATTAAGGTCATTGCAGCAGTAATAACTGTCACAAAGTAGAGTATTCCATTCACGTTATGGGTTTGTTTCAATCAGTTTTCTCATTGCAGATTCGTAATTCCGGGTGCATAATAGCCAACAGTTTTTGCAGACCTCTGAATCAAACGAGGTCACCGGAAGGAGACTGATTATGAAGCTGAAGAAGCTTGGCGCATTTGCCGCCACGGGTGCTATGGCACTCGCCCTTGCTCTGACGGGCTGCGGTTCGTCCAACGCCACCTCTGGTTCTGATGCCGGTTCCAGCAGCTCTGATGACGCTAAGGTCGAGAAGGTCGACGGCTCCAAGGAGTACGCGCTCGTCAAGGACGGCACGCTGACCGTCGGCACCTCTGCCGAGTACGCGCCGTTTGAGTACAAGGATGACAACGGCGACTACCAGGGCTTTGACCTTGAGCTCATCAAGGCTATCGGTGACAAGCTGGGTCTGGATGTCGAGTACGTCAACAATGACTTTGACACGCTGGTTCCGGGCGTCGCTTCGGGCGCCAAGTATGACGTTTCCATCGCGGCTATCACCGACACGCCCGAGCGTGAGAAGGAAGTCACTTTCTCTGATTCCTACTACATGGACGATCAGGCTATCGTGACCAAGGTCGATAACACCGACATCACGGCCGACAACTACAGCGAGAAGCTCAACAACGCCGACGCTACCATCATCGTCCAGTCTGGCTCGACCGCCGAGGCCTTTGCCCAGGAGAACTTCCCCAAGGCCAAGATCGTCCCCTACAAGGACGCCACCGAGTGCTTCAGCGCCCTGCAGTCCGATAAGGGCGACGCCGTAGTCACCAACCGCTCCGTTGCCAGCCAGCTGACCGCCGAGCAGTTCAACACCTGCCAGACCATCAAGCAGATCAGCACCGGCGAGGAGTACGCCATCGCCATCAACCAGGGCAACACCAAGCTCAAGGACGACATCAACCAGGCCATCAAGGACCTGACCGACGACGGTACCGTCGACGCCCTCATGGCTAAGTACAATATCAAGTAAAATAACTACTTGATTGCGCGCGGGCCCTTTCCGTTTTGGCGGAAAGGGCCTTTGCGCTTCTCTTGACGGAGAGCGTTTCCGTCTCGTTTTGCCGGCAACTTCTACGATAGGAGCCACCTTGTCTCGACTGAACAAAGGGGCCGCGGAGCAGTGTTTTCCACTGCCCTCGATGCTCCAAAAGCTGGCCTGTGCCCTGGCTGTGGCGCTCGCCCTGGTATGCGCGGGGGCCTGCGTGCCCACGACCGCCCAGGCGCTTGAGACCGCAAAGATTACCGCCCGACCCAATACCGGTTCGGGTAGCGATGTGGTCGGCGGCACCGAGACGCGCATCACTTGGGAAGTTCAGGCCGATGCCGACGAGGAGCTGAGCGGTCTTTCGCTGACGTTTGTCGACGGCACGACGTTTGGTACCGATGACACGCGATTGACGATGCTCTCGGGCGAGGACCTCATGGATCGTACGCCCATGAAGCCCACGTGCAAGGCTGACGGCCAGACGCTCAAGATTGACTTTGGCGAGACGGCGCCTGCCGGCGGCTATTTCCGCGTCGAGGTTTACGGTGTGACGTTTCCCGTCGAGGGCGGCGATGAGGCCTTTAGCGGCACCTATACGCTCGCCGACGGTTCGACCAAGAAGATCTCCAAGATTCCGTCGGTGGAGATCAAGGGCGTGACGGCCTTCGATAACTTCCTGGCCGACCTTAAGGAGCAGCCGTGGGTCGAGGCGTGGAACTCCAATATGTTCCTGCGCCTGTTCCTGAACCCGGTCATTTTGGTCCAGAGCCTGCCGATCGTCTTCAAGGGCTTCCTTATGTCGCTTTCGATCGTGCTCGTGGCGTTTCCGCTGGCAATTCCCTTTGGCTTTGCCCTGTCGCTTATGCGCATCTCCAAGTCGCGCATCCTGCGCTGCCTCGCCGGCATCTACGTGAATATCATTCGCGGTACGCCGGCGTTCCTGCAGATCTATATCGCGTTCTTCGGTCTGCCGTTGGCCGGCGTCAAGGTGGACGACTATGTTTTGGGCGTTATCGTCATGGCCATGAACTCGTCTGCGTACCTGTGCGAGATCTTCCGTGCCGGTATTCAATCGATCCCCAAGGGCCAAAACGAGGCTGCTCGCTCTCTGGGCATGAATGCCTTCCAGACGCTGCTCTACGTTATGATTCCGCAGACGTTCCGCAATGTTTTGCCTACGCTGACCAGCGAGTTTATCTTGCTTTACAAGGATACGTCGCTGCTTGCCGCCGTGGGTGTGGTCGAAATCGTCATGAACGCCCGTACCATCGTGGCCACGACGGGCTCCATTACACCGTACGTGGTTGCCGCCCTGTTCTATCTGGTCATCACCCTGCCGCTCGCTCGCTTGGTGAGCGGTCTTGAGGCGAGGCTTTTGGGTACGACCGAGACCAAGAAGAAGCGTCCCGCCAAGAGCGCCGGACAGGTTGTCGCGACGCCTGCCGATCACATCGCCGGTCTGTAAGGAGGTCCTATCATGAGCGAAACCAATAACTCGAACGAGGTCGTCGTCAGCATTAAGAACCTCCAGAAGGCCTTTGGCGATAACGTGGTCCTGCGCGATATCGATCTGGATGTGCATAAGGGCGAGGTCGTCGTAGTTCTGGGTCCTTCGGGCTCGGGCAAGTCGACGATGCTTCGCTGCATCAATCGTCTGGAGCATCCTACGAGTGGTTCGATTGTCGTCGAGGGCGTGGATGTGTGCGCCAAGGGTGTCGACCTCAATAAGGTGCGTACGCACTTGGGCATGGTGTTTCAGCAGTTCAACCTGTTCCCGCACCTGTCGGTCAAAAAGAACGTCATGCTTGCGCAGCAGAAGGTGCTCAAGCGCAGCAAGGAAGAGGCCGAGAAGATCGCCGTCGAGGAGCTGACCAAGGTCGGTCTTGCCGAGCGTATCGACTTTATGCCGAGCCAGCTCTCGGGCGGCCAGCAGCAGCGCGTTGCCATCGCCCGCGCCCTGTCGATGAACCCTCACGTCATGCTCTTTGACGAGGCCACGTCGGCGCTCGATCCCGAGCTGGTTCGCGACGTTCTGGGTGTCATGCGCGACCTGGCACGCGATGGCATGACCATGATCGTCGTGACGCACGAGATGGGCTTTGCCCGCGACGTCGCCGACCGCGTCGTCTTTATGGACGGCGGCGTCATTGTGGAAAAGGGTACGCCGAGCGAGGTCTTCGACCACCCCAAGAGCGAGCGCACCAAGGCGTTCTTGGGCAATATCTCGTAGCCGGTTGATGTAACTGCCGTTATAAAAGAGCGGGGGCTGGACTTGAATCCAGCCCCCGCTCTTTTGTAGGGATGGGGATGCGCTTTGATGCAGGCTCTTTTGGAGGCCCTGGGTTCGTTACGCGAGCTCGGCTCCGAGGGCCTTGCAAGCGGTCTCGCCCTCATCATCGGGCGCATCGTAGCAAATGACGGAATCGACGACGTTGACGCCCGCCTCGTCGGCATCGGCCTTCCAGTTGTCCATCCACTCGCCCTCGGCCCACGAATAAGAGCCAAAGAGGACGACCTTCTTGTCACCGAGGGTCTCCTTGACCTCGTCCCACATAGGCTGGAACTCGTCATACTCAAGCTCCTCGGAACCCATGGCGGGGCAGCCGAAGGCAATGGCGTCATAGTTGGCGGCCTTGTCTGCGGAGAAGTCGGCGCAGGAGATGACCTCGGTCTCGGCACCCGCGGACGTGGCGCCTTCGGCGACGAAGTTTGCCATGGCCTCGGTGTTGCCCGTGCCGCTCCAGTAGACGACGGCGATCTTGCTCATATGTTTTCCTTTCGGTTGTGCGGCGTGCGGCCGCGTCTTGTATGCTCTATCGGGTTGCCTGGACAAGTTGTCCCAGGGTGCAGCCCTGTTGATAGATGTAGGTAAGGTATTGCGTGCATGCGCGATAGGAATCGAAGGTCGTGAGCGCCTGCTCAACGTTTGTGTATACCTTCCATGCGCCAAAGACCTTATAGTTTTCGCCGTGCTGGACGATAAACTGATGGACATCTTCGTAGGGATAGCCCAAAAAATAGCCAATTTCGTGGGGGAACTCGCATATGCACCCCGTATCGCAGTGCCTATTTCGCGCGAGTGCGCAGACGCTGCCGTCATAGGCGCTTTCTGCGGCATTGCTGCTTGCCAGCGTGATGCGCGCGGCGAGATGCACCAGGGATGCGAGCAGGTTGTGGACATCGTAACCTTCGGCGGCTAGCGCCGTCGTGGCACGGGGGTCGGAGAGGTATCGCATGAGGTCCGCAGGGCGATACACATAGATGAGCGCTCCGCAGGGGCGCCAGACCAAAACGCTCATATGGATTCCGAGTGGCTGGAGCTCGCGGTTGCATTGGGCTATGACGGCGAGCAGGCGAGAGCGTCGCCCTTCGATATGGGCGGCGCCGGGTTTTCCGTTTTGGTTGGCGTAAACGCCGGGATAGGTAAAGAGCGATGCCGGCTTGATGCTCGCGAGCGTGGGGGAGCAGTTGCGCACGACCGCTGCCTGAAACGTTGGAATGTCTATGGTTCGAGTCACGGCGCTCCTTACGGATTTAAACTGTTAGCCTAGGAAAACTTATACACGAAAGTAAGCCATGGTCAACAAAAAAGTTTGAAGAGGGAAACTAATTGACCGAACAGACATGATTTTGGGTTAAGATGGGGACACCCCATGGGGGTATCTAGATAGGGCTACTTGAAAGGGGAACGCATGAGTGACTTGCTCAGCCCTGCGAATTTCATCGTGCTGGCCGTCATTGCCGTCGGCATGTTTTTTGGACTGCGTCGCATTGCCGCTTCGACACACGGGAAGAGTTGTTGCAGCGATGGTGCGAGCGGCAAGAAGGCCAAAAAGGTTGTTGTGGTGGATACCGATGCGTCACACTATCCCTATAGCGATGAGCTGCTCATCGGCGGCATGAGCTGTGACGGCTGCGCTCAGAACGTGGCCAATGCCCTCAATGCACTGGATGGCGTGTGGGCAACGGTGACATATGCGGACCACACGGCACGCGTGCGCTCTAAGCAGCCGGTGGATCGTGATGTCCTCGAGACGGCCGTGAAAGACGCGGGCTACTACGTCATGACGCTGTAAGCGTCGCTCTGGATGCGCTTCCTTGGCTAGGCTCGTCCGCGCAGTTCGATGTCTTGGATGTCGTCGAAGTCGATGGCGATGTCTCGGAGCTTGAGGAGCTTGAAGGCGGGGAGCGCCTCGTCGAGGATGCCGGTGCGGCTGCGATAGCCGTATGTATCGTAATAGGTGACACGAACCAAGTCGCCACGTTTGAGACCCTCGAGTTTTTTAGAAAGCACGAGGGCTTTTTCTTCCGCGAGCTCACGTTTTGGCTCGACGGTGATTTCCTGCTTGCGCACGAGTTCGTAGTATCCCGTGAGGGCGGCAAAGGGCATAAACTGTGCGGCGCGGTTGGCGCGCACGGCACCGTTGGCAGTGAGGTTGGGGTCGGCGGCGCGGCGTCTGCCCTCGGGGTCCGCCAGGCGCTCGAAGGCGGTCGGCGGGCGCACGGGCTGTTGTTTGGGTTTAGGCACGGTGTCCTCCAACTTGTTCGTTGCGTTCGCGCGCGGTGGCGCCGGCGGTAAAGCTTAATCCCTTGACGAGCGCGTTCTTGCCGTACTTGCCTTTCACGGCCAGGACGGCGCGCGCCAGGTCGCGCTCGCGCTCATCGGCCTCGATATCGCTGAACAGATCGATGGTGGCAAATTCCTCGGGCATGAGGTTGCCAAATCCCAGGTTGATGCGCTTGACCGGTCGTTTGGGATCGACAGTCTGCGCCCAGAGCTCATCGAAATAGCCCATGATCTTCTTAAACGAATTGGTACGCTCGCTCAGCTTTCGCGAGGCGTTAGAGTGCGCAAAGAGTGCGGCATAGCCACCGCGCGGTTTGCCGCCATGCTCTCCCACAAAGATGCCATCGATTGCCTGCGCTTCGCGCACCAGGCGACGCCGTTCGTCATCGCGCTGGACGGGCTTGGGCGCACGGGGCGCGAGCTCGGGGCCGGCGGTTGCGGTGGGTTCGATACTCGACGTACTCGAGCGCAGGTGCCCGCATCCGTCCACATACTGCGCTGTACCGCTGGCGTCGAGGCGGCGTATGTCGGCGCGTTCGCTCGCGTAGCCCACAAAGAGCGAGATGCTGTCGCAGACCACGTGCTTATCGACCAAGTCTAAAACGGCGTTGTCGACCATCTCGCGCAAGACGGTATAGGCCTGTTCGTAGGCATAACCCTTCGAGAGCACCTGTCCTGTGGTGGTCGAAGTTGCTTGCGGGCGATAGGCTTGGATATCGGCGATGGTTGTCGGCTCGCGCCCGAAGGCATGGTCGATGAGATATTCGGCATTGACGCCGAGCTCGTCGTAAAGCAGGTTTTCGTCGAGCGCCGCGACGCCCATCAGATCGTAGACGCCGTATTTCTCGAGGCGGGCTGCCACGCCGGGACCGATGCCCCAGATATCGGTGATGGGACGATGGGGCCAGATCTCCTTGCGAAAGGTCTCGTCGTCGAGTATGCCGATGCGGCTGGGTACGTGCTTGGCGGTAATGTCGAGCGCTACCTTGGCCTGGAATAGGTTGGGGCCGATGCCGACCGTCGCCGTGATGCCGGTGCGCGCGAGGACCTCGTCGCGCAGCGTGCAGGCGAACCCTTCCGCATCTGTGTGATAGAGGTCCAGATAGGGCGTCACGTCGATAAAGCATTCATCGATTGAATAGACGTGAATGTCTTGCGGACTTACGTATTCCAGATAGATGCCGTAGATTTGCGCCGACACCTCCATATAGTGCTGCATGCGCGGTACGGCCGTGATGTAGTCGATGCCATCGGGAATCTCGAATAGGCGGCAGCGATTGTGAATCCCTAAGTCCTTCATGGCCTGCGTGATGGCGAGGCAGATGGTCGTGCGCCCGCGCGATTCGTCGGCAACGACCAGGTTGGTGGTGAGCGGATCGAGCCCACGGTCGACGCACTCGACGCTGGCATAAAACGTCTTGAGGTCGATGCAGATATAGGTGTGCTGCTCGTGCGCCATCCGTGTCCCTTCATCAAACACATGTTCTTATCGAATACCTGTTCGATAATACCCGCTCGTCCGGACGTCGTCAAAACCTGTCAAAAAGGGACTGGTTTGTTTTGGTAGGTATGGTCGTGCGGTTGGATCGGGTTTTAACGCAGCTCTAAAGAGTGCGAAACAGCTCGGAAAACCTCGCTTCGTAGCATGAGCCTAACGATTGATACCGCCTATACGCACGGAAGGGTTGTGGAAAAGATGGTCAATTATGGGTTTGGTATGCCGACGCGCCTTGTTGCGGATGGAGACGTGGCTCGCTGGTGCGGACGATTGGTCGCTCACTACGGTGGCACCAAGGCGCTGGTCGTGTTGGGCGGTGACAAACATACGCACGATGAGCTCGTCTCGGCGGCGCTCGGCTCGCTTGATCGAGCTCTGCTCGAACGCGTGCTTTTTCGCTGCGGCTTGGTCGGGGGCGATGGGGGAGACGATTTGGTCGATGAGGCCGTAGCCCTGGCGACCGACGAAGGCGTGGACTTTGTCCTGGCGATTGGCGATGCCGATACTGCCGGCTTTGCGCGCGAGCTCGCGCGTCGCATGGCGGCGCTCGATGCCGGCGAAGACGGCTTTGTGCCTTATGGATGCATTGTCTCGGAGGGCAAGGTGCCTGCTGTCGTGGGCACCGGCGAGGTTCCCGTTTTTGCCATTATCGCGCCCGAACTGCTGGAGGGCATCGGGTCTCCTCTGCGTGAGTTACTCGGTAGCGTCTGCGCCGCGGCCTAATATTTGCCATAAAAGGACGGGTTATTTTTGGTTGGTAAAGCGTTTGACCTGCCAAAATAAGCCTGTCCCTTTTTGATCGGTTGCCGTTTGGGGGCCGATTGGCAACGCTCGCTGATTGTAGTCTTGACCTGCGCTAGAATAGTGGCATCTGAATGTCCGGGCGCATGGAGGCGTGCGCCCGTATGCTGAGGAGGACTCTATGGCAACTGTTGCCGCACCTATCGATGCTACGTCGACTGCCGCTTGGAAGGCACTCGAGGCTCATCAGGAGAAGCTCGAGGCCGATGGTATCGACCTCAAGGCCTGGTTCGCCGCCGATGCCGAGCGCGTGAACAAGCTGAGCTTTGACGCCGGTGACCTGCACTTCGATCTGTCGAAGAACCTGGTGACCGATGAGACCGTCAAGCTGCTGTGCGATCTTGCCCGCGAGGTGAAGCTCGAGGAGCGCCGCGACGCCATGTTCTCCGGCGAGCACATTAACACCACCGAGGACCGCGCCGTCCTGCACACCGCGCTTCGCCGCCCCGCAACCGAGAGGGGCCAGCTCATCGTCGACGGCCAGGATGTCGTCGCCGACGTGCACGAGGTCCTCGACCGCATGTATGCCTTCGCCGAGCGCGTGCGCTCCGGTGAGTGGAAGGGCGTTACCGGCAAGAAGATCGAGCACCTGGTGTCCATCGGCATCGGCGGCTCCGATCTGGGCCCGGTCATGGCCTACGAGGCTCTGCGTCCCTATGCCGACGCCGGTATCGACTGCCGCTATATCTCCAACATCGACCCCAACGACCAGGCCGAGAAGCTCAAGGGCCTGGATCCCGAGACCACGCTCGTGATCATCGTCTCCAAGACCTTCACCACGCTCGAGACCCTCACCAACGCCCGCGAGGTCAAGACCTGGATGCTCGAGCAGCTCAAGGCCCAGGGCGCCATCGACGGCTCCGATGAGCAGAACGCCGAGGCCGTGGCAAAGCACTTCGTCGCCGTTTCCACCGCACTCGAGAAGGTTGAGGCCTTCGGTATCGACCCCGCCAACGCCTTCGGCTTCTGGAACTGGGTCGGCGGCCGCTACTCCGTCGACTCCGCCGTGGGCCTGTCGCTGATCGTCGTGCTCGGTCCCGAGCGCTTCCAGCAGTTCCTCGAGGGCTTCCACGCTATCGACGAGTACTTCTGCAACACGTCGCTCGAGAACAATGCCGTTGCGCTGATGGGCCTGCTCAACGTCTGGTACGTCAACTTCTTCGGTTCCAAGAGCCACGCCGTGCTGCCGTACTGCCAGTACCTGCATCGTTTCCCGGCCTACCTGCAGCAGCTCACCATGGAGTCCAACGGCAAGCATGTCCGCTGGGACGGCAGCGCCGTGACCTCCGACACCGGTGAGATCTTCTGGGGCGAGCCCGGCACCAACGGTCAGCACGCCTTCTACCAGCTGCTGCACCAGGGCACCGTGGTGGTCCCGGCCGATTTCATTGCCTTCGCCAATACCGCCAACCCTGCGACCGACAGCGGCCAGGACGTGCACGAGCTGTTCCTGGGCAACTTCCTGGCCCAGACCAAGGCGCTCGCCTTTGGTAAGACGGCCGATGAGGTGCGCGCCGAGGGCACGCCCGAGCAGATCGTCCCGGCCCGCTGCTTTGAGGGCAACCGTCCGACGACCTCGATCTTTGGCGACACGTTGACCCCGTTCGCACTCGGCGAGCTCATCGCCCTGTACGAGCACATCACGTTTGTCGAGGGCACGGTCTGGGGCATCGACTCCTACGACCAGTGGGGCGTCGAGCTGGGCAAGCAGCTTGCCAAGCAGATCACTCCAGCCTTCCATGACGACGCCGCCAAGGCCGAGCAGGACGCTTCGACCCAGGCGCTCATCGAGTTCTACCGCGCTCACCGCAAGTAGTCGCTGCTGTTAACGCATCGCGCCTTATAGTCAGGGGCCCGTATCCCATCGGATGCGGGCCCCTTTGCTTTGCCGTGGCCCCGGGGCGCACGGCCTTTAAGGATCTTCGCCGGAGCGTCGCGTGCTGCGAGGGCCCTGCGTCTAGAGCTCGGCCTCCGCATGGCCTCGCTGCGCCTCGGGCAGCTCCCCGTAGAGCGGATGGTCTTCGAGCCTAAAGCGCTCGACCTGTTCGGGAGTGCAGCCGCGCACAAAGAGCCACGAGCGATCGATCGGCGTCGCCATGAGCGTGCTGGGCAGCGCGTCGGCGCGGTCGGAAAACACCCGGGCGCTCTCGGGATCCTGGAACGCCAGCACCAGATGCGTGTCGCAGTTGCCCATGATGGAGCGTGCGCGTGCCTCGCCATAGAGCGCATCGAGCTGGTTGGTCGACTGCAGCAGCAGCGTTGCCCAGATGTTGCGGCTTCGGATAATCGAGAGCACGTTGTCGATCTGGGGGATCTGCAGATTTGCGAAGTCATCGAGCATAAAGCGCACGGGCACGGGCAGGCTGCCGTCGGGCTGCCTATCGGCCTCACGAATGAGGCCCATAAACGCCTGCGAAATAAAGAGGCCGGTCAGCGGATCGAGATTGCGGTCAATATCGCTCACGGTTACAAACAGGGCGCAGGGGGTGTGTCCCATGGAAGCGAAGTCCACCTGATGGCACTCACGATAGAGCTGTGCCGCACCGTCGAATCCCAGACACATGACCTTTTCGGCAAGGATGCCGACGATGCTCGCGTGCATGCGCTCGGCATTTTGCGTAATGGCGTAGCGCCGCCATAGCGAGAGGGCATAGCTTTGGGGGTCGGTCGTGATCAGGTCGTCAAACAATCGACCTGTGGCACCGTCCTGCAGGTGCTCGATCAGCTTGATGACCGAGCTGATCGTCTGCTCGTCGGCGGGTAGCTGTTCGGTGACGTAGGCGATAAGACACGACAGCAGGTTTGCCGCCGCATGATCCCAAAAAGGCTGGTTGTTGTCCTCGATGGGGCAGATGGCCTTTGCCACCGAGAGGATGTCCTGCTGGTTGGGCCTGCCGTCCGCCTTGCGGTGAATGTGCCTCAGGGGGTTGTAGCCGCAGCGCTCGATGCCGGGCGCAAGGGCCGGGACGGTGTTGAGGTCGGCGAAGTTGAGACATTGCACGCGGTAACCGTGGGCTGCCAGCACGGGTCCCACTTCGCGACAGAGCGTGCCTTTGGTGTCGAGCACGATGTAGCTTGCGTTCATTTGCAGCAGGTTGGGCTTGAGGACGTTTCGGGTCTTGCCGGCTCCCGAGGGGCCGATCACAAGTGCATTGTTGTTGAGTCCCGTTTGGCGGGTGTCGCAGGAAAGCGTTCGATCCTTGGCGAGGATGGTGGACGATGCGGACTCAGATGCGGCGAGACGGCTGGCGAGGTTAGACATGGGCGACCTCCTTGGTGGTCGAGAGGATTTCGTGGGCAAAGCCGAGCTCGACGGCGCGCTCGGCCGAAAGGTAGGTGTCTTTTGCCGTGAGTGTTTGGATGCGCTTGGGCGTGAGGCCGCTGCGGTCCGAGAGGATTTGCGTGAGGGTCTTGCGGGTCTGCATGAGACGCCGGCTGGTTTCCTGCAGCGCAAGTGCCGAGCCGCCTGCCCCCTGGGGGATCAGCGGGTCGTGAATCATGAGCTCTGCATGGGGCGCCATGCGGCGATCGTCGCCGCCCATAAAGATCACGGCGCCCATGGACGCGGCGAATTCCAGGCAGACGGTGCGGATGGGGCACGATGCGAGGCGCATGGCGTCATAGATCGCAAGACCCGATCGCACGCTTCCGCCGACGCTGGCGACAAATATGGTGATGGGGCGGCTGGGGTCGGTGGCATCGAGCAGGCGGATCTGCTGGCATAGGTCGTGGGCCATCGGGGTTTCGATGTTTCCCATGACGGAGAGCTCGCGACGGGCGAGCATCTCATCGTAAATGCTGGTGAGCGTGATACCTCGGGCGGATTCACGCATGGTGAGGGGGCTGATGATGGGGGAATGATTGGTGTCCATGAGGACTCCTTTCTGTTGGTTGTGTTGTGGAATAGGATTGTTGCCCGCGGAGGGGCTGGCGGGCTACAGGGTTCGTCCGAGCCTGAGATCGAGCTCGGTTGTGGGGCAGGCTGCCTGTTCGTGCGGCTCGCAAGCGCCAAGGGCTCCAAAGCGATAGAGCGTTGCGGCGGGCGTGGTGTAGGCGAGCCGCAGCTGATGCTCGACAGGGGCACATCCGTCATTTTTGTAATGAGCCGCGTAGTACTGCGCGATGCTGGCGTTCATCTCGCTGCCATTGCGATGGCGCTCAAACTGGCGTCTGCAGGTCTCGATGATCTTTGCTACCGACTTGGGTGCCGTCGCGGGAACAAGGGCGAGATAGCCCTCAAATAGCTCGTTGATGCTCAGGAGGCACAGCAGGTCGATCAGCGTCCTTATGGCTACTCCCTCGGCAGAAAAGTGCGCGGTCATGCGGTTATATCGGTTGCGGTCGACGATGGCCGCATGGGGTCTTGGAGTTTTCTGCCCCGTGGTCCCGGGCTTTTGCCGCGCCTGTGTATTGAGCTCGATGTTGCAGCGCTTGAGGCCGTCCAACGGAAGGAACAGTGCGGTGCGCAGGGTGTTCCGCTTGCTTTCGAGTTCATGACGCTCGTCGGGTTCCCATTCGAGCTTGAGTTTCGTGTCGAGCGCCGTAAGCATATGGGCTAGGCAGCCTACGGTAAGAACGTACGAATCGTTGTCGCGTTTTGGGGCATAGGGGTCTGTCAGCTTGCGAATGTCGGGGTCGCCCATGATCTTTGTGCAGCGCTTCAGCAGTTGAGGGTGGTCGGCCAAGATCGTCGCGAGCGGTAGCGACGCGTAGTTCTTGATGGTCGCGGCGGCAAAGGCGGCGTCATATTCGTTTGCATATGCTCGCTCAATGCGGGCATCCAGAATGCTTTTCTTATCGCCGTCTTCAGCGCGGTGGTTTGTCATAGCTTCTCCAATCGGTTGATGTTCGTGCTGTTTGTTGATGTGTTGGTTGTCGTGAGTGATGTGCTTGCCGTGGGTGATGTGCTGACGTTGGGGTGCTATGCGGTTTTCAATGAGCCCGTGAGGCAGTTGCTGCAGGGGCGGGATGGAACGGCCCATGCAAGGCGGAAGGCATCGTGCTCAAAATCGAGACAGCAATGCCCTGGGTGCCTCACATGTGGCAGTTACCTCATTAAGTTGTCATTGCGTTTGGGGTTGTACTTTGCCGATCTTCCTTCTCTTACACGCTAAAAACTGAAATTTCATATGCTCGATCTACTTAAAACCGCAACGGCGGTCTTTTATCAACTTATATGTCGGAACGCGTCTTTGCAAGTACTTTTTTGCGTTTGTTTCAAATGGGGTGGTTTTGCAACCGTCACGCGCCACGCTATGCGAACGTGCCCCTTTTCTGTTGTCGGTCGGATACGATGAGTCGCGTGACGTCGTCAGAGGTCGAATTCGACCGCTAACGACGTTGTGCAGCTCATCATTTCTGGCCGCAAACAGTAAAGGGGCATGAGGGTGTATTGAGGGGGGATGTCTTGCTGTCGGCATCCGCGTGCGGTGCCATTCGCTGTCTGTAAATATACGTTTACAGCTAATTTCATACCACTTGTCGGAATGCGGACGCTGTCCTTGTATGTCGGGCGTACATTGAACGTGGTATTTCGCGTGAAACCACGAATCGGTTGTCAGTCCTGAACAAGGAGGCCCAGCATGACACTTGCCAAACCCATCAATAAATACATCGACTATATCGATGCCCCCGAGGACACGTTTGAGCAGTATGTCGAGAAGGCGTTAAAGTACAACTTTCGCTGCGTATTCGCGAACCTTCAGGAGTACGAGACGGGCCGCGCCATGCTCGAGGGCTCTGACATCATCCTTGCCGGCGCCATCGACTTTCCCCAGGGCACTATGACGCTTGAGGAGAAGCTTGCGAGGTTTGAGGAATACGCTGCGTGTGGCTTTACCGAGATTGACTACGTTTTGAATCAGGGGTCGATCGAGAACCGCGATTTTGATGCCATCGAGCGCGAGATGACTACCATTGCTGATTTTTGTCGCGCGCATGGCATCACTGACAAGGTAATCGTCGAGATGTGCAAGCTGGACGGCGACGACGCCGCCAAGCGCCGTGTATGCGAGATCGCGCTGGAGGCCAAGCCGGGATTCCTTAAGACATCGACCGGCAGAAGCTTTGGCGGTGCTAAGCTCGAGGACGTGCGGCTGATGCACGAGGTGCTCGGCGATGCCGTGGCAATCAAGGCGGCGGGCGGTATCCATAATTACGAAGAGGCTTGCGCATTCATCGAGGCCGGCGCCAGCGCGTTAGGCGCATCGGCGGGCATCGCGATCGTCGAGGGCGCACCGACGGATGAGCGTCGCTAGCAGACGTATTTGACCTGAGCGATAAAGCTTCACGACCACACGCCGTTCATGTTCGAGACAATATGACTTTTTGCCCGTTGTAAACGGAGTCGCGATGGGTGTTCTGTATGATGGCTCAGACAAGGTTGTTCAATGACAGGGAGGCATATATGGCAATCAAAGCCATCGCGATGGATATCGACGGTACGCTCACCAACGATCAGAAAGTGATTAGCCCGCGTACGCGCGAGAAGCTGCTCGCGGCGCAGGAGTCGGGCATTAAGCTCATCTTGGCTTCGGGCCGTCCCGCATGGGGACTGCACGCCTTGGCGCAGGAGCTCGACCTTCAAAACCATGACGGTCTGCTGGTTGCCTTTAATGGCGCGCATGTGGTCGACGCTCAGACCGATGAGGTCCTTTTTGACCAGGCTATGCCGGCTGACGAGCTGCACCGTCTGATTGATCACCTGCGTAATTTTGACGTGATCCCTATGATTTCGCTCGGTCGCGATTTGCATGTCGTGGATTCGTATCACTGCATGATCACGCTGCCTGACGGCTCGCAGAAAAACATCGTCAAATACGAGCGCGATGCGTGCGATCTTAAGATTCGCGAGGTGGAGAGCCTGCATGAGGTCGCTGATGCTTATCCCGTGGACAAGCTGCTGACGGCGGGCGATCCGGCCTACCTGCAGGCGCATTACGAGGAGATGTATGCGCCCTTTAAGCAGACGCTTTCGGGCATGTTTACGGCCGACTGGTACTTTGAGTACACGGCGCCCGGTATCGACAAGGCCCGCGCACTCGAGGGTGCCCTGCCCAAGCTCGGCATCGATGCCAGTGAGGTCGTATCGTTTGGCGACGGCCAGAACGACAAGTCCATGATTGAGTGGGCCGGCACCGGTGTTGCCATGGGTAACGCCGTCGAAGAGGTTAAGGCTGTAGCCCAGATGGTGACCGCCGATAACAACGAAGATGGCATTGCGGTGGCGCTGGATAAGCTGCTGGGTTAGAATCGCCGATTAATGCATGGCTCGGGCGCCTGCTTGCGGGCGTCCTTTTGCTAGGGAGGGTGCCGTGTCCGCATTTCCGTTCGACGCCGTTATCTTTGACATGGACGGCGTCATTGTCGATACCGAGTATTACTACCTGGGCGAGACTGCCGCGTTTGCCAAGGAGCTTGGGCTTAACCTGACTCAAGAGGAGTTGAATGGGCAGGTCGGTACCTCGCATCAGTTCTTCCTGCATATGTTGGTCGATTGGTTTGAGCGCGCCGGTAAGGGGCATTTCACTGGCGAGGAAGCGTTGGCCCGTTGGGACGAGTGGGCGCATGAGCGTCCGCGCGACTATCAGGCTTTGATTAACCCAGGCGCCGTGGATACGATTCGAGAGCTGCCGCGCCGCGGCGTTCGCGTGGCGCTTGCCAGCTCGTCTCCCATGGATAGCATCGAGGAAGTGCTCAACGCATGCGGGCTGTCGGATGCCTTTGAGTATGTGGTGAGCGGCGAGCAGTTTAAGGAGAGCAAGCCCGAGCCCGACATCTACCTGCATGCGCTGGACCTGCTGGGGCTGCCCGCGAATCGCTGCTGCTGCGTTGAGGATTCGGTGCCTGGCATCACTGCCGGCAAGCGAGCCGGCCTGACAGTCATTGCCAAGCGCGAGGAGCGCTTTGGCTTTAGCCAGGATGCCGCGGACAAGATTATCGACCAGCTGCCGGAGCTGCTCACGCTTTCTTAGGAGCGCGGTAGTTGCGCGTTTTTCGGGTCAGATGAGTAAATAGCCAACATCTTGGTGCGGCAGCAAGCATACTTTATGCTAATGCGGGCTCAAGGGCTTGTTGAATGCCCTTGAGCCCGCTTTTGACTTAATTGTGCTGGGAGAGGGTATATGCCACCGACTGAAGGGCTAACTGACGGTAAAGCAGCGATACCGCTGTACCAACAGGTTATCGATATCATCAAAAACGAAATCAACTCCGGTGCCTACAAGGCAGGTGCGCGGATACCCAACGAATTCGAATTGGCTGAGAGCTATAAAGTTGGCCGCGTTACCGTGCGACGCGCTATTGAGGAGCTCGTCCAACAGGGCTATCTAACGAAGCGACAGGGGAAAGGCACGTTTGTCAATGCCCCCAAGCTCAAGCGCAAGATTCGCCAGAAGGATGACGTCCAGAGTTTTTCAGACGCATGCTGCGTTAACGGAATGGAACCGGGGGCGCGTGTCATTTCGAGAAAGATACTGCCGGCGGATTCCACCGAAGCACAGTTCTTTGGTGTTTCCGTTGGAACTGACTTGATTTGCGTCGAGCGTGTGCGTACTGCCGATGGCGTCCCCGTCATGCTCGAGAACAACATATACGTTTACGAGGACAACGCCTATCTATCAACGGCACCTCTATCTAACCAATCCATTTTTGAGTTCGTGCGCAACCAGACGGGCCGCATGCCCGCGTTTACCGACCCGTGCACGCTCGAGATCGCGTGCGCATCGCCCGAGGTCGCTCGGTTGCTGGCGGTTCCCGTTGGCGAACCCTTGTTTTATATGGAAGCCTTCTTTTTCGATGAGCAACGGCGGCCGTTTATCATCGGTCGTCAGCGGATCGTTGGCTCTCGCTACGTTTTTGACATCTAGGACATTGCGAATGGAAGCGCCCGGTGGATCATCTCACCGGGCGTTTCCATACCGTTCGCGGTGCGAACGCAACCGTTCAACCGCGTTGCGGCAATCAGTTTGAAATTATCTTGATGACGGGAAAAGCTGCTGGTAATCTATGGGACGTCATAGAACGTTTGCCTTGTGCAAGCGTTGAAGCGAGATGCGATGCAGTCTCGAGTTCTTTGGAGGTATCTATGTCAGATACGAAGGCGAAGAAGACAAACAGACGTTTTAAGTTCAAATTACCGCATGTCTATACGATCATGTTCTTGCTGATCGTTGTCTTTGCGGTCCTGACTTGGATCGTTCCCTCTGGTCAGTATCAGCGCAAGACGATTTCGACAGCGGCGGGCGAGCGTGAAGTCGCCGTTGCTGGAACCTATGAACAGGTCGATAAGAACTACACCGATTCCGAGACCGGCGAGACCATCAATCTGGGTCAGGATATCTTCGCGGTCCTGCAAGCGCCCACCAAGGGTATCCAGGAGGCTGCCGACGTCGTTGCGTTCGTCTTATTGATTGGCGGATCGTTCGCAATCATCACCAAGACCAACGCTTTGAACGCCGGCATGAGCCGTGTGATTAAAAAGCTCAAGAACAAGGACATCCTCATCATTCCCATCACGATGACGTTGCTGTCCATTTGCGGCACTACGTTTGGCATGTCTGAGGAAGCCCTGCCGTTCTATGCCATCTTCATTCCCATCATGATGGGTATCGGGTATGACTCGATGACGGCATTCATCATCTGCTTCCTTGGTCCTAACTTGGGATATTGTGCTTCGACCATCGACCCGTTTAATGTTTTGATCGCCCAAGGCATCATTGGCATCGAGGGTAATCCGCAACTGTGGCTGCGTGCCGTTTCTTGGGTCATCTTCACTGCCGTCGGTATCGCATGGGCCATGCGCTACGCCATGCGCGTCAAGAAAAACCCCGAGTCGTCCATTGTGTACGAGGACGATAAGCTCAAGCGTATTGAGTTTTCCGTGACCGATGCCTCCATCGAGGAAGAGTTCACTATCCGTCAGAAGCTCGTGCTTATCGATTTTGCTTGCGGTATGGGCATTATCGTCTGGGGTCTTGTTACCCAGGGCTGGTACATGAATGAGATTTCCGCCGTGTTCCTTGGCATGGGCTTGCTTGCCGGTATCCTGGGCGGTCTTGACCAGCAGACGATCGCAGAGGAGTTCGTTAAGGGCCTCGCCGACTTTGCGTACGCTGCCATCGTTATCGGTATCGCTCGCGGTATTCTGGTCATCGCCGAGGGCGGCATGATCATCGACACCATCCTCCAGGCGCTCGCTACTGCGCTTGCCGGTGCACCCGCCGCCGTCTACACCACGTTTATGTATATCGTCCTTGGCCTGCTCTCTTTGCTGGTTCCCTCGAGTTCTGGCCTGGCGGCGCTCACCATGCCCGTTATGGGCCCTCTGACCGAGCTCATGGGCCTCAATCCCGAGGCTGCCGTTACCGCGCTCCAGTTTGCTAATCAGACCATCAACACCATCAGTCCCGTGGCGGGCATGACGGTCGCCGGCCTTGCCGTGGCTAAGATTTCGTTTGGCCAATGGTGGAAGACCATTTGGAAGTTCTTCATTTTCATGGTCGTCTTTGGCCTGATCGTAACGGCAATCTCTGGCATGCTTCCGGTGTAGGTGGTTGTGATGTCTGATCGTTTGACGGTCCTGACGTCTAAGAGCGTCTTTACCGGTACGGGGGACCTGCCGTTTGAAGGTTTCGTAGCGGTCCGTGGCAATCGAATTGAGGCTGTTGGCACCAAGTGTGAGGTAGCTTCGTATTTGACCCAGGCGGACGAGGTAGTTGACCTGGGCGACCGTACCGTCATGCCCGGCCTGATCGATGTGCATACCTTCTATACAGGTTGGGCGCTGCGGACGTTGGGGTCTGATCTGTCCGGCATCGCCGATGCCAAAGAGGCTGTGTCGCTCTTGCGTGCATGGAAAGAAGATCATCCGAATTGCGCGGCGGCTTTTGGCCACAACTTACCCGAAACGTTGGCATCGGATGCCGAGAACGCAAATACGGCAGCTGTGCTTGACGATTGTTTTGGAGACATCCCCGTCGTCTGCTTTACACCGGGAGCGGAGACCTGCGTTCTCAACGCTGCCGCCAGTGCGCGATACGGTTTTACGCCCCAGGCGTGCTATGCCGAGAAGATCTGGCGTATGATGAGCGATTTCCTCGCGCTGCCCGAGGTGCGTGCCGGGTATTCGGACTACATGAGCATGCTTAACGAGCGCGGCGTTACCGCCATCAAGGAGATGGCGTTTGATGACTACTACGGCTTTGCCGACGAAATGGCTCGCCGTGAGGAATCTGGTGAGCTGACGGTTCGCGTCTCTATGATGTCGCAGCCGGTGGGTGCCGGTGCAAATCTGGCATATGCCCGCGAGGCGCGAGAGCGCTTCCGGGGACCGTTCGTTCGTTTTTCTGGCTTCAACCGTATGACCGATCGCGGCGTATGGGTGGGGCTTGCCGAAATGATAGACCCCTATGAGGGCACGGCCGATGCGGGCGCTGCCGGCAAGACGGTCGTCGAGGAGCCAGAGTGGGATCTGATTGAGAACGAGCTGCGTGCAATTGATGCTGACGGCTTCCGATATTCCTTGCATTGCCAGGGCGATGGCGCCGTTCGCCGCACCGTGGCGCTCTATGCCTCGCTGCCTCGAGACGAGCATGGACGGATGCTTCGCCGCCATGCGATTACCGATCTCGAGAACTCTGACCCGACCGATCTTGTCGAGTTTGGCAAGTTAGGTGGAATTTGCGAGGTCTATCCGCAGATTCTGACGCTGGACCGGCGCGAGGATTGCCTATCGATGATGCGTCGACAAATTGGCGAGACGCGACTTTTGCACAGCTGGAATCGCCGCGGCATGGAAGATTCCGGATGCACAGTGTGCTGTGGAACGGATTTGCCGCTGCTGATTCCGAGCCTGGGCGAGTCAATCTACAGCGCGTGCGGCGGATACTTCAACGACGGGCTGCCCGTGAATGAGGTCAACACGCTGACGCTTGTCGAGCTCTTGCGCGCTTGGACTGCCGGGGGCGCGTACGATCTGATGCGCGAAGACGAGCTGGGTACGCTCGAGGTCGGCAAACTTGCCGATATCTGCGTGCTCGATCGGGATGTGTTCGACCTCGATTATCGCGACGCACGCGATCTTTCGGTTGATATGACGATGTCGGACGGACAAATCGTGTTCGATCGAAATAAGGAGGCATAAGATGCCTGAATCCAAACCGACGCTGCGCCGCGAGCAGATTGCGGGCATGAATATCCACTACATCATGTGGTCGCTCGATTACTTCCTTGATGTGCAGCAGCGTTTGGGCTTTGAGTCCATTGAGCTGTGGTGTGCAGAGCCGCATGTGACGCTCGACCATACGGGCTACTTTGAGGCTGAGGTCCTGGCGAAAAAGGCTGCAGACCGTGGGCTTAGGTATCGTACTCTGTGCCCCGAGAATGTTGTCTATCCTTGGCAGTACTGCGCACGCAAGCCGCTGCATGAACAGCGCAGCCTGGCGTACTTTAAGCACGGCATTGAGCTTGCCGAGGTACTTGGGTGCGACCGTATGTCCGTCAACTCGGGCTGGGGCGACTGGGACGAGGACCGCGAGGAAGCCTGGAAGCGCAGCCGCGAGCACTTGTCCATTCTGGCGGAGTATGCCGGCGAGCACGGTCTGGTGCTTACGATGGAAAGCCTGCGCCCCGAGGAGAGCAACCTTGTGACGACGGTTTCCGATGCGAAGCGCATGATTGACGAGGTCGCGAGTCCGTACTTACAGCCCATGGTTGATACAACCGCGATGGGCGTTGCAGGCGAGACGCTCGAGGACTGGTTTGCTGCCTTTGGTGATGGGGCAATTCACGAGATGCACTTTATCGACGGTGACCCGTATGGCCATCTGGTGTGGGGCGATGGCAAGCACGATATGGACGCCTTCGTCGCTACGCTCAACGCCCATGGTTTCGACGGCATGCTGGGCCAGGAAATCACGGACGGTCGTTACTACGATGACCCGGCGGCGGCAGATGCCAAGAACATGGCCGCATTCGAGAAATATCTGATTGACTAAAACAACCATCGGCCACGCAACCAACGTCATTGATTGCGGGCCAAACAAGAAAGGAACTGGATATGAACGCACACGATCTGATCAAAGAGGCAATTGCCGAGAAGGGCAAGTTCGACAGCGTCTACTGGATTGCTTGCGGTGGCTCCATGATCGATTTGATCCCGGCTCATGAGCTTCTGCAGCGCGAGGCAACCACCTTCACTTCGTATATCTATACGGCTCGCGAGTTTGATATCATGCGCCCGCGCCGCTTGGGTGAGAAATCCCTGGTCATTGCTTGCAGCCACAGTGGCAACACCCCCGAGGTCGTCGAGGGCTGTGAGATTGCCCTTGCTGCCGGCGCTACGGTGATCGCCCAGACCGACAACGCTGGATCCAAGATTGACTCCGGCAAGTGGACCACGTGGGTCTACCCGTGGGGCGAGGGCGTGCCGCAGGCCGAGGTCCCCGCTGGCATTTCGCTGTCGCTTGCGGCCGAGCTGCTCGATCAGCAGGAGGGCTACGCCGATCTTGCCGATATGTATGCCGGTATTGCCGAGATGGATAAGATTCTTCCCCCGGCACGCGAGAAGGTAAATGCCGAGCTGGGTGATCGCTTTGCCAAGCTTTGCCAGGAGCACGAGTTCTTCTATATTCTGGGCAGCGGTCCCAACTTTAGCCAGACCTACGGTTTCGCTATCTGCTCTCTTATGGAGATGCAGTGGCAGCACTGCAGCTACATCCACTCTGCCGAGTACTTCCATGGCCCCTTCGAGGCTACTCAGGATGGCGTTTTTTACTTCCTGCAGATGGGCTCCAGCGAGTGCCGTGCTATGGACGAGCGCGCCCTGGCGTTCCTTAAGACGCATACCGATACGCTGATGGTGCTCGATGCCAAGGAGTACGGTATGGAAGCCGTGCCGGCGAGCGTCCGTGCCTATCTGGACCCGGTGCTGTTCTACGCCATGAACTGCGAGCTGCGTGCCGCACGCGGCAAGGTGTTTGACCATGATCCCGATTTCCGTCGCTACATGGGCGTCGTCGAGTACTAGAAGGGGCAAAGGCCATGGCATTTAACGTTAACGCGCTCGGATTTGGCGACAACGTCGTCGATCGCTACGAGCATATCCACACCATGTATCCCGGCGGCAATGCGGTGAACTTCGCCGTTTATGCCAAGAAATGCGGTGCCGCACGCTCTGCATACATGGGCATTTTTGGCAATGACGCCGCTGCCGAGCATGTCATTGCAAGCCTCGAGGATGAGGGTATCGAGCTTGACAAGTGCGAGCAGATGATTGGCGAGAACGGAGCGGCTCGCGTGACCGTCGTTGACGGTGACCGTGTCTTCCTTGGCTCCAACGAGGGCGGTATCCGTGGCGATGCGCGCTATGTCCTCGATCGCTTTGACCTTGCGTACATGAAGCAGTTCGATGTGGTTCATTCGGGCAACTACTGCTTTACCGAGCGCGAGCTGCCCAAGTTGAAGGCTGCGGGCGTCACGGTCTCTTTTGACTTTTCGGACGACTCCACCGACGAGTACTACGAGCAGATTGCGCCCTACGTCGATTTCGCTTTCTTTAGTGCGGCGGATGCCGCGAGCGAGGACGAGATTCGCGAGCGTCTGGCATGGGTGAAGGGTCTGGGTCCGCGTTTTGTGTCGGCTACGGCGGGCGCCGAGGGCTGCATTGCTTACGACGGCGAGCGTTATTACCGCCAGCTGGCTAAACCGGTAACGGACATGAAGGACACCATGGGGGCGGGCGACTCGTTCCTCACCTCGTTTTTGATGTGCTATCTCGATTCCGTCAAGCGTGGTGAGGATGGCGCCGAGGCCATCGAGCGCGCGCTCGACTTTGCTGCCGGGTTTGCCTCGACCGTGTGCGGCATGGAAGGTTCTTGGGGCCACGGAGCACCAATCGTCGAATAGCCGAGCGGTCCCGGGGAGGTGCGGGTGCCTCCCCGGGACTCGGTGTGCAAAAAATGCCAAATATGAGTACTGTGACTAATTTAGTCGCAGCAAAATCAACCCCTTCAGATGTGATTTGAGCGTCTGGAGGGGTTTAAGATTTGCGAAAACGCAGGATGAATGACTGTAAAAGCTTTAATTAGCGGACAATCGAGGATTATTCTGGCGGTTGGGAAGTTAAAAGTAATGTATCCATTCCGGTAGCAGTACTCATATTTGGCATTTTTTGCCCACAGGGGTTAGCGAAGGTCAAATACAGAGCGCGCATTTGCTAAAACTGCCGACTCAATGTGCTTAGCGTCACAGTTTTTGAGTGAGGCAATGCGCATCGAGGTCCTTGTGAGCGATCTGATGAGCGACTGTGCGCTTGTTTCTGTGTTTGCCTCCGCCGGCGCATCGGTCTCGAGCAGTAAACGATCGAGTGGGATCTGTCGGGCGTATTCGCGACCGCGCTTGGTGGCGAGCATCCGCTCGTTCACGGAAAAATAACAGCCCGCATTACGCGCGCGGACGAGTTCGTCCGAAGTACCGCTAAACCAGTGGAAGATGATAGCGGGGGAGTCGGGGTTTGGGATGAGTAGTCCATGCGATTCGAGGACGTCCAGTACGGCTCCTGCTGAACGAACGGCGTGAATTGATATCACTCGCCCGGTAAGAGGATGCTGCACGAGTGTATCGCAGAGCCAGTCAAATGCCTGTATTTGTAGCGGCTCACTTAAGGCAAAACGAGCGGAAAAGTCAAGTCCGACTTCGCCGATGTAGCGCTCTTGGGCAGCAAACTCGCAAAGCAGGTTGACTTCGGCGGGACCGCAGCGGCCGTCGGCGAGCCACCAGGGGTGAAGCCCAACGCCGGCGATGATGCTTGGTTGGCGACGGGCGCGCTCGTTTGCGGCCGAAAAGTCGCGTGGGTCGACCCCGCAGTCAAAGAGCCCCAGACCCGACGCCGCCGACTCACTGGCTGCAGCATCGGGGCCGAGCATCAAATCAAGATGACAATGCGTGTCAAAGAATTGCGGTTCCATCGCAGGACATTCTGCTAGTCCAGGCGTTGGCCGTCGGCGCGTACGCGCTCGGTGCCGCGCCCGCTGATCTGGCGGATAACCTCGCCGGCAATCATCTGACCCATGATGGGCGGCATAAAGCTGGCGGTACCCAACTCGGTACGCTCGTGGATGTTGGACGGGTCGCGGGGTTGGGTCTTAACCGATTCCTCGCAGCTAAACAGCACGTGCAGACTCTTGATTCCGCGCTTCTTACATTCTTTGCGCATGATGCGGCTCATGGGGTCACGTACCGTATCGAAAATGTCGGCAAAGCGGAGGCACTCGGGATGGAGCTTGTTGGCCCCGCCCATGGAGCTAACCAAACGAATGTCGTGGTCCTGAGCATATTTGGCAATGGTGAGCTTGGCCGAGATGGTGTCGATGGCGTCGACGACGTAGTCGAGCTTGCCGTCCGTCTGCTCCAAAACGCTCGCGAAGAACTCGTCGATGTTGTCGCTCAGCAGGTATTCGGTGCGTTTGATAACGGTGGCGGTGGGATTGATGTCGTGGATCATGGCTTCCATAACATCGACCTTGCGCTTGTCGATAGTGCTGTGAAAGGCGATAGCCTGGCGATTGATATTGCTGGGCGCGACGATGTCCTTGTCCAGAATGACGAAATGACCAATGCCGCCGCGGGCGAGTGCCTCGCAGCAGTTGGAGCCCACGCCTCCGCAGCCGAGCACCAACACCGTAGCATCGGCGAGCTTATCGAGTGCCTCGCGGCCCATGATGATCTCGAGCTTGGTGTCGCGTGTCTCGACGAGAGCGGCAGCGGTTTCGGTCATAGACATCCTCCGATGGGGAAGCGAATCGTGTTTTAGCTATCGCCATTATAGGTGTTATCGCGATTCCATTTGAGCCCTTGGGCTTGTTGAAATGGGATCGGGGTTCGCATAAGATTGAAGCAGATGGCACCCGTTGCAGCGGGTTGGCCAACTCAAAAACACGTTTGTAGCGTGAGAAGTGGCCGTCTTCGCATTACGCGGAGGCGGCTATTTTTTTGAGTACAAGATTAGATAGTTAGACAAACATCTAAATATCGAGTATAGTGTGCGCGTCATGAGAGATGATGAGAGGAGGTCTTATGCCGGGAGAGGGTTTTAAGGCGCTTGCCGATCCAACGCGACGGCGCATTTTGGAGTTGCTGCGCGAGGGCAATTGCACGGCGGGGGAGCTTGCCGAGCATTTCGATATCAGTAAGCCGTCGCTGAGCCATCACTTGGCGACGCTCAAAAACGCCGGGTTGGTGACCGACGAGCGCCATGGCCAAAACATCGTATACAGCTTAAACACCACCGTCATGCAGGATTTGATTGGCTGGTTTATGGGTTTTACAAACACGGAAGGTGATAAGGATGAATAACGAAAACAAGGGCATTCACCCCACGGGGGTATCGTCGCGCGTGTGGATTGCGCTGGTCGCTCTGTGCGTCGCCAATGTCGTAGCGCACCTCATGGTGATGCCGAGCTTGCCTGCGCAGATTCCCACGCACTGGGGCGCGAACGGCGCCGTCGACGGTTGGGGTCCTAGCTGGATGGCCTCCGCGCTCGGCGTGCTGCCTCTGGCGCTTCTCGCAATGTTCTGCGTGGTGCCGCGCATCGACCCCAAAGGTGAGGCATATCGAACCTCGGGCAAGTTCTACCAGGGCTTCGTAATCGCCTTCACCTTGTTCATGTGCGCCATAAGCTGGCTGGGAGAGCTTACGGTCTGGGGCGTGGTGCCGGCGGTCGGTTCGGTCAACGTGCTGATTTCCGGTGCTGTCGGTCTGCTGTTCATCGGCGTAGGCAACTACTTGCCGCGTGTGAAGCGGAACTATACACTCGGTATCAAGACGCCCTGGGCGCTTGCCGATCCCGAGAACTGGCGCCGTACGCAGCGCTTTGGCGGTGCCTGCTTTATGGTGCTGGGTGTTGGCCTGATTGCGATGGGCGTGGCGGGCAGCGTGCTTTCGAGTGAAGTCGTCGCCGCGGTGATTGCGGTTCTGGCGTTTGGTTTGGTCGGAGCCGTCTACGTCTACTCGTATCTGCTGTGGCGCAAATCGCAGCGAGCCGCTCGTTAAGGTTGCGGAAAACTAGCGTACGCAGTTCATAGTATGTTCCGGGGGACTTTTCCCAGGTAGTATTAGGGGGTATGGGCAACCATGCCCCTTTTTTCGTTAAGTTTCAGAGCTGGTTTTCTCATTTCGTTTCCACTAAAGCGAATCAAGAATAGAGAAACAGCAGGTAGAAAGGATAAAACAGGCAAATGGCAGAGTTCATCTACCAGATGTATCAGGCTCGTAAGGCCCATGGCGACAAGGTAATCCTTGACGACGTGACCCTGAGCTTCTACCCCGGTGCCAAGATCGGCGTTGTGGGTCCCAACGGCATGGGCAAGTCGACCCTGCTCAAGATCATGGCCGGCATCGAGGAGGTCTCCAACGGTGATGCCAGGCTCACCCCCGGCTACACCGTGGGCATCCTGCAGCAGGAGCCGCCGCTCGACGACGACAAGACCGTCATCGAGAACGTGCGCATGGCATTTGGCGACATGATCGCCAAGGTCGATCGCTTCAATAAGATCGGCGAGGAGATGTGCGACCCGGATTGCGACATGGACGTCCTCATGGCCGAGATGGGAAAGCTCCAGGACGAGATTGACGCCGCCGACGGCTGGGATATCGATTCCAAGCTCGGCCAGGCCATGGACGCCCTGCAGCTGCCCGATTCCGACATGCCGGTCAACGTGCTCTCTGGCGGCGAGCGCCGCCGCGTGGCCCTGTGCAAGCTGCTGCTCGAGGCTCCCGACCTGCTGCTGCTCGACGAGCCCACGAACCACCTGGACGCCGAGTCGATCCTTTGGCTCGAGCACTTCCTGCACAACTACCAGGGCGCGGTGCTTGCCGTCACACACGATCGCTACTTCCTGGATAACGTTGCCGAGTGGATCTGCGAGGTCGACCGCGGTCACCTCTATCCCTACAAGGGCAACTACTCCACGTATCTGGAGACCAAGGCCGCCCGTATCGAGGCTCAGGGTAACCGCGATGCCAAGCTCGCCAAGCGCATGGAGGCCGAACTCGAGTGGGTACGCAGCTCGCCCAAGGCTCGCCAGGCAAAGAACAAGGCCCGTCTGGCTCGCTACGAGGAGATGGAGGCCGAGGCCCGCGCAAGCCAGAAGCTCGACTGGACCGATATCCGCATCCCTGTGGGCCCGCGTCTGGGCAACAAGGTGCTCGAGGCCCATCACCTGCACAAGGAGTTCGATGGCCGCGTGCTCATCGATGACCTTTCGTTCACCCTGCCGCGCAACGGCATCGTGGGCGTCATCGGCCCCAACGGTGTCGGTAAGACCACGCTGTTCAAGACGATTGTGGGTCTGGAGCCGCTGACTTCGGGCGAGCTCGAGGTGGGCGAGACCGTCAAGATCTCCTATGTCGATCAGAACCGTTCTGGCATCGACCCCGACAAGAACCTGTGGGAGGTCGTCTCGGATGGCCTGGACCATATGATGGTCGGCGAGACCGAGGTTCCCAGCCGCGCTTATGTGGCGAGCTTTGGCTTTAAGGGTCAGGACCAGCAGAAGCGCGCCGGCGTACTCTCCGGTGGCGAGCGCAACCGTCTGAACCTGGCGCTTACGCTCAAGCAGGGCGGCAACCTGCTGCTCCTCGACGAGCCCACGAACGACCTCGACGTCGAGACGCTGTCCTCGCTCGAAGCGGCGCTGCTCGAGTTCCCGGGCTGCTCGGTGGTCATTAGCCACGACCGTATGTTCCTGGACCGTGTCGCCACGCACATTCTGGCGTGGGAGGGCACCGACGAGAACCCGGGCAACTGGTATTGGTTCGAGGGCAACTTCGAGGCCTATCAGGCCAACCGCATCGAGCGCCTGGGCGAGGACGCAGCACAGCCGCATCGTATTCACCGCAAGCTGACGCGCGACTAGATCGTTACGCGGTTTTCCAAACCGCGTAACTGCTCGACGCTGCGCGGGTCGCAAGCACCCCATCTTGCCGTTCAAGCCGTCGCTCGCGTACCGAAGTACGCGTCGCTCCTCTTTCACGGCAACCTGGGGCACTTGCGGCCCGCTCGCTGTTGGTTACGCAACATCAACAAATAAAAACGGCTCAAATCCTGATTTGGATTTGAGCCGTTTGTCGTTACTGCTCGGGTTCTTCGACTTTATCGATGGCCCAGGTGGATCCGAGACCACCGGTGGTGTTGCGGCGAATGCGCACGGTGACTTCGTGGCGCTCGCCGGCCTGCGTGTAGCGCAGGGGGAAGCTTGCGCGGTTTCGCGCGGCCTCGATGGTACCGCGCTCGCGGGCGATCCAGTAGTACTCGCCGACAATGCCGAGGGTATCGGCGCCGTAGGGGAGATAGGTCGACAGCTGGTGCAGAAGCGGGCCGGGGCAGAAGACCTCGGTTGCGAAATCGATGGGGAAGTCCTCGGGGATGGTCGGTGCTGCGGGTGCGGGGGTTGGGGCCGCTGCGGGTGCCGAAGCCGGTGCCGGTGCGGGAATTTGGCCGCAAGCAGAGGTGGGCACGGATTCGATGACGGGTGCGGGCTCCGGCGTCGCTTCCGGCTTGATCGTGGAATCTGCGGGCTCCACGGTGACGGGCGCGTCTGCAGCTGCGGTTTCAACCTCAACCTGCGTCGCGTCCTCGTTCTCGACGCTCGACTTTGCTTCGATGGGCGTGGATGCCATGGTGGTGATGCCGGCGTTGGCGTTCTCGGGGTCATAGACGACCGTGAGCGAGATGGCGGGCTGCGGCGTCTCGGGCTCCGGTGTCGACTCGGTAGCGTCTTGATCTGCGGGCTTGTCGGACTGATCGTTCTCGGCCTCGTCGCCAAAGACATCGCTGTTTTGGAACGCAGACGGCTCGGGTTGGTCAGCGGCTTCTTCGGTTGTCGACTTGGGCGCTTCGTTGAGCTCCACAGTGGCTTCCTGCTCGGATATGACTTCGGAATCGGTCGTGGCGGCGATTTCGGTTTCGGCTTCTGCCGTTACCTCAATAGCAACTTCGATCTCTGTCTCGGGCTCGGGTTCCGGCGCGGCTTCAACCATGGCTTCGGGCTCGGGACGCTTAACGTGCTTGGGGCGCACGGCCTTGAGGTCCTTCTCACCGCGCTTTTTCTTTTTGTAGGACTGCTTGGCGCCCTTGGCGGTCTTGGGCTTGTCCTCGCCCTTGGCAAGCGCAGCATCCCAGGCCTCGTTGGCGATGACCGTGGCATACAGGCGGCCACCTTTAAAGACGGTCAGCTTAATGCAGTCGTCGAGCTCCTCGAGCAGCTCGCGCGTGGACTCGAAGCCCAGGTCATAAGCGGTCATGTCGCCAGCGGCGAGCGCCTCCTCGACCTGCGTCATAAACGTTTGCTTGCCACATCCAATCGCATCGCGCAGCAGGCGATACAGATAGATGTGGTTGCCCAGCGAAAGCGTGGGCCTAACTATTGTCTTGCTCATGGCAAATCTCCTCTTTACACATGTAAAGCATCTTACCATCGCATGGCGTTCGCCATGGCGGCGCCCAAGGCAAACGGGCGCGAACCGCTTTCGATTCGCGCCCGTTGTACAGGTCGGTTATCTATGAGAGGCAAACGTGCTTAGTTGCCCGATGCCGTGCCTTGGCTCGAGTTGTCAGATGCCGTGCCGGAAGCGGTTCCGCTCGAGCTGTTGGTGTTGTTACTGTCTGCCGTTCCCGTTCCCGACGTGGTGTCGCTCGTCTGGCCTCCCGTGTTCGGCTGTGAACCGTCAGTCGTTTGGCTTGAGTCGGTCGTGCCGGACGGCGTGCCACTGTTGGCCGTAGAGGAATCGGTGCCCTGCGATTGGTTTTGGGTGTTCGAGGACGAATTGGCAGAGGTAGGACTGTCTTGCGTGTCGTCCGTCTGTGCCTGCTGATCCTGCGGCTGAGTGTTGCCATTTGCATCGCTCTCGGTCGTGCGCGACGACAGGATTGGCTCGGGACGCTCGCCCAGACCCTCACCGGCAGTGGTGATAAGGATGGCGCCGGCGCAGGCGATGACCGCGACGATGGCGATGGCGATCGAGAAGACGATGACCTTCTTTTGTGTCTGGCTGCGCTCTGCCGCCGCCTTGGCGCGCAGGCTGTTGGGGGCGACGCGCGCCGTGGTCGCGCGTCCCGCAACCTGGCGCATCTCCTGCGTGGTCGCGGCGCCACCTAGGTGCTCCTCGACATCGGGCTCAACGGGCTCGTAGGCGCCGGCAGGGTAGTCGACAGCGGCATGCGTGCCCTTGATTGCTTCGGCGCTGGCGGAGATAAAGTGGCGATAGACCTGCGAGGACACAACAGTGATGACTGAGCTCACAGCGGCACCAATCACCGAGCCGGCAATGCCGATCTTTGAAGCAAGCGCCACGCTCGTGGCGGCAGCTGCGGCGCCGGCGATGATCTGGGGAATGGAAATGTCGTCGAACAGGCCCTTTTTGGGCGCGATGGCCATGGTCTGTCCAATGGAATGGTTCTCGTGTACGCCGTTGTTGAGCGATGCCGGCGTCATGACGCGCGTGCGCGGCGCGTCGGTGTACTTGGTTGTCATACGGGGTCCTCCCGGTGTAAATCTGCTTCGTTTCGTGCAGCCATCAGGGTACCCACCAGATGTGAATCGTACGTGACATTTAACAGATACCATCAACTCATCAATTGCTCACCAAGTTGGTGGGATGCGGTTCCACCCGGCGGTTGAACTACAATAGGACTTGCTAATTGTTGTGAATGGCGTCTACGCACGGGAGCATTCTTATGAATCTTCACCTTTCTCAGTCTGATGGCTTTTTGCGTGTGGCGGCGGCGTCGCCGCAGATTCGCGTGGCCGATGTCGAGGGCAATGCCGAGGTTGCGCTGGCGGCTGTTCGCGATGCTGCCGGGCGTGGCGTTCGCGCGTTGGTGTTGCCCGAGCTTAATCTGACTGGCTATACCGCGGCCGATCTGTTCCATAATCGCACACTGCTGCATGCCTGCGAGGCTGCTCTGGTGCATATCCTCGATGAAACCCGTGAGCTGCCGATCGTCTTTACCATCGGTCTTCCCGTTGCGGTTGCCGAGAATATCTACAACTGTGCCGCCGTGTGCTGCGCGGGCGAGCTTTTGGGCCTCACGGCCAAGAAGTATCTGCCCAACTATGGCGAGTTCTATGAGCGTCGCTGGTTTGCTCCGTCGCCTGCGGATCCCGTGTGGGTTGAATTTGCCGGTCAGGGTCCGGTTCCGCTGGGTTCGGGGCTTGTCTACCGCTGCTGTGATGAGGGTGCCGAGGATATGGTGCTGGGCGTTGAAGTCTGCGAGGACCTGTGGGTGCCGGCGCCCCCTTCGACCGAGATGGCGCTTGCCGGTGCGACGGTGATTCTCAACCCGTCGGCCTCGGACGAGATTATCGGTAAGGCAGATTACCGCCGCAGCCTTATCTCCAATCAGAGCGCGCGCCTGTACTGCGCCTATGCCTACGCGGACGCGAGCGAGGGCGAGTCCACGACCGACATGGTCTTTGCGGGTGAGAACCTCGTCTACGAAAACGGCTCCAAGCTCGCCGCGACCAAACTGCTTACCTGCGATATGACCATCGCCGACGTTGACCTTGACCGCCTGGTTGCCGAGCGCCGTCGCTCGACGACGTGGACGCGCACCGACGATGCGCCGGAATCCGCGACCGTTGAGTTTTCGTTTGAGGGCGTACTGGCCGAAGAACCTGTCCTGCGCGATGCGCTCGACATCGACCGAGTCTTCCCCCGCGCTCCCTTTGTGCCGGCCGACCACGGTGATCTGGCTGAGCGTTGCGAGACTATCCTCGACCTGCAGACCGCCGGCCTCAAGACCCGCCTTGCCCATACGGGCACCAAGGCGGCCGTCATCGGCCTTTCGGGCGGCCTCGATTCCACGCTGGCGCTCCTCGTGACCGTGCGTGCGTTCGACGCCTTGGGCCTGCCGCGCACCGGTATCACGGCCGTGTCCATGCCCGGCTTTGGCACGACGCACCGCACCAAGTCCAATGCCGAGTCGCTCGCTCGCGACCTAGGCGTGAGCTTCCGCGAGGTTTCGATCCATGCGGCTGTGGAGCAGCACTTCAAGGACATTGAGCATGATCCGGCCGTGCAGGACGTGACCTACGAGAACAGCCAGGCGCGCGAGCGTACGCAGATTCTGATGGATCTGGCCAACCAGGCTGGCGGTTTTGTCATTGGCACGGGCGACCTGTCGGAGCTGGCGCTCGGCTGGGCTACCTATAACGGCGACCACATGAGCATGTACGCCGTCAACGCGAGCGTGCCCAAGACGCTTGTGCGCCATCTGGTACGCTATGCCGCCGATGTCTTTGGCGGGCGCATTGCCGAGGTCTTGCTCGATATCCTCGATACGCCGGTGTCCCCCGAGCTTCTGCCGCCCACGGGCGACGGCGAGATTGCGCAGAAGACCGAGGATTTGGTGGGCCCGTACGAGTTGCACGACTACTTCCTCTACTACCTGCTGCGTTTTGGCTTTGAGCCGGGCAAGATCTACCGCATGGCGCTCAAGAGCTTCGAGGGCGTCTACGACGCCAAGACCGTCTACACGTGGCTACGTACGTTCTACCGTCGCTTCTTTGCCCAGCAGTTTAAGCGCAGCTGCCTGCCCGATGGTCCCAAGGTGGGCTCGGTGACGCTCAGCCCGCGCGGCGATTGGCGTATGCCGAGTGACGCTAGCTCGCGTCTGTGGCTTGCGCAGATCGACGCGCTCAATCCAGTTGACTAAGGTTGGCTAAATTGAACCAATACGGGGGTTGCAAGCGTTACACTTTTGCAATCTGATGGCCCGTATCGCGCGGCGCTCTTGTCGGAGCGCCGCGTTTTTCATATCGAAAGGTGGCACCATGCAGGCATCGCAGCGTCTCGACCGCTTTGGCGCGGAGGTCTTCGCCTCGCTCAACAACAAGCTTCTCGCGCTGAAGGCTCAGGGCAAGACCATTTACAACATGAGCGTGGGCACGCCCGATTTTAAGCCGTACGACCATGTGGTCGAGGCGCTCACGCAGGCAGCCCAAGATCCTGAGATGTGGAAGTATGCCCTGCGCGACCTGCCCGAACTCAAGCAAGCCGTGTGCGATTACTATGAGCGCCGCTTTGGCGTTTCGGGCATTACGCCGTCTATGGTGCAGTCGTGCAACGGCACGCAGGAGGGCGTGGGCCATTTGGGCCTGGCCCTGCTCGATCCGGGTGACACCATTCTGGTTCCCGATCCGTGTTACCCGGTCTTTGAGGCGGGTGCCAAGATCGCCGATGCCAAGCTCGAGTACTATCCGTTGGTTGCCGAGCACAATTACCTGCCCTATGTGGCGGGCATCGATCCCGAGGTGGCCGATCGCGCCAAGTATATGATCGTGTCGCTGCCCGCGAACCCGGTCGGCTCGGTGGGCACGCCCGAGATCTACGAGGAGATCATCACTTTCGCCCGCGAGCACGACCTGCTCATCGTTCACGACAACGCATACTCCGACATCGTGTTCGACGGCGAGCCGGGCGGCAGCTTCTTGCAGTATCCCGGCGCGCTCGAGGTGGGCGTTGAGTTCTTCTCGCTCTCCAAGTCGTTTAACGTCACCGGTGCGCGTATCGGCTTTTTGGTCGGTCGCGAGGATGTGGTCTCGGCCTTCGCCAAGCTGCGCGGCCAGATCGACTTCGGTATGTTCTTCCCGATTCAGAAGGCTGCCATCGCCTGCCTGAACGGTCCGCGCGATGAGGTCGAGGCGCAGCGTCTGAAGTACCAGGAGCGCCGCGATGCCCTGTGCGACGGTCTTGAGGGCCTGGGCTGGGAGCGTCCCAACGCGCATGGCTCTATGTTTGTGTGGGCCAAGCTTCCCGGTGGTCGCACCGATTCCATGGCGTTTTGCGAGGAGCTTATGGAGAAGGCCGGCGTTGTGGTGACGCCGGGCGCGAGCTTTGGCCCTTCGGGCGAGGGACACGTGCGTATGGCACTGGTCCTGCCGCCCGATCAGATCGCTTTGGCTGTCGAGGCCATTCGCGAGGCGGGCCTGTATTAGAAAGCTATTTCGACTCGTCAATAGCTCGAAACCGATTTCGTGCAGTTATTTTACGAATACTGCAAACAATTTCGGTAAACGGTCGATTTTTGGCTGCGAATAGGAGCATAATCAAAGTCCCGATTGGATGTATTGGGATTACGACAAGCCGCTCTGGTCGTTCCCGGGCGGCTTGTTTGTGGAGAGAGATGGGAGTTTCTAATGGTTAACGAGAAGAAGGTCGCTATTGTCGGCTGCGGTTTCGTCGGTTCGTCTTCGGCGTTCGCACTGATGCAGAGTGGTCTGTTCTCCGAGATGGTCCTCATCGACGTGGACAAGAACCGTGCCGAGGGTGAGGCCCTGGATATCGCGCACGGCATGACGTTTGCCGAGCCGATGAAGATCTACGCCGGCGATTATTCCGATGTCGCCGACGCCGCCATGATCGTCGTCACCGCTGGCGCTGCCCAGAAGCCCGGTGAGACCCGCCTGGACCTGGTCAACAAGAACGTCAGCATCTTCAAGTCCATTATTCCCGAGATTAAGAAGTCCGGCTTCGACGGCATTCTGCTAATCGTCTCCAACCCGGTCGATGTTCTGACCTACGCCGCCATCAAGATGTCCGGCCTGCCCGAGGGCCACGTCATCGGTTCCGGCACCGTGCTCGACACCGGCCGCCTGCAGCAGATGCTTGGTGCCCACGTCGAGGTTGACCCGCGCGATGTCCAGGCCTATGTCATGGGCGAGCACGGTGACTCCGAGTTTGTCGCTTGGTCCAGCGCTCAGGTTGCCGGCGTTCCGCTGAACACCTTCTGTGAGCTTCACGGCCACCTGGAGCATGAGGCTGCCGAGAAGCGCATCGCTGAGGACGTCAAGAACTCCGCCTACACCATCATCGAGAAGAAGCACGCCACCTACTATGGCGTCGCCATGGCCGTCAAGCGCATCTGCACCGCCGTTATGCGCGATGAGCAGACCGTTCTGCCTGTCTCCTCGCTCATGGTGGGCGAGTATGGCCTGTCCGATCTTGCCATCTCCATGCCGACCGTCGTTGGCCGCGACGGCGTTGTCTGCCGCGTCCCCGTGCCGCTGAACGATGACGAGCAGCATGAGCTCACCGTCTCCGCCAAGGCCCTCAAGGACATCATCGACAGCGTCGATTTCTCCTGCTAAATCAAGCTCGCTAGAGCGAAAGGCTACAATGAAGGCGTCCGGGTCCACACGGCCCGGGCGCCTTTTGGTGCAAAGTAACCTGACCCCAATGCACCCCCAATACACCATAGTTGATGGGAGGGCCATGTCGGATTCGCCTAATTTTTTGACCTATGCTCAGACGGCGTTTGATCCGTTTGAGGAGCGGCCGTTCTGCGCGGTGGACAGCCTGGTCTTTGCGTGGTTGTCCTATTTGCGTTTGCCGGGTGATATGGCGGAGCTGACGAACTGGCAGGGCCTAGGCGTACGCGAGCTGCTGCGTGCCGAGTGCTATCGGGACATGATTGACGACTTGTGGGACCCAGAGGGGAGCAGGGCCTTGTTGGAGGCCGTGGCAGCAAATCCCAGATACCGCGGCGTGCACGTTTGCGGCTATCGTGCCGTGAGCGATGTGGTGGCGACGGAGCAGTTTGCAGCCATGGCGTTCCGGTTTCCGGCGGGGTTTAGCTATCTTTCCTTCCGGGGGACCGACAGCACGATTGTGGGCTGGAAAGAGGACTTTAACATGGCGTTCCGGTGTCCTGTGCCGGCCCAGGAATCCGCGGCGCGTTATGTGGACGAGGCGGCGGATGCGATCGACGGGCCGCTTTTGTGCGGAGGTCATTCCAAGGGTGGAAACCTTGCGGTGTACGGTGCGGCGATGTGCTCCGATGTTGCCCGTGAACGAATCGAACGGGCGTATTCCCATGATGGTCCAGGGTTCGTCGAGGAGTTTCTGAGCGGCAACGCCTTTGCCGATCTTTCCGGTCGAATCGACAAGACGCTACCTCGGTCGTCGATCTTCGGCATGATGTTCGAGACACAAGAGGACTATGCCATCGTTGAGAGCACCGAGTTCAGCCTGCTGCAGCACAATCCCTTTAGCTGGGTGGTTGATGGTTGCGACTTCGTATACTGTGAGCGCCTGTCCGCCGGTGCTCGATACGTTGATGGCTCCATTCGCGAGATGCTGCTTGCAGTGTCACCTAGCGAGCGCGAGCGTTTTGTAGATGCGTTGTTCTCCGTGTTTGAGGCTACGGGTGCTGAGCGGTTTGCGGATATCGCTGGGAATCTGCGCGAGAGCCTGCCCGTGATGCTCCAGGCTGCGCAAGGCTTTGACAAGGATACGCGACGCTTTGTCTCGCAGACTATCGTGGCGATCCTTAAATGCGCGCTGTTGCCCAAACGACCCCAGATCGACGTGCCCGCTGCCGGCAAGAGCTTGGCAGAACAGCTCGAGGCTTGGCAGTCCGAGCTCCTGCGCTAACCATTGGTGCAAAGCAACCTGTCCCCGATGCACCAATCTTCGATGCGCCTGGGGCGGGCTCGACCGCTATACTGGTTCGTGCCGAAATCGATCTAGAACGGAATGCCGTATATGAAAATCAATCACGCGATTCTGCATATCCTGGACTTTGACTCTGCCGTCAACGTCATGAGCCAGCGCGAGCTCGATATCGAGAGTCGTACCGTGCGCAATTTCGTAACCACGCATCTGCGCCGCGCACGCACCTCGGCCGACAATAAACGTGCCACGTTTGCCGAGAACTCTGCGTTTGGCGGCGAGCTCAAGGGCTATTTCTTTGGCGAGCGCGAGTTCGTGGACCTGTCGCAGCAGATTGCGGAGTTTATCTCCTCCGAGCTCACCAAAGCCGAGAAAGCCGAGTCCACCGACGTGCTTGTGGCGGACTTTGACGACGATGAGGATGCCCGCTGGTTTGCCGTGATGCTGCTGGGCTCCAAGCAGGCTTTTATGCACGAAGTGGGCCGCGAGGAGGGGGAGGTGCGCAACGACATCGCGCGCCACTACGCCATTCTGCCGAACCCCTCGCAAAAGGTGCTGAGCTATGCCATCGTGCGCGCGAGCACCATGGAGATCGGCTATGTGGACAAGAAGCGCAAGATCGCCGGCGAGGACTGCATGCTTATCCCCGATGGTTTGTTGCAGTGTGACACGGGCGTATCGGGCAAGGAGGTCATCGACACCGTGACACGTGTGGTCGAGGAAGTCGCCGAGGAGCACGGTGCCAACACGGCTGTAGCGCTCGCTAAGGTTAAGGCTGCCGTTGCCGAGAAGGTCGAGGATGACGAGGAGCTGCCGCCTTGGGATATCGTCGATGAGGTCTTTGAGGACGAGCCGGTCATCAAGGAGAGCGTGCGTGCGGCGCTGACCGAAGAGAAGGTGCCCGAGCGTGTGCCCGTCGAGCGCAAGCAGGTCGAACGCGCGGCGGTGCGCAATCATAAGATCCGTACCGACACGGGTATCGAAATCAGCTTCCCGGCCGAGATGGGTTCGAACTCCGAGTACATCGAGTTCGTCAACGAACCCAACGGCCTCATCTCTATCGAGCTCAAGAACATCGGAAGTATTGAGAATCGATAAACTGCGCTTGGACGTTGCAGAAAAACAAAGGCCGAAGCCCTTCGGGACTTCGGTCTTTTTTGTTTTCGGCTTGGTTGCTGACATTGCGCCGCAGGTTGGGCATACGCCAGACACTATGACCCAATCCGAGGGCACTAAAAAGATAGGAGCCCCCGCTCGTGACCGCGGGTCGGGGCTGCGACAA
>NZ_JBDMSL010000014.1:24383-68258 GCF_039758965.1 Collinsella aerofaciens | reverse complement strand
ACGGCAGGCCCCGCCGACCGATTGCAAGCGGTCGGCGGGGCCATTGTGGCTCTTGACAGCGGATTGGGTCATATGAGCGAAAACGCCCCAGAGCGAGCAAGGTGACGTGAAAGAGGGGGGCATTGACCTTTTGGTCATGCCCGACGATTGAACGTCAGATTGCCGCTCTGGGGCGTTTGCAGCGTCGACTAGTTACGCGGTTTGGTGAAAACCGCGTAACCCTACAGTTGACGTAAGCCCTCTTCCAGTCCGGTCTTGCTGTCGGTCTTCTCGTCGCGCATCTTGATGACGCGGGCGGGGACACCGGCCACGACGGCACCGGCGGGGACATCCTCGACGCACACGGCGCCGGCGGCAACAACAGCGCCCTTGCCCACGCGTACGCCCTCCAGGACCACGGCGTTGGCGCCGATCATGACGTCGTCTTCGATGATGACGGGCGTGGCGCTTGCGGGCTCAACGACGCCTGCCAACACGGTTCCAGCGCCGATGTGGCAGTTCTTGCCCACGGTGGCGCGGCCGCCCAGCACGGCGCCCATATCAATCATGGAGCCTTCGCCAATGTCGGAGCCGATGTTGATGATGGCGCCCATCATGATGACGGCGCGATCGCCGATCTCGACGCGGTCACGGATGATCGCGCCCGGCTCGATGCGGGCGTTGATGCCCTTGAGGTCGAGCATGGGCACGGCAGAGTTGCGGCAGTCATTCTCGACATCGTAGTAGTCGATGGAGTCGGCATTGGCATCGAGGATGGCCTTGAGCTCATCCCAGTCGCCAAAGACGGTCTTGCCGCGACGGCCGCCGTAGACATGTGCGTCGCCCCAGGCAACCTTCATGCCGGGCTTCTCGCGCACGTACAGCTTGACAGGTGTCTTTTTGGGCGCGGTGGCGATGTAGTTGATAATCTCCTGGGCATCCATCTCGGCTGCGTTGCTCATTTGCTATCTCTCCTTTGGGTGGATTCGGTTGATACCTGGTTAGGCAAACATGACCTGGTCGAACGTATAGAAGCCGGGTTCGCGGGTGACGAGCTTCTGGGCGGCGGCCAGGGCGCCGTTGACGAAGATCTGACGGCTCGTGGCGCGGTGGGTGAGCGTGACCTCCTCGTCCTGGCCAAAGAAACTCACTTCGTGGACGCCGGCGACAGTGCCACCGCGCAGCGAGTGCATGCCGATCTCCTTGGGATCGCGCGCGCCGCACATGCCCTCGCGTCCGTAGACGGGGTGGTAGCCTGTCTCGGGCTCGGCCTCGACTACGGCGTCGAGCAGCAGCTTGGCGGTACCGCTGGGGGCGTCGACCTTTTGGTTATGGTGCGTCTCGACGATTTCGCAGTCAAAGCCGGGCAACTCGTGCGTGGCCTGGGCCACTAGATGACGCAGGGCTGCGATGCCGATGGAGTAATTGCCCGAGTGCATAACGCGGGTGTTCTGGCCCAGCTCGCGCAGACGGTCCATCTGCTCGGGGGTGTAGCCTGTGGTGCCCGAGACCAACGCCGCGCCCGTGCGCTCGACATAGGCGACGACGGCATCGAAGGTCGCGACGTTCGAGAAGTCGATAATCACATCGGCAGCCGGTGCGTTCTCGAGCTTGCTCAAATCGAAGCCGATCTGGGCGACGATATCAAAAACGGGCTGCCCGGCGGCGTCGACAATGCCTTCGGCGGTAGTGCGGATGAGCGAGCCCATGCGGCCCGTTCCCATAATGATGGTCTTAATCAAGCAGACCAGCTCCCTTCAGGGCATCGGTAAGTGCAGAGCGCGTGTCGTCTGCCATGGGGCACAGCGGCATGCGGTAGTTTGCCTCGATCATACCCATCTGAGCGAGTGCCTCTTTGACGGGGATGGGGTTGACCTCACTAAAGAGGGCATTGATGAGTGGCTGGCCGGCAATTTGGATATCGCGGGCACGCGCCACGTCACCGTCCAAATAGGCGCGGCACATGTCATGCACGAGCTGCGGCTGCACGTCGGCCCACACGCTGATGGTGCCCGAGGCGCCCAGGCTCATGAGCGGCACGGTAAGCGCGTCCTCGCCCGAGTACATGCGAAAGTCATCGGATAGCAGGTGGGCGATCTTGGCCGCGTAGGCGACGTTGCCCGAGGCCTCCTTGATGCCCATGATGTTGGGGTGCGCGGCCAAACGCTCTACGTTGCGCTCGCTGATGCCACAGCCACAGCGGCCGGGGATGTTGTACAGAATGCAAGGGATGTCCACGGCGTCGGCCACGGTCTTAAAGTGCTGGTAGATGCCCTCTTCGTTAGACTTGTTGTAGTAGGGGGTAATGAGCAGCAGACCATCGGCGCCCAGGCCCTGATAGGTGAGCGACTTGGTGAGCATGGTCTGCGTGGAGTTGGAGCCCGAGCCGGCAATGACGGGGACGCGTCCTGCAACATGCTTGACCACGGCGGCGACGACGGAGTTGTCCTCGTCGTCGGTCATCGTGGCGCTCTCGCCGGTGGTACCCAGGGTGAGGATGGCGTCGGTGCCGTTTTGCAGGTGGAAATCGATAAGGTGCTCGAGCGCGTCAAAGTCGACACTGCCGTCCTTTTTAAACGGCGTAACCAGGGCGACGATTGAGCCCTCGAGATTGCGGATGTCCATGTTCTTCTCCTTCGCGTCCGCGATCTGGATGCGTTTGTTCCATTGGGCGGCGACGGCCAGGCGCTCGTCTTGAGCGCGACGGCGGGCGCTTTCGGCGCGCGACTTGGCCAGCAGCTCTCGGCCGCTCGGCAACACGTCGAGCGTGGCAAAGTAATCGTCCGGGCGCTCGGCACGGCGGATGAGGTCGGCCGAGCCATCGGGGCGCAGCAGGACCTCGGCCGAGCGCAGGCGGCCGTTGTAGTTGTAGCCCATGGAGTAGCCATGCGCGCCGGTGTCGTGAATCACGAGCAGGTCGCTCATATCGATATGCGGAAGCTCACGGTCGATGGCGAACTTGTCATTGTTCTCGCATAGATTGCCCGTGATGTCATAGGTGTTCGTGACGGGTGCCGTGGTCTTGTCGGGGCCGCCCGGCTGACCCATCACCGTGATGTGGTGGTAAGCGCCATACATGGCGGGACGAATGAGGTCGACGGCACTGGCGTCCACGCCGATATAGTCCTTGTAGATCTGCTTCTCGTGGATAGCCTTGGTGACCAGGCAGCCGTAGGGGCCCATCATAAAGCGGCCCATCTCGGTGCAGATGGCCACATCGCCCATGCCGGCGGGAACCAGGATCTCGTCGTATGCCGCGTGTACTCCCTCGCCGATGGCGCGAATGTCGTTGGCCTGCTGCTCGGGCAGGTAGGGGATGCCGACGCCGCCGGACAGATTGATGAAGGCGACGTGTGCGCCGGTCTCGCGCTCCAGGCGTACGGCAAGCTCAAAGAGGATGCGCGCGAGCTTGGGGTAGTAGTCGTTGGTGACAGTGTTGCTGGCAAGGAATGCGTGGATGCCAAAGTCCTCGGCGCCCTTGGCCTTGAGCATGCGGAAGGCCTCGAAGAGCTGCTCGGTGGTCATGCCATATTTGGAGTCGCCCGGGTTGTCCATGATGCCGTTGGAGAGCTGGAACAGACCGCCTGGATTAAAGCGGCAGCTGACCGTCTTGGGGATGGGCCCCGCAACGCGCTCAAAGAACTCGATGTGGCTGATGTCGTCAAAGTTGACGATGGCACCCAGCTTGTCGGCGAGCTCAAAGTCGGCAGCCGGCGTGTCGTTGGAAGAGAACATGATGTCGTGTCCCGTGATACCCAGTGAGCGGGCGATCATAAGCTCGGTATAGCTCGAGCAATCGCAGCCGCAGCCGTATTCGTTGAGAATGGAGATGAGCGCCGGGTTGGGGTTGGCCTTGACGGCAAAGTATTCCTTAAAGCCCGGGTTCCATGCAAAGGCGTCGCGCACTTCTTGCATGTTGCGGCGGATGCCCGCCTCGTCGTATAGATGAAACGGCGTGGGGAACTGCTCGACGATATGCTCGAGTGTCTCCTTGTCCACAAACGGCTGCTTGGCCGCATATGCCTCGTTGGGGGTCAATGCCATGTCCCGTAAACCTCGCTATCCAGACGGCGCCATCTGCGCATCGAATCCGCATAGCGTGGACCCAATGTCCGGATAGCGCTCCCGCATTGCTGCAGACAGTCCTGTGGGTGTTTCCCACAGGCCCACCAGGTTGTTCGTGCCCGAAAAACCCAGTTCGGCGGGTTTCGCCTCCCCACGGGGTCAAAGCCTGCCGGCTCGCCCGCGGCTCTTCGTGCCCGCGCCTCTATCAAGTGGTAAAGACCCTATCACGTTGCACTTTACCAAACAAGAGTATTCGTATATAACGTTTAAAAAATGCAGCAATATGCTGGAAACATGTGTGCCACAATCCTGTATCACAATAAGTTGCAACAGATGTGCCTCACGAAGGGATTCTCTATGACCGAGCTCCAAGAACTCCGTCGCTATCGCCGCGATCTCCATCGCATTCCGGAGCTCGATTTCGATCTTCCGCAGACTATCGCCTATATCGAGGGCGTGTTGGCGCCGCTCGCTTGCGAGGTGACCCATCCGTGTCCCAGCTGCGTCTGCGCTTTCTTCGACGCTGGCGTTGGTGCCGCGCGTGCCACGGCGATTCGCGCCGATATGGATGCGCTGCCCATCGCGGAGGCGACGGGAGCGGCCTTTGCCTCGATCCATCCCGGCAAGATGCACGCTTGCGGACATGACGGACACATGGCCATGGCACTTGCCGCCGCGACGTATGTCGACCGTACGATTCGCGAGCAGCCGGGCGCCATTAGGCGCAACGTTCTCTTTGTGTTCCAGCCGGCCGAGGAAACGACCGGTGGTGCCAAGACGGTATGCGAGAGCGGTGTGTTCGAGCGCTATGGGGCTGACCGCATTTTTGGCTTCCATGTGTGGCCCGATCTGCCTGCCGGCACGTTGGCGAGTTGTTCCGGTCCGCTGCTGGCGCGTTCGAGTGAGACACACATTCATATTCACGGGACGAGCATCCATATCGCTAAGACCTATGGCGTTCCGGTCGAGGAGTCGCACGATGCGGCGCTGGCGGCTGCCAAGTTCTTGGTTGCCGAGCGCGAACTGATGGACGAGCTGGGCACCGACGAGCCCTGTATCGGTAAGTTTGGTCTGCTGCAGGCCGGTACGGTTTGCAACGCGGTGGCGGGGGAGGCCCATGTGGCCGGAAGCCTGCGTGTGTTTACGGACGACATGTTCGACCGGGCGCGCGAAGGCGTGCGCCGCGTGCTGGACGATGCCTGTGCCGCAACGGGCTGCACGTATGATCTCAACTTTGCCGAGGGCTATCCGCCGGTCGATAACGACCCCGAGCTGTTCGCCCACATTGCGCCTGTCTTGTCCGAGCTGCAACTCGTGGATGAGCCTTTGCTGATTGCCGAGGACTTCGCTTTCTATCAGCGCCATCTGCCAGGCGTGTTCTTCCTCCTGGGTACGGGCGTGCCGGAGGGACAAGATAATCCGATCGATTCGGATGGCTGCCCCGCCTATGCCACGAGCGCCCTTCACACTGATACCATGCTCTTTGACGAGGAAATCCTACTCAAAGGCCTCGATGTCTACAAACGATTGCTTGGCTTGGAGTGACGATGGAACGACGCCGACAGTCTGCCGTATATAGTCCGGGTGGATGCGGATGCGGTTTGCTGCTGCTTCCGGTCATCGCTGTGAGCATTGGCGTGATGTTTGTGTTTGCTGGGCTGGCTGCGGCGGCACTCGTACTGTTTATCACTGCCATCGGCGTGACGATTTGGCTCTGCCGCAATCGCGAGCGACGCCGTGCCGGCGGTAAAACCAATGTCGGCTGGGTTGTATTCCTGGTCATTGCGTACCCGCTGAGTGTCAGCTACCTGGTGTTCTTTGTCCTGTTGATGGTCAGTGCCTTTACCGGGGAATCCGTCACGGTGGGTTGATGCGCTGCCGGCAGACGGTCGCGCAAAGTGCGTTTGCTCGGCGTTTGGATAACTGCATTGGCCGTTTACCGCAACCTTAGCTCTCAGCTAATGAATTCAAGTTTAATCCTTCCTACGATGTGCTGTGTGCCGGCACGGTAGCCGGATCGTAGGAAGGATGAATAATGGCAAAAGAGGGAAAGAAGCCGATCGGTAAGATTGTCCTAGGCGTCATCGTGGTGCTGGTTATTGTCGGTGCCGTGGGCTCTATGGGCGGCAACTCAACCGATTCGCCTGCGAGCGATTCGGCAAAACCTGCCGGGACGACACAGCAGGCTGAGGAGCAAAAAGAACCGCAAGAACCGTATACCATTGCTGACGAGGCTGAAGACACTTCCAATCAGTTTGCCTATAAGATCACGGGGACGCTGACCAATAACACGGACAAGGAAAAGAGCTACATTCAGATTGAGTATGTTCTGTATGATGCTGATGGCAACCAGGTTGGAACGGCTCTTGCAAACACCAATCATCTGAAGGCGGGCGGCTCCTGGAAGTTCGAGGCGCTGGGCACGGTGTCTCCCGATCAGGTCGCCAGTTGGGAGCGTTCGGACGTAAGCGGTTTTTAGCATGTTGTATGCACTGGGGGAGGTGAAGTCGTATGCCCGATAAAAAGCTGACTGACGAGTTACTCAATGAGCTTCTCGACGCGCCAAACATCGATGGCTATATCAAAGAACACGACTTTGACGCCCCGTCGCTTTCGGACTACCTGAAGCAGCTACTGCAGGAAAAGGGCTTGGAGCGCTCGCGCGTGGTTCGTATGGCCGATCTCAATGAGACCTTTGGCTATCAGATCTTTACCGGTGCGCGGCATCCGAGCCGCAATAAGGTGCTGCAGATTGCCTTTGCGATGGCGCTGGCGCTCAAAGAAACCAACCGTGCGCTGACGGCTGCCGGGGTAAGCGTCCTTAACTGCAAGGACCGCCGCGATGCGATTATCATTTTTTGCATCGATCGCGGGTGCAGCCTCCAAAAGGTCAACGAGGAGCTGTATCGCTTTGGCGAGGAGACGGTGAGTTAGCGGCTGATATCTGAGCCGGCGGAGCTGCCGAACAACGATGCAAGCGAACGGGGCGCAGATGCCATGGGGTGTCTGCGCCCTGCGCTATGATGGAGGCTATGGATACTCAGAGCCCAACATATTCCGATGACGAGCTGACCGCAGCGCTTGCCGAGCACCTGGCGTCGCTCGATCGCGACGACAGCTATCGCGTGGAGCGTGTACTTAAGCGCTCGTCCGTCGAAACAACCGAGCTCGTGTACTTTGAAGGAACCGGCGATGGTTCGCTCGGTCCCTTTGTTCGTAAACGCATCGATGCCTCGGCTCAAATCGGCGGGGCATACGAGCGTCTGTTTGCCGCTCAGCGGGCAGGCAGGCGTTTTGAGCACCTGCCCAGAATCGTCGATTGTCGTCGTGTGGGCGACGAGCTCAACGTGGTTATGGAATACATCGAAGGGGAGACACTCGGGGCGCTGGTGGACCGTCTGGGAGCCACCCCCGATTATGCGCGTGAATTGTATCCTGCCCTATGCGATGCCGTGGGCGAGCTCCATGCCGGTTTTGCAATGGTGGGGGAGACGTCGGCGCCGGTGATCCATCGCGACCTCAAGCCGTCGAATATCATCGTGACAGGTGCCAACTATACGCCTGATGACGGCCTGGCATTTTCATCGCTGGTGATTATCGACCTGGGGATCGCGCGCGTATGGCGCGATGGCGCCGATGCTGACACCGTCAAGTTTGGCACGCGACCCTATGCGCCGCCCGAGCAGTATGGGTTTGGGCAGACGAGTGTGCGCAGCGATGTCTACGCACTTGGGGCCCTGTTGTTCTTTTGCTTGACGGGAGTCGACCCTAAACCAGGGCTCGACATGCGCGAGCAATGTGAGGCATGCGGCATTCCCACTCCACTTGCCGATGCCGTCTGCATGTCGATGGCGCTCGACCCGGCCAAGCGTTTTGCGAGCGCGGAAGCGTTGGGACGGGCGACGCGCGCGGCATACGATCTAAGTCGCCCCGTGCGGCCTCCTGCGCCTGTGCTTGTCCGTACTCCGGCCTCGGAGACGGTGTTGACGCCCCAAGGACTCCAGAACCCCACAGGGCTTCCTAGGCCTGCCGCCTCCACTGCATGCGGTCTGCTCTCTCGCGTTCCGGAGTCTCTGGGGCGCATTTGGAATACGCTCGTCTTCTTCTCGCTGCTTGTGTTCTTTGCCGGAAGTCACTTTGCCGTCTTTCACCCCACGGGAGCAAACCAAAGCTACCCGACGTGGCTTCTCATAATCGAGTATTTTTTCTTTGTCGATGGCCTTATGGTGCTTATGCATTTTGCGCTGTTCGATAAGCGCCGTCTTCGTCGGCGATTCGCATTGCTCGACAGCTATCGCGGCAAGAAGCTCGCGAAGCTCTTGCTCAAGGCATTGGGTGTGCTGCTCCTATGCATGATCGTCATAGTCGCGGTTGCCAATGCGACCGGCGTCGTCGATACCTCCGCTACCTAAAAGAAAAAGGGCCCCATTGGGGCCCTTTGCAGTTGCACTTAGATGCGGTTCATCTGAGCGGCGACTTTGTTGTACCAGTCCTGCCACGTGGGCGGGCAGTACTTTTTGGCCGCGGCTGGGGTAAGGGTGGAGCCGTAGTTGGCGCCCAGATAGGCAACGTGAGCGGAGATGCCCTCGCTCCAGCTGCCAAAGCTGCGCCAACCGCCGCCGCGGGCACTCCAGCCCCAGGCGTTGTAAGAATTGGCGCAATAAGCACCCTTGGTGCTCTCGATGCAGGCGATGGCGGGGGACCAACGGGGGTCGACACCGGTATTCCAAGCGGCGACGGCAAAGTTATAGCCCTGGCCTGCCATGGGGGAGCCGGCGAGATAATTGTCGATGCGGCCTGTCCACTCATTAATGAACGAATCGTAATCGGAGCTACCGGTATTGGCGTTGTTCACCGTGGTGTCGATGGTGGTGTTGGTGTTGGTGGCCTGGCTGCTGGAATTGCTGCCGCTTACGCCCTCGCCCGAGAGCTTCTCGGCGGCAGCGGCCTTATCGGCCTCAAGCTTGGCAAGCTCGGCGGCATTTTCCTGCTCTGCTTTTGCCTGTGCCTCGCTGCGGAGCTGCTGGGCCTGCGCCAGCGCATCCTCGGCGTTTTTCTGCTCTGCCTCAAGCTGAGACTTGGCTTGCTGGAGCTCGGCTTTGTTCTGCTCGAGTTCGGTTTGCATGTTATTGAGCTGCTCGATCTCGTCGACGCTCGAGCTCGTGATCTGGTTGGTGTATTTGCAGGTCGTGATGAACTCACCCAGGCTCTGCGCGTTGACCAGGAAGCTCACGATGGGATTGGTGCCCTTCTGATACTTGTACAGATCGCGCATGGCGGAGCTTGCCTTGGCCTGCTGCTCGGGAAGCTTAGCCTCGATTTCCTCGATGCTTGCCTCATTGGAGTCAATCTGCTTTTGCAGGTCATCGAGTTTGGTGCGGGCGTCGTTGTAGGCGCTCGTGGCGGCTTCGATCTTCTGCTGGGCTGCGGAAAGCTGGTCCTGCGTTGCCTGCGAGGCGGCATACGCCGCAACGGGGGAGAGCATCGGCGTGGCCGTCAGCGCAACGGCGAGCGCGGCGCTCGTGATGATACGAGCCGGCTTCGACGCAATGAGCGCTGCGGTGCGATGATTCGAATGCTGCATCCAGTCCCTCTGCAATCAATCGTAGGTTATGGTTCGAACGATATTCTACTACTGCTTTCGACCTCAACTTGAACCTTAAAGGTCCCAAAGGGTCAAGTTGAACTTGAGGCTTTGGCTTTGACCTGCAGTTATGATGAATTGTTGAGAAACCATAGAGTTCAACTTTAACGTTACAGAGCCCTGTTTAAGAGGAGTTTTGGTCTGTAAAAGCCATCTCAACGTGGGGTTTTACAACTACAGCGTGCCCTCCTGACGAGCCTGCTCAATCTCTTCGAGCGCCTCGGCGGGGGTGAACGAACAGGAGCCGTCGTCGAGTTTGACTACCTGGATATCGTCGCCGGTATGGACCTCTCCGCCCTTTAGGACCACGCCAAAAATGCCCTCGTGGGGAAAGATACAGTCGCCGGCGAGATAGTAGATGGCGCAACGGGTGTGGCAGACCTTGCCGATTTGGCTGATTTCGACAAGCACGTCGCTTCCAAGCTTGAGCTGCGTTCCCAGGGGGAGCGAGAGCAGGTTGATGCCCTGGGTTGTGAAGTTCTCGCCAAAGTCGCCCTCGTGCACATCGAGCCCGCGCGCCTGCGCCGTCTGGATAGACTCTGCAGCTAAAAAGGAAACCTGGCGGTGCCAATGCCCGGCGTGCGCATCAGAGGCGAGGCCAAACTGCTCGATGACGGTGTCGTGCCCGTCGGCGACGGGCGACTTACGTGTGCCTTTGTGCTTCGACGTGTTGATTGAGACGATGCGGGCGGGCCCGTTGTAAGCATCGTTTGCGGTGCGTAGGGGAGCTGCCGTTTGTGCGCGTTCCGCCAGCTCGTGCTTCGCGGCATTGAGGATGGGATTATCGGTCGGATGGTCTTGGGGCACGTGCGTGCCTTTCGCTCGAGGATGTCAATACACTGAATCCTACAACAATGGTAGGTTCATTGCCCATTGTCATACAACGGTGAGCGCCGTCTTCGTGCTGGCCTTCGTGCTGGACGATTACGTCGATTGCCATAGATACGGTGGAGCTTTGGGCGCCGGCGGCTTGGCACGCTAGAATAAATCAGTTGCGCAAAGACCGCCCGTTGTGTGGGCAGTTCATGATAGGAAGTTTCCATGGCATTGCAGTTTACAGAGCGCGAGTTCATCCCCGTGCTGCTCGGTGGCGACATCAACGCCTACTCGGTGGCGCGCGCCTTCTACGAGGAGTACCAGGTCAAAAGTCTGGTCTTTGGCAAGTACCAGACGGGCCCTGCGTACCGCAGCCAGATTATCGACTACACGCCCAACGTGGATATCGATACCATGCCCGTGATGCTCAAAACCGTCAACGGCATTGCCCAAGCGCATGCCGACAAGACGATTGTCCTTGTGGGCTGTGGCGATAACTATGTTGCCCTCGTGGCTCAGGCCAAGGATGCCCATGAGTTGGCGGATAACATCGTCGCGCCTTACGCTCCCTATAGCATGCTTGAACAGTGTCAGAAGAAGGAGATCTTCTACGAGCTGTGCGAGAAGCATGGCGTGCCCTATCCGCACACGTTTACCTTTACCAAGGCGATGCTCAATGCCCAGGGTGAGGCGCCTGCCGAAGTGCTCGACCAGATCGATTTTCCTTACCCGATGATTCTGAAGCCTTCCGACGGCATCATGTGGTGGCAGCATGAGTTCGAGGGCCAGAAGAAGGCCTATGAGATTGCCGACCGCGCCGAGCTGGAACAGGTCATTCGCGACTCGTATGCCAGCGGCTACACCGACGACCTGATCTTGCAGGATCGCGTGCCCGGCAACGACGAGTACATGCGCGTGCTCACCAGCTATTCCGACCGCAACGGTAAGGTCCGCATGATGTGCCTGGGCCATGTGCTGCTCGAGGAGCATCAGCCCCACGGTGTCGGCAACCATGCCTGTATCATTACCGAGCCTAATGACGAGCTCATGGGCGGCGTGCGCAAGTTGCTCGAGGACCTTCACTTTGTGGGCTATTCCAACTTTGACGTTAAGTACGACGAGCGCGATGGCTCGTTTAAGTTCTTCGATTTCAACACGCGCCAGGGCCGCAGCAACTACTACGTTACCAACAGCGGCTTTAACGTTGCCAAGTATGTGGTGGACGAGTATGTGTTCAACCGCCCGTTTGCGCCGGAGTTTGTGACGGCGCAGGACGAGGCTCTGTGGATGGTCGTCCCCATGGGCGTCGTCGACAAATACGTCAAGGATCCCGAGCTGCGCGCTAAGGTGCATCGCCTGGACAAGGAAGGCAAGGGCGCCGACCCTTCGTTTATGAAGGGCGACTTTGTCTTTAACCGCTGGCTGCGCATGTGGCACACTAAGCTGCGCCACTTTAAGCTGTTCAAGACGTATTACAAGTAGATGAGTGCGGCGCCCGTCCGGTTTGCATCGGGCGGGCGCGGGTACGATACGCGCAATTGCGCAAGCGTCACCAAGGAGGCGGCGATGGAAAAGCTGGGAGTTATCGGCGGCATGGGCGCCGAGGCCACGTCGTATTACTACGACCAGGTGGTGCGTCATACGGCTGCTGCCTGCGATCAGGAACATATCGACATGGTGGTGCTCTCCAAGTCGACCATGCCCGACCGCACGCTGGCCATTAAGACCGGCGAGCATGCCAAGCTGCTGGCGACCATGAAAGAGTGTGCCCAGGCACTCGAGTCGCTGGGCTGTGCGCACATTGCCATTCCCTGCAACACGTCACACTACTTCTACGACCAGATCCAGTCGTTTACCACAGTGCCGATTATCCACATGCCGCGTGAGTCGGTGCGCTATGCTCTGGCCGGTGCGGTGATGGGGGAGTGCGAGTTCGACCCCAACCTGAGTATGCCGGCCGAGCCGGTGCACAAGATTGGCATCATGGGCACCGACGGAACCGTGGGCGCGGGCGTCTACGGCCGCGAATGTAAGGCTGCGGGTGTTGAGGTTGTCTATCCCAGCGAGAAACGTCAGAACGATGTGATGTCGCTTATCTACGATGATGTGAAGGCCGGACGTGAGCCCGATATGGATAAGTTCGACCGCGTGATGTGGGAGTTCGCCCGTAGCGGCTGCGACCGCGTCATCCTGGCCTGTACGGAGCTCTCGGTGCTGCAGAAATACCGTGAGATGCCCGAGATCACCCTCGACGCCATGGACGTCCTGGTGCGCGAATCCATCATCCGCAGCGGCGCTCCCTACCGCCTCTAGCTTCCGACCTGCCAAAAAGGGACAGGTTAATTATGGTGGGTTTTATCTGGAGAAACAGTAAAGGCCTCGGCTCGTTTGGTGCGAGCCGAGGCCTTTTGCGTTGGGCGGTTGCTGTCGGTGGTGAACTAGAACAGGAAGCCGATGGCGATGAGGGCGATGCTGACGATGAGCACGGCGATGTCCAGACCCTTGATGGGATAGCGCTTGTACGAGCTGGCGCGTGTGCGCAGGTAGAAGCCGCGCTGCTCGGCGGCAAGCGCGGTGGCATCGGTCTTGCCCACGCTCGAGATGAGCAGCGGCACGCACAGTGGCAACATGAGCTTAAGCTTCTTGATGGGGTTCTTGGTGTCGTACTCGACGCCGCGTGCGGTCTGCGCCTCCATGATGGCGTTCATCTCCTGACCAAACACCGGCACAAAGCGCAGCGCCGTGGTAAAGGTGAAGGCATAGCGATACGGTACGTGCAGCACCTCGACGCAGGCGTTGGCAAGGTCGTTGAGCTTGGTCACCATGAGCATGAGGATGAGTGGCAACGCCACACCTAGCAGGCGCAGGCAGGCCTTCGATCCCGTGATGAGGCCCGCGTCGGTGATAAAGCCCCACACCACGTTGCCATCGCGCATAAAGGCCAGCTGGAGCACCAGCATGATAAGCGCGAGCGGAATCAGCAACTTGAGCAGCGAGAGCAGACGGTCGACGACGCCGGCATAGGTACCCAGTGCAAGGGTGAGTGCCAAAAAGCCCAGCAGCGCCACGTAGGTGTCGGACAAGAAGATGCCGACGATGATGGCGGCGGCGAGGCCCAGTTTGACGACGGGGTTCAGGCGATGCAGCAGCGTATCGCCCGGCATGTAGTCGATGACGTTAACCACGGTGGACCATCTCCTTGGTAATTCGAACGACATCGGTGACCTCGCTCACCTGCGCAAAAGCGGGCGAGACGGAAGATGCCAGACGGCGCGAGAGTTCAATAACCTGGGGAGGCTCCACGTAGGCACGCCGCATGAGATCGATGTTCGAGAACAGCTCGTGCGTGCGGCCGCGGTCGAGGATGCGGCCGTCGGCCATTACTACGATGCGCTCGGCAAAGTCGGAGACGACTTCCATGTCGTGGCAGACCATGATGACGGCGCATCCGCGCTCGGCCATGGTGCGCACGGTTTCCATGACGGTCATGCACTCGCGGTAGTCAAGGCCGCTCGTGGGCTCGTCGAGCACGACGATCTTGGGCTCAACCACTACGACGGAGGCAAGTGCCACCATCTGGCGCTGGCCACGCGAAAGCGAGAACGGTGCCTCGTCGGCGGGCAGACCAAAGCGGTCGATGACCAGCTGGGCGCGACGCAGAGCCTCGGCACGGTCGATGCCGGCAAGCTCCAAGCCAAAGGCGACCTCGTCGAGCACGGTATCCTTGCAGATCTGGCGGTCGGGGTTTTGGAAGAGGGTCGCGACCTCGCGGGCAATGCGGCTCGTGGGAACGGTTGCAGTATCCAGTCCCGTGACGCGCACGCTGCCCGAGGCGGGCTTGAGCAGGCCCGTGAGCAGCTTGGTGAGCGTGGTCTTGCCGGCACCGTTCTGGCCGACGATGCCCACGAGCTCACCGGGGTAGAGGGTCAGGTTAAGGTCGTGTACGGCGGCGCCGCCGTTGGGATAGGCAAACTCAACATGGTCGAAGGTGAGTACGGGTTCGGCATCCTTGGCATGAGGACGCAACGACGGTGCATGCGGGGAACCGGCGGGCGCCTGGGCTTCGATGGCAGCGTGTGCGGGGTCGACGATACCCGAAATCAGACACTCGGCTTCGTCGACATCCAAGCAAGGGGTGCCGCTTGCCAGGCCATCGGCCTCGAGGCTATTGAAGATGCGTGTGACACGGGGACAGTCGACGCCAATGGTGCGAAGCTCATCGGTGTGTGCGAAGACCTCGTGCGGCTCGCCCTGCAGTGCGATTTCGCCATGGTTGAGCACGAGCACGCGGTTGCAGTACTCCGAGAGCAGGGCGACCTTTTGCTCAACGACGACGATGGTGATTCCAAGTATGCGGTTTGCCTCACGCAGCGTCTCGAAGACCAGCGTGGAGCTGGCGGGGTCGAGTGCCGCGGTGGGCTCGTCGAGAACCAAGACGCGCGGACGCATGGCGAGGATGGCGGCGATGGCCACCTTTTGCTTCTGTCCGCCCGAGAGGGTGGCGATCTCGCGGTCGCGCAGGTCGCTGATGACGACGGTCTCGAGCGTTTCGCTCACGCGCTGCTCGATCTGGTCGTGGGGAACGCCAAAGTTCTCGAGGCCAAAGAGCATCTCGTCCTCGACGACCGAAGCGACCATCTGCGTGTCGATATCCTGCAGCACACTGCCGACGATTTGCGACACGTCGGTGAGCGAGACTTCGCAGGTGTCGTGGCCGTCGACCATGACGGACCCAAAGAACGTGCCGGTGTAGTGGTGGGGCACGGCGCCCGACAGACAGGCGGCAAGCGTGGACTTGCCGGCGCCCGAGGGCCCGATGATGCCGATGAAATCTCCCTTGTTCACGCTGAGCGAGATGTGGCTGAGCGCCTGCTCGGTCTGCGTGCCATAGGAGAACGAGACATCGTCGACGTTGATGATCGTTTCCATGGATACCTTTCATAGTCATTGGGGACGTTCTTACATGACTAGTCGTTTAAGAACGTTCCCAAAAGCTAGTTGTTTGGGACAGTCTTTGGTGGTGAAGCACGGAGACGGCTTTACGAGGGGCCCCAGGTTGGCGCGAAAGAGGAGCGAAGCGTACTTGGGTACGCGAGCGTCGAATGAACGCCAAGATGGGGTGGCTCGTAAAGCCGAGCGGGTTAGTTGAGCCTAAGGGCCTTCTGGATGGGCAGGTAGAGGGCGCCGACCAGAATGGCGTTAAAGACGGCGGTCATGGCGACGACGGGCAACATGGCGGCGGCGAGCTCGCCGACCACGCCGAGCATGGCCATCTTGATGACCATGAAGATGACGCCGGAGACAAAGGTGGTCAGGAAGGTTGCGACAATGGCGATGGCGGGCTTGACCTGACCGTCCTTGCCGGCGGCGTTGACGATGCCGGCCATGAGCATGGCGGCGATGCCCTCGGCGGCAAAATCGACGAACGGCGAAGTGGTGGTGATCTGGATCACGGCAGCCGAGATGAGGCCAATGACGAGCGCCTGGCCGATGTTGGGGCGAACGACCAGGATGGTGAGGCAGAAGGCCGAGATGATGAACTCGGGGCTGATCATGCCGCCCGAGATGCCTGAGATGGCCTTGCCGACGGTGAAGTTGAGGATGAAGCCGGCGGCGAGCAGGATGGCGAGCAGGACGAGAGCGCGGACGTCGAGTTTGCCGCGGTCGGCGGTCTGGACGGTGCGGGGCTGGGTGGCGGTGGTGTTCTGAGACATGGTGAAAAGCCTTTCGGAATGGGGGTGCAAGAGAAAAGCGGAGGCGCGTGATGCGAATGCGATCGGGCTCGAGATAGAAAAAGGCCCCCGGTCGAAACCGGAGGCCTTCCAATCACCTAGAGCGCAAAAACAGGCGTGAGGGACTCACTGTCGACCGATCGTATTCGCATCACGCCACCACCAGTTGTTGAGAGACTTCATCGTGTTCTTCATCTTGGTGGCTCCTTTCGTGATGCCGTGGCGCGGTCGCACCTTGTTGCTGTTGCGCTGCACTATAGCACAGCAAAGTGTGTGCGGGGAAATCTTTTTTGAAAAGATTTCAGCGGTGTTTCCCGCCGGTCAAAAGGCGGGTTAAGCGGGCGAGGTGACTCATGTGCCCCGCCCGCTCAGCTAGGACATGAGGGTCTTAGGCCTTCTTGCGACGATAGATCACGTAGACGCAGACACCGATGATGACGACGGCGCCAACGGCCATGGCGGCCATGTTGTTGCCCTCGGACTTCTCCTCGGTGACCTCTTCCTCTTCGGCCTCTGGCTCGGTCACGTCCTCATCGGAAAGGGCCTCGTCGGCGTAGGTGATGGATTCGACCAGGCAGTCGTTGTCGGCATCGTAGTCGCTCGGGACGAACTCCTCGGAGAAATCGCCCTCCTTGAGGTAGTCGCGCATCTCCTCGAGCATGGCCTTGCACTTAACATAGGTGTTCTTGGTTGCAGCCTTGCCGGCCTTGTTGGCCAGGGCGGTACGGGCCTCGGTGCCTTCTTCGGCCTGCATGGCCTCGTCGACGGTCAGGTTCTGCTCGATGAGTTCCTTCTGCAGGGCGTCGAGATAGGCGCGGACGCCGGTGGCGCAGTGGTCGCGGTTCTCATAGGCGAGCGTGTTGATGTCCATGAGGACGTAGTTGATGGAGTTCTTGGGCTCCTCGTTGTTCACGACGTCTTCCTCTTCGCAGTGATCGAAGGAGACATCCTGATCGCTGAAGTAGGGGCTGACCTCGGTGAGCAGTGCGGAGTAGAAGGGGATGGCGACGGAGAATTCGGCGTTGGAGAGCATCTCCCACTGAATGGTCGCGATCTCGGGGTCCATGCCCTGACGGATCTGGAAGGTGTGGATCTCGGTGTTGCGGTTGGAGCCGATGGCATAGGCGCCGTCGGTGTTGGCGTTGAGGCCGGCGACATTCTCGCCGCGAGCGGCGAAGGAACGAATCATCTCAAAGGTGTTCCAGTCGGACTTGCCGGGCTGGAAGAACAGCGGCTGCATCTCGTGGACCAGGGCGCCGGTCGTGGCGCGAGCCTCTTCGCGCTCGTCCTTGACGATCTCGTAGTCGGTGCCCTCGGCAAGCGGAGCCATGAAGTAATCACGACCCTGGATATAGCGCGACCACTGGTGCATACCGGCCTCGCTAATCTCCTCGCCGTAGGTCTTGGCGACGTCGAACTTGCCGTCGGTGTACTCGGCAAAGCCCTTCTCCTTAGGCATGGACTCGATGCCCTCGGAATGGAGACAGTTCTCGGTGTCATCGAGGTCGACGTTATAGGTGAGGTTGCCGATGTTGGGGTTGAGCGAGGCGATGTCATCGGCGAGCTTCATAGCAATCCACTGATGGCCGGAAAGCGCTGCAAACAACCAGGTCTCGTTGTTGTCGGCAATGATGATCTGGTCGTTGGAGCAGACGCCCTGCTCGTCAATCAGGCTGCCGAGGAGCTCGACACCCTCGCGGGCCGTGGCACTCTCGCCCAGGATGACGCTGGCATAGCTGTATTCGCCAATGCCAGTCTCCTCGGTGATGGGGTCGGCCTCTTCGGCCTTCTCGTTATAGGAGGTGCTCAACGTGGCAGAGCAGGAGACGCCCTTCTCGTTGATGCCTGCCTCGGAATATGCGTCGTAGCGATCTTCCCACTGCGAGGGGTTGTCGCGAACGAAGGTGTAGCGGTAGGTTGCGCCCTTGGACTTGTACTCAAAACCGGACTCGACCGAGGTGTACTCGTTGCCGTCCTTGTGTGCGGGCTCAATGCCAAAGTGCTTGATGTAGCGCGGACCGAAGTCCTCGGAACGGCCGTAGTACGTGTTGCCGTCTGCCGTGAGCTTGCTGCCCATGTAGATCTGGGTGCAGGCGAGTGCCGAAGTCGGCATGGCCATGATGGCCGCTGCTCCAAACGCAAGGCCGCAGCCGAGCTTCTTGAGCATGTTGACAGGATGAGTAAACCTCATAATCCCTCCCAACTGTTGAAACCCCGCGAAACCGTACGGAGTTTCAGCTAATAAATACATCTACTAGCCTAAAGGAAGTGTAAAGAGTATTCACTCGACAACAGCTTTTACTCGATGAGCGTGTGGAAATATACGATGAACGGATAATAATACTCATTTTATGGCTTTAGTTAAATAAAGGCACCCTGCATTTACTGTAGCTGAATAAAGCATTAGACGGTGCTCAAAAAGAAAACTCTCCCGCTGTTTAGGATTTGCATAAACAGCGGGAGAGTCGATAACTGGATGAATATCATACCAATGTGGATTTACTTCTTTCGGCGGTGAATCACGTTGATGGCGTAACCGACGAGCATGGCCAAGACGATGACAATAAAGCCGATCAGGGGATTGTCGTTCATGGGGTCCTCCTATTTTCCGAGCGGGGAGAATTCGTCGACGATGAGGTCGAGGCATTGCGGAAGCGCGCGGGCTCCAAAGACGCCCGAATTGCTGGAGATAATCTCGCCATCGAACTGCATGCCCAGCGACGGGGTGCAGGTGATTTTGGCTTCCTTGGTCTGGATGATCTTGAACTGCGGGCGCCCGAGTACCTTGCCGGCGGGGTCAAGCGCAGCGGTGATCACGGTAGGCAGCAGCTGCACGGTGCGCACGGGTTCGATGACTGCAATGTCGACCATGCCATCGTTCATGCGGCAGTCGGGGAACAGGTTGATGTCGTTTTGGATGACCGAGGTATTGCCGGCCATGCAGCAGATGCCGTCGAGCTCCTCGACAATGCCGTCATGCTCAATGGTAAAGTGCGCTACCGTAGGGTTGGGCGTGGCGAGTGCAGAGAGGAAGTAGGCGATCTCGCCGATGTCGTTTTTGGTGGGGGCGGCCTTCATCATGATCTCGGCGTCGAAGCCCGAGCCGGCGATGATGATGAAGCCGTGGCGCTTCTCGTTGCCGTTCTCGTCGAGCCAAAAGAGCTCGCCCATGTCGACTTTGACCGTGCGACCGGCGCGGCAGGCCTTGGCGAGCGCCGCTGCCTCGGGGGCATTGCCGATGTTGTTGAAGAACAGGCAGGCTGTACCGGAGGGGAAGACGAGCGTGGGGACACCGCATCCGCGCATCTGGTCGAGCACGTTGGAGACGGTGCCGTCGCCGCCCGAAACGACCACGCGATCAAACTCGCGCACGTCTGCCACGGCGTCCTCGGGCTCCATGCCATCGCCGATAAAACGCATCACGACCTCGTCGCCGCCCTGCGCGAGGGCGTGCGTGAATGCGTAGATTTCATCTGAGCTGGGGCCCGATGCCGGGTTGTGGATGATAAGGCAGCGCATACTTACGTTCCCGTTCTGTGACTAACCGAGTATAGTTGTAAGGCAATGCCGATATCCTACCCGTGTTTTTCGGGCCTAACCTTATTCGATGGGTTGATATGTACATTTCCACACATCAGGCTCTACTCGACTTTTGCCAGCGCGCCCGTGAGTTCGACGCGATTGCCGTCGATACCGAGTTTTTGCGCGAGCGCACGTTCCATCCGCGTCTATGTTTGGTTCAGATTGCCACCCCTGCTGAGAGCGTCGCGGTCGATCCCCTGGTAATCGACGACCTATCGCCGCTGGCCGAGCTTATGGCCGACGAGAGCGTGACCAAGGTCTTCCACGCGTGCTCGCAGGATATGGAGGTCATGCTCCATACCGTGGGCGTGCTGCCACGACCGATTTTCGATACGCAGGTCGCCGCCGCCTTTTTGGGCGAGCGCCAGCAGATTTCGTATGGCGCGCTTGTTCAGACGTTCTGCGGCGTATCGCTGCCCAAGACCGAGTCACTGACCGACTGGTCGCGCCGCCCGCTGACCGATAAGCAGATTGAGTATGCGATCGATGACGTCAAGTACCTGATCGTCGCCTATACCGAGATGATGAGCCGCCTGCGCGAGCTGGGCCGTGTGGACTGGGTGCTCGACGAGCTGCGCCCGCTGGCTGACGAGTCGCACTATCGCGCCGATCGCCACGAGGCGTTCCGCAAGGTCAAGCGCATCAATTCGTGCAGCCGTCATCAGCTGGGTATCGCGCGCGAGCTCGCCGCCTGGCGCGAGGACCGCGCCGAGCGGCGCAACATCCCACGCAAGTGGGTCATGTCCGACGACACGCTGCTAGCGCTCGTTAAGCGCAATCCCGTGCGCGTTGAGGAGTTCCGTAGCATTCGCGGTACCGATCAATTGGGGGAGCGCGACGTGGACGGTGCGCTCATGGCCATCAAGCGCGGTGCGAGCTGTCCGCACGATCGCCTGCCGCTCTTGGTGCGCGGACATCGTCAGATTTCGCCGGAGCTGGAGAGCGTGACTGACCTTATGTATGCGCTTATCCGCCTGGTTGCCGAGCGCTCAGGCGTTGCGACCTCGGTCATTGCCTCGCGCGATGACCTGGCCGACTACATTGAGCATCCCGAGCAGAGCCGCCTGCGCGAAGGTTGGCGCTTTGAGCTTGTGGGCTCGCGCCTGGACGATCTGCTTTCCGGCAATATGGGGTTGACGGTGAAGGACGGCAAAATCGAGCTCCTGTAGGGAAGCCTAGCCGGTTGAGTGGGTAAAATGCCTCCAACGTGTAACTCGACTCGGAGGAATTCGCATGCCTTATTACTATGGATACGGCTTTGGCATCGACCCGCTGTACCTGCTGGTTGTTCTTGTCTGCACGGTGCTTGGCCTTGCCGCACAGAACTATATCAACTCGACGTACAAAACCTGGTCCAAGGTTCGCTCGGACGGCGATACGGGTGCCACAGTCGCTCGCCGCATGCTCGATGCCAACGGTTGTAGCGCCGTGGGTATCAAGGGTGTCGCTGGCGAGCTCACCGACCATTACAACCCGCAGGACAACAACCTGTATCTGTCGGATGCCAACCGTTCGGGCGGTTCGGTCGCAAGCGTTGCCGTCGCCTGCCACGAGGCGGGCCATGCCGCCCAGCGTCAAAGCGGCTATGCCATGATGAAAGTGCGTACCGCCCTCGTGCCGGTCGTCAACTTTACCCAGAACACCTGGACCATCGTGTTACTCTTGGGCCTGTTTATGAACATTGCCGGGCTCACGACCCTCGCGTTGATCTTCTTCTCGTTTAGTGTGCTGTTCCAACTCGTTACGTTGCCTGTCGAGATTGACGCCAGCCGACGTGCTGTGGCGTACATCGAGCAGTCGGGCATGAGCTCCAAGCAGGTCAACGGCGCCAAGAAGGTACTGACGGCAGCCGCGCTTACCTATGTGGCTGCAGCGCTCACTTCGATCATTCAGTTGCTCTACCTTATGGCTCGCTACAACAGAAACTCCAACCGATAACAAATGGGACAGGCAGGCGCCGCGGGGATTCGTGTCCTCGCGGCGCTGTACTATGTGTTGGACTTAATTTCGCACGGGGCCGGAGCCTCTGTGCTCGATAACGAAAGGAGGCTGCGTGGCAGGCTGGAACCTAACCGGTAATGCCGTTTCCGCCGAGTTCGACGGTTCGGACGAGCAAGAGCGCAAGGAGCTCAGCGTGAGCCAGGCGGTGGAGATCGCCGCCGGTGCGCTCGATGCCATTCCGCAGCTGAGCGTCTTGGGCGAGGTCACGGGTTTTCGTGGTCCTAACGCCCGAAGCGGCCACTGCTATTTCCAGATCAAGGACGATTCGGCCGCCGTTGACTGCATCATTTGGAAGGGTGCCTATCTCAAGCGCACGTTCGATCTGCGCGACGGTATGCAGGTGAGCTTTAAGGGCAGCTTCAATCTCTATAAGGCTACGGGCCGCATGAGCTTTGTCGCTCGCTCGTTTTCGCTGGCGGGGGAGGGTCTGCTGCGTCAACAAGTGGCGCAACTGGCCGAAAAGCTACGCCGTGAGGGTCTGATGGACGAAGCGCGCAAGCGCCGCATCCCGGTGTTCTGCTCCCGCGTGGCGGTCGTCACCTCGCTTTCGGGTGCCGTAATCGACGACGTCAAGCGCACATTGCGTCGTCGCAACCCTCTCGTCGAGCTCGTCTGCGTGGGTGCCAAGGTACAAGGCGAGGGTGCGCCGACAGAGCTCATTGAGGGCCTGCGCCGCGCCGCTTCCATTACGCCGGCGCCCGACTGTATTTTGTTGGTGCGCGGCGGCGGCTCCTTTGAGGACCTCATGACCTTTAATGACGAGGAGCTTGCCCGCGCGGTGGCGGCTTGTCCCGTGCCCGTGGTGACCGGCATTGGCCATGAGCCCGATACCTCGATTTGCGACATGGTGAGCGACCGTCGCGCCTCCACGCCTACGGCGGCGGCCGAATCGGTGGCGCCGGCTATGACGGAGTTGGCCGATGTGCTCGAGGCGCGCTATCAACGTCTGGGTGCTGCGATGGCATCGATGATTGGGTCGGCCCAGGTCGACCTGGAGATGCTCGATCAGCGCGGTCGCCGTGCCTGGGATACCTATACGGCTCGCTTGGGCGATGCGCTCGATGCGGCTGCGTGCCGCCCGTGCCTCAACGACCCAACGTTTATGGTCGAGCGTCGCGAATCGGAGCTTGCGCTGACTGCCGATCGCCTGTCGGGTGCCATAGTACGCTCGGTCGGGACATTTCGCTCCAACTTTGAGCGTTTGCCCGAGCGTCTGGTTACAAGCACCTCGGGGCTCGATGGTAAGCGCCATGCGCTCACGCTCGCAAGCTCCCGCCTGGAGCATCAGGGGCGCACGATGCTCAGCAAGCCAGCGTCCGACCTGGGCCGTGCAGCGGCTTCGCTCGATGCCCTGTCGCCGCTCAAGGTGCTCGCCCGCGGCTATTCCATCGCGTACAGCGTTGATGGTGTGGCCACGAGCGCCAAGACCTTTAAGCCCGGCGACGCCATCCGTGTGCGCATGGCAGACGGTAACGTTGCGGCAACGGTCAATACGGTCGAATAGACCGCGTTTTACAGTGATAAACCTTTGGGAAAGGAAATAGATATGGCAGAGAAGACCCCGGTCGAGCAGCTTACGTACAAGCAGGCCTCGCAGGAGCTGGAGCTCATCATCCGCAGCCTGGAGTCGGGCGACATGGAGCTCGAGGAGTCGCTCGAGAGCTACACCCGCGGCGTCGAGCTCCTCAAGAGCCTGCGCACACGCTTGGCCGATGCCGAGCAGAAGGTCTCGGTGCTTCTTAAGGACGTCGACGGCAACGACGTGCTTGCCGACGGCGAAGCCGCCAACACGGACGACAACCTCTCGTTCTAACCATCCCGACCAAATATAATTACCTTGGTCTGTGAGAAAGGAACCAACCATGTGCGATTGCATCTTCTGCAAAATTGCCAACCACGAGATCCCCTCGACCGTTGTCTATGAGGACGACCAGGTCATCGCCTTCGACGACCTCAACCCCCAGGCGCCGGTCCACACGCTCGTGATCCCCAAGAAGCACTACAGCGATATCGCCGATAACGTGCCGGCCGAGACCATGGGCGCCATGGCTCACGCCATCCAGGAGGTCGCTAAGGCCAAGGGCTTGGAGGACGGTTTCCGCGTCATCTCCAACAAGGGCGTCAACGCCGGCCAGACCGTCATGCACTTCCACATGCACGTTCTCGGCGGCAAGAACCTGGGCGAGAACCTCATCTGAGGACGCCTCTTCCGTGCAATGAAACGGAAGCTCAGGCACCGATAACTTATATATCAACGCAATAAACCCGAGCGCGAGGGCGTTTGGGTTTATTATTGAAGCGTATGTAACCTGGCGGCGCCACACCGCCTGTTAGTAGGGAGACACATGAACGTTCTGGTCGTCAACGCAGGATCTTCGACCCTTAAGTATCAGGTCATCGATACCAAGTCCCACAAGGTGTCCGCAAAGGGCTCCTGCGAGCGCGTCTGCTTTACCGGCGGTACCTTCACCCATGCTGCCAATGGCTCCAAGAAGGTGACCGAGAACATCGAGTTCCCCGACCACAAGGTCGCCATCGAGGTCGTCCTGAAGGACCTTGAGGCCAACGGCGTCAAGATCGAGGGCATTGGTCACCGTATCGTTCAGGGCGGTTGGTACTTTGGCGACTCCTCCCTCGTCGACGAGGACGTCCTCGCCAAGATTCGCGAGGTCGCCCCGCTGGCGCCGCTGCACAACAACCCCGAGGCCAACGTTATCGAGTACTGCCTGGAGCAGTATCCCGATCTGCCCAACGTCACGGTCTACGACACCGCTTTCCACTTCAACATGCCCGAGGTCGCCAAGACCTACGCCCTTCCCAAGGATGTTTGCGACAAGCTGCACATCCGTAAGTATGGCGCTCACGGCACCAGCTATCGCTACATCTCCAAGAAGGTCGCCGAGATGACCAACGGCGAGGCCCGCAAGGTCGTCGTGTGCCACATCGGCTCCGGCGCTTCCCTGTGCGCCATCGAGGACGGCAAGTGCATGGATACCACCATGGGCTTGACGCCGCTCGACGGCGTCATGATGGGCACCCGCTGTGGCTCCATCGACCCGGCTACCGTGTGCTACCTGCAGCGCGAGGGTGGCTACACCTTCGACGAGGTCGACGAGATGATGAACAAGAAGTCCGGCCTTTTGGCTGTGACCGGCGGCAAGACCAACGACTGCCGCAACGTCGAGGAGCTCGCCGCCGCTGGTGACCCCGATGCTCAGCTCGCCTTCGACATGTTTGTCTACAAGATTGCCGCCAAGGCTGCCGAGATGGCTACTTCTATGTGCGGTATGGACACCCTTGTCTTTACTGCCGGCATCGGCGAGCACGCTCCGGCGGTCCGCGCCGGCGTTGCCGACCGCCTGGCCTTTATGGGCGTCAAGATGGATCATGCCCGCAACGCCCTGCGTGGCGACGGCGCTTGGTGCCTGTCTGCCAAGGATTCCAAGGTCAAGATCTTCGTCATCCCCACGGACGAGGAGTTCATGATCGCCTCCGACGTCGAGCGCATCGTCAACGGCAAGTAATTGCAAGAGGGGAGGGGCTGGACGACCGAGCGCCGTTCGGCCCCTCTTTTGCGCTCGTTGGGCGATATGACTGATAGCTATTTATCAAGTTGTGATAACTTCTTATTAAAATGCGGCCGCCTTAAGGGGTCTGCGTCGACCGTATTGCACTGCAAAGGAGTCTCATGAACGTACTTGTTGTCAACGCCGGCAGCTCAAGCCTTAAATATCAGCTTTTGGATACCGATACCCGAGAGGTTTTCGCCAAGGGCAACTGCGAACGTATCGCTTCGGACATGGGCATCTTTGGCCACTCCGAGAACGGTGGCGCCAAGCAGACCGAGGAGGTCCCTTTCCCCGATCATCGCTCTGCTATCGCTCGCGTGCTCGAGGAGCTCGAGAAGACCGACTTTACGATTGATGGCATTGGCCATCGTATCGTTCAGGGCGGCTGGCACTTCGATGATTCCGCGGTCGTCGACGATGAGGTCATGGCTAAGATCCTTGAGGTGGCACCGCTCGCTCCGCTGCACAATTACGGCGAGGCCGCGGCAATCGAGTATTGCCGCGAGAAGTATCCGGAGCTGCCCAATGTGGCCGTCTTCGACACCTCGTTCCACATGACCATGCCCGAGGTCGCCTACACCTACGCGCTGCCCAAGGACGTGTGCGACAAGTACCACGTGCGCAAGTACGGCGCACACGGTACGAGCCACCGCTACGAGTGGATGATGGCCAAGGAGATCCTGGGCTCGCGCTGCCACCGCCTGCTTTCGTGCCATCTGGGCAATGGTGCCTCGCTTGCCGCCATTGAGGACGGCGTGTGCCGCGACACCACGATGGGCCTCACGCCGCTTGACGGCCTGATGATGGGTACCCGTTGCGGTTCCATCGACCCGGCCACCGTGTGTTATCTTCAGCGCGAGGGCGGCTACAGTTACCAGGAAGTCGACGACATGATGAACAAGCAGTCTGGTCTGCTTGCCATTTCGGGTATCTCCAACGACGCCCGCGACATCCGCACGCGCGCCTCCGAGGGCGACGAGCGCTGCCTGCTCGCCTTCGATATGTTCGCCTACAAGGCCATGCAGCAGGCCGGCTCCATGATTGCTTCCATGGCGGGCGTGGACACCATCACCTTTACCGCCGGCATCGGCGAGAACGACTGGTCGATCCGTAAGGCCTTCTGCGACTGCTTTGAGTGGCTGGGCGTGCGCATCGACAACAACAAGAACCGCGAGGCCGTGGGCAACGGCCCGCAGGTCATCAGCGCCGCCGGTTCCGCCGTCACGGTCATGGTCATCCCCACCGACGAGGAATACATGATTGCCCACGACGTCGAGCGTCTGACCAAGAACAACTAACGCGCGCATTTGCAAGTAAACGAAAGGCCTCCAGAGCAACAGCTCCGGAGGCCTTTTTGCTAGCAGGCGGGCGGCGGAAACTTTGTCCCATTTCGAGCACAAATTCTGGGACACGCTTTCCGGTTGAGGCATGTTGCGGAAAGTGCGACCCACAATAAAGCAAAATTCCGTCCCAAAGTTTCCCAAACAGGCCCCAAGCGGAAGCCACATCCCACAATCCGCCTTCAAACCGGGACACACTTTCCGGCGGGCCAGACATCAGACCGCAGCCAACATTTCGGTCCCAAAGTGACCATATCTGCATCGTTTGACCCTCCAGCAACGGCACCCATTCATTCAGATTTTCAGCCCTAGCTCGTAGCCAAGCCGCCGTCCACCCCAGATACCCTGATTGCTACGTAGCGGTAGAAGGCCGTACGGGCTAACCCCTGAAAACAATCCGCAGACCAGAAACGCCCCCGTTCGTAGCTCCGAAGGAGCAGAACGGGGGCGTTTCATTGGTCGAGGACGTTTTCAGGGGTTAGCCCGTACGGCCTTCGAGCGAGTGCGTGCGCTACTCAGCCATCTGAGCCTGGACGGCGGTGATGGCCACGACACCCACGATGTCGTCGGCAGAGCAGCCGCGCGACAGATCGTTGACCGGCTTGGCGATGCCCTGCAGGATGGGGCCGTAGGCGTCGGCGCCGGCGAAGCGCTGGACCAGCTTGTAGCCGATGTTGCCGGCCTCCAGGTCGGGGAACACGAGCACGTTGGCCTTGCCGGCAACGGAGGAGCCGGGAGCCTTGAGCTGGGCGACGGTGGGGACGATGGCGGCGTCGAGCTGCAGATCGCCGTCGATGGCGAGCTCGGGAGCTTTCTCCTTGCAGAACTTCACGGCCTCCTGGACCTTCTTGGCGACCTCGCCGCCGGCGGAGCCCATGGTGGAGTAGGAGAGCATGGCCACGTGCGGCTCAACGTTGCCCATGAAGGTGGACCAGGAGTGAGCGGAGGCGATGGCGATCTCGGAGAGCTCGTCGGAGGACGGGTTGATGTTGAGGCCGCAGTCGGCGAAGATCAGCGTGCCGTCGGTGCCGAACTGCGGGGTGTCGGTGCACATCACGAAGAAGGCCGAGACCAGCTTGGTGCCCGGGGCGGTCTTGAGGATCTGAAGCGCGGGGCGCAGGGTGTCGGCGGTGGAGTGGCAGGCGCCGGAGACCAGGCCGTCGGCATCGCCCATCTTGACCATCATGGTGCCAAAGTAGGTGGCGTCCATCATCTGGGCGCGAGCCTGCTCGATGGTAACGCCCTTCTTGGCGCGGAGCTCGGCAAACTTCTGCGCGTACTCCTCGTGCTTCTCGGCATTGCGCGGGTCGATGACGGTAGCGCCGGGAACGTCGATCTCGTCGGGGTTGCCCAGGATGACGATCTTTGCCAGGCCCTCCTCGATGATCTTGGTGGCCGCGACGATGGTGCGCGGATCCTCGCCCTCGGGCAGGACGATCGTCTTAAGGTCGGCCTTGGCGGCAGACTTCATACGGTTTAGGAAATCGCTCATGTTACTCCTTACAAGCGTTTCGCTAAGCTCCAGGCGCCCGGCTGTTCACGAATAAACCCGCTGCTAGCGGGTTTACCTTTCAATTATGTTCGCCGCGGTGCTTGAGCTTTCCTTGTGTGGCAAGCTCATTATAGGACGCATTAGCGCTATAATCGCTCTGATAAATATGTCTCGAAGAATGTTCGAGAAAAGCCCAGCTAACGAGCCCGTGGCTTTTGACAAGGAGTATCGATGCAGATTACCTCAGGCCTGCCTGAAGGCTTTAACGCCGGCGCGTACGACATGATTGTCGTCGGTGCTGGATATGCCGGTGCCGTTTGCGCCCGCCGTCTTGCCGAGACCATCGGCTATCGTGTTGCCGTTTTGGAGCGCCGTAGCCACATTGCGGGCAATGCCTATGACTGCACTGATGAGGCCGGAATCCTGATTCACGAGTACGGTCCGCATATCTATCACACCTTTAACGAGCGCGTGCACAATTTCCTGTCGCGCTTTACCAAGTGGACGGATTATCAGCACAAGGTGCTCGCCAACATCAACGGTACCCTTATGCCCGTGCCCTTCAACCATGCGAGTCTCAAGCTCGCCTTTGGTGACGAGCGCGGCGAGGAGCTGTATCAGAAGCTCGTGGAGACCTTTGGCAAGGATGTCAAGGTGCCCATTATGGAGCTGCGTAAGAAGAACGACCCCGACTTGGCCGAGGTCGCCGATTACGTCTACGAGAACGTCTTTTTGCATTACACCATGAAGCAGTGGGGCCAGACGCCCGATCAGATCGATCCCTCGATCACCGGCCGCGTTCCCGTCTTTGTGGGCGATGATGACCGCTACTTCCCGCAAGCCCCCTTCCAGGGCATGCCGCAGGAGGGCTACACGGCGCTCTTTGAGCACATGCTCGACCACGACCTGATCGACGTGTTCTGCGACGTGGACGCCCGCGATCTCTTTGAGATCGACGAGACCACCGTCAAGATCGACGGCAAGGTCTATGGTGGCGAGATTGTCTATACCGGTCCACTCGACGAGCTGTTCAACCTCGACTTGGGTGCGTTGCCGTACCGCACGCTCGATATGAAGTTCGAGACGCTCGATATGGACCAGTTCCAGCCCGTGGGCACCGTCAACTACACCACGAGCGAGGACTACACGCGCATCACCGAGTTCAAGAACATGACCGGTCAGGTCCTGCCCGGCAAGACCACCATCATGAAGGAGTACTCCAAGGCCTATACGCCCGGCTCGGGCGAGACGCCGTACTACGCCATTCTTGAGCCCGAGAACCGTGAGCTCTATGAGCGCTATCTTGAGCGCGTCCAGAACCTGACGAACTTCCACCCGGTGGGTCGTCTGGCCGAGTATCGTTACTACGATATGGACGCCGTGACCAATTCTGCCCTCGATCTTTCGGATGAGATTATCGCCTGCCATGCATAAAGTCATAACATTCGGTATTCCCTCGTATAACGCCGCCAAGGACATGGACCATTGCATCACCTCCATCTTGGAGGGGAGCAATTACGCCACCGATATCGAGATTATCGTAGTGGACGACGGCTCCAAGGACGAGACGGCCGATAAGGCCGACGAGTGGGAGGCACGTTATCCCGGTATCATTCGCGCGGTGCACCAGGAGAACGGCGGCCACGGTATTGCCGTCCTTTCGGGTCTGCGCGAGGCACAGGGCACCTACTACAAGGTCGTCGACTCGGATGACTGGCTCGATGCTGCGGCTCTTTCGACTATACTGTCGATTCTGCGTGGCTTTGAAGAGCGTGACCAGCGCGTTGACCTGTTTATCTCGAACTACGTGTACGAGAAGGTTTACGAGGGCACGCATACCGCTATTGGCTACAAATTTGCCCTGCCGCGCAAAAAGATCTTTTCCTGGGATCAGATCGGTCATTTCCGCCTGGACCAGAACCTACTCATGCACAGCCTGTGCTATCGCACGGATGTGCTGCGCGAGTCCAACCTTCCCATGCCGCCGCACACGTTCTATGTGGACAACATCTACGCCTACGTGCCGCTACCGCGTTGCAAGACCATGTACTACGCCGACATCGACCTCTACCGCTACTTTATCGGTCGCGAAGGCCAGAGCGTCAACGAGGCAACGATGGTCAAGCGTCTGGACCAGCAGTTCCGTGTTACACGTATCATGATGGAGTCGTACCATCTGTACAGCGATGTTGAGTCGTCGCGCTTGCGTTCGTACATGATGGGGTACTTCACCATGATGATGGCGATTTGCTCGGTGCTCACCAAGCTTTCCGAGGAAGATTGCGCCGACGAGCGCCTAAAGACGCTGTGGATTGATTTGAAGGCCTATGACGAGCGTATGTATCGTCGTGCACGTTACGGTGTGGTCGGGTTCTTCACCAATCTGCGCGGTCGTGCCGGTGACAAAACCACACTCGGCCTATACCGTCTTGCCTCAAAGATCTTCAAATTCAACTAGCTGCTGAGTAATCGCTGCTGATAGGTTGACTGGGCCCCTTGGCCTTTAGTTTGCTACTGCGAACAGTCCTGCTCGCACGGAAAGCACATTAAGTGCTTTCCGGCTCGTGCGGAACTTGTATCAAACTAAAGGCCAAGGGGCCTCTGCTATAAGAATCGATTGTCAGGTTATTTGAATTTGAAGATCTTCGACGCGCGGTACACAGGGGCCTGGGCTGAAAAAATATTAGTTGGTAGTCGGTCGGAGGCGGGCGGGCATTACGTTTGTCGCGAGTTCCGCATGCAAAGAAGGCCACTTAATGTGGCCTTCGTCTTGCATAGGACTGTAGAGCAGCAAACGTAACGCCCGCCCGTCTCCGACCGACGGTCGAGTGGACTATTTTGCGGCACCGGGGATGCCGTGGGAGGTTTTGGCGGTTTTGGCTCCGTTTACGATGGCGGTTTCCAGGGCCCTTACGGCGAGCATGCCCAGCAGGTCTAGGGGAACGGCGGCGCTTGCCTGGGCGCCCAGTTTGCCGCTGGCGAGGGTGTAGATGGCGTCGCCGTCGTTGGTGGTGTGTGTGGGGCGGATGGCGTGTGCGTAGGCGTCTGCGGCCATCTGGGAGACCTTGGTGGCTTGTGCCTTAGTGAGTTCCACGTTGGTGACGATGCAGCTGATGGTGGTGTTGGTGCGGTCGAGCGGCATCTGCATGGATCCGACGGCGGCAAAGGCTGCGAGTTCCATGTCGACGATCTGGTCGCTATCGGCTGCGGCGCGCATGCCTGCGACCCACTCGCCGGTGAAGGGGTCGACAACGTTGCCGCAGGCGTTGACCGAGACCACGGCGCCCACCTTGATGGGGCCGAGTGCCACGGCGGCAGCTCCAAGGCCGGCCTTCATGCAGGTAGCGGGGCCCATGAGCTTACCCACGGTAGCGCCCGTGCCGGCGCCTACGTTGCCCTGTTCGAGCTTGGTGGGGGTGTTGTCGAGTGCTTCGCGCACGGCGGCGATGCCGGCCTCAATGTCGGGGCGAACGGTGGGGTTACCAAAGGCGAGGTCGAAGATACAGCTCGAGCACACGATAGGCACCTGCGTGGGGCCGACGGGAAGGCCGATGCCGCGGCTCTCAAGCTCGCGAGCGACGCCGCTTGCAGCCTCGAGGCCAAAGGCCGATCCGCCCGAAAGGCAGACGGCGTGGACCTTGTCGACGGTGTTCTCGGGTCGCAGCAGGTCGGTCTCGCGCGAAGCGGGAGCACCGCCGCGAACGTCAACGCCGCCGGTGGCGCCCTCGGGTGCCACGATTACGGTGCAACCGGTGCCGGCCTCCTCGTCCGTATAGTTGCCATAGCAAAAGCCATCGACATCGCAGACGTCAATGGCCTCGAGCAGTGTATCCATGTTTAACTCCTATCGGTTTTCCGCCGCGCCTTGTGCCCGGTCGGGATCCGTACGGTACGCCAAAATTGTAGGCGCTGGGGGATACCCAGCGCCAGATGCAATTACGAGAGTTTTTGAATCGCGCGCGCGACGCGGGCGATGGGTAGGCCCACCACGTTATAGAAGTCGCCCGAAATATCGTGCACGAGCATGCGGCCGCCTGTGCCCTGGATGCCGTAGGCGCCTGCCTTATCCATGGGCTCACCCGAGGCAACGTAGTGCTCGATCTGCTCGTCGGTGAGCTCGTAGAATGTCACGTCGGTCATATCGACAAACGACAGGCTCTCGGCGGCATGCGGGGCGGCCGTATCGCCTGCCTTAACGATGCAGACGCCGGTTGCGACCTGGTGCGTGCGGCCCGAAAGCTCACGGAGCATGGTGCGCGCCTCGCCCTCGGTTGCCGGCTTGCCCAAAATCTTGCCGTTGAAGGTGACGATGGTGTCGGCCGCGACCGTCAGCTCATTGGGCTCGGCATACTCGGCAGCAACGGCAGCCGCCTTGGCGCGTGCCAAGCGCTCGACAAGCGTGAGCGGGGCCTCGCCATCAAAGGGCGTTTCGTCGATATCCGCGGGAATCACGCGAATGTTGTAGCCTGCCTCGCGCATCAGCTCTATGCGGCGCGGTGATTGCGAAGCCAAAATCATAGTTGGATGCCCTCGGCGACCTTCTCGACAGCCTTGTCGCCGGCGATCGTGCGCAGCAGCTCAAGCGCAAAGGGGAGCGACTGGGCCATGCCGCTGGCGGTGATGATGTTGCCGTCTTGCGTAACCTTCTCGCCGGTATAGGCGCCCTCGGGGAAGCTTTTCTCAAAGCCAGGGAAGCACGTGGCGTGGCGCCCCTCGAGCAGGTCGAGCTCGCCCAGGATAAACGGGGCGGCGCAGATGGCGGCGACGTGCTTGGTCGCGGCGAACTCGCAGACCACGTCGCAGACGCGCTGATCGGCGCGCAGGTTGGTGGCACCGGGCAGGCCGCCGGGCAGCACGACGCAGTCGTACTCGTCAAAGTTGATCTCATCAAAGAGCGCATCGCAGGTCACGGGGATCTGCAGCGAGCTTACGACCTCGCGCGTGGGCATAATCGAGACGAGCGTGGCGCGCACGCCGCCGCGACGCATGACATCGACCATGGTCAGGCATTCAATCGTTTCAAAGCCATCGGCGGCAAGAACGGCAACGCTGGGCATAAGGGTTCCTTTCATAGGGCGGCATACAATTAGCCGTCTTATACCCCGAAGACCCCCGCTTGCCACGCTCGATTTCCCAATGTTTAAAAGGGACGGGGATTAAATAAGGCTCTGTTAGACCAGGATTGACATACATGTGTCCCCACGGTGCCATATCGTTAGCCCCGTAGACCGCGACGGATGGGGGCAGCATGAACGCCGAAGACCTGGTCCTCAACTTCAAGAAGGACATCTCGAGCCTCAGCAGGACCGAGCGCCGCCGCGCAATCGAGTCCGTCAGGGACGTTATCCGCGCGGCGGCGTTCGACGACGCTGCCGGCTCAACCTATGAGGTCGAGCGCTGCCCGCGCTGCGGGTCCGCCGCGGTCGTGAAGAAGGGCAAATCGAGGAACGGCGAGCAGCGCTACCTCTGCCGGGGCTGCGGCAGGACCTTCGGCATGGGCAGCGGGCGCATCCTTGGGACGAGCAGGCTGCCGAGGGAGACCTGGATGGCCTACGCCGAGTGCTTCGTGCTCAAGCTGCCCCTGCGGGAATGCGCGAGGCGCTGCCGCGTCTGCCTCAAGACCGCCTACACCATGCGCCACAGGCTCATCGAGTGCCTCTCGGCCTACACCCCCTCGTTCAGGGTCGGGCGGGGCTGCGGCTGCGAGCTCGACGAGACCTACTTCCCCGAGTCGTTCAAGGGCAACCACGTGAAGGGGTCGTTCAAGATGCCGCGCCCCTCTCGGCGCCGCGGCAGGCAGGTGCACAGGCGCGGCCTCTCGCTCGAGCGGATCTGCGTCATGACCGGCGTGAACGACTCGAACGAGACGTTTCTCGAGGTCACGGGGCGGGGCGCCCTGTCGAGGAAACGCGCCATGGACGTGCTGAGGGGCCGCATCGCGTCCGGCTCCGTCGTCGCGACCGACAGGGCGGCAGCCTACGTCGGCGTCCTCGCGGAACTCGGGGTCGCCGCGCACGCGGCCTACGACCCCAAGGACCGCTCCGAGGGCACCATCAACCGGGTCAACACCGTCCACTCGCTCCTCGGCGCCTTCATGGAGCCGTTCAGGGGCGTGTCAACGAAGCACCTCGGCGCCTACCTCGCCTGGTTCAGGTGGTGCCGGACCTTCATGGCGACCGACCCCGGCACCGCCGAGCGCACGGTCGCGCGACAGCTCGCGAACGGGACCTGCGGGAGCCGCATCCGCGACATGTTCAACGTCCGGCCGCCCTACATGGACTACTGGGACGCGCCCGCCGCGCAGGGGCGGTAGAATGGTCGCACCGCGATATACGAGGAGGGGTGCAGCCATGCCGTCGAACATACCGGCCACGACGATCCGCATCGACCCGGAGGTCAAGAGGGAGGCGACCGTCATCCTGGACGAGCTCGGCCTGTCCATGTCCACCGCCGTCAACGCGTTCCTCAGGGCGCTCGTCCGGGAGGGCGGGATGCCGTTCGAGATGAAGGTCAAGGCGCCGGCACCCGACGGGAAGGCGGCGAGATAGCCGGCAGATCGACTTGGGGCGATAGGGCCCTCACGATTAACCCGACCGATCTTGAGCGCATCGACCCCTTGCCGGATTCAAACCCGGCAAGGGGTCGATAGCTTTGCAATTTCAAAAAGATGATTGAGGCAGAATGTCAATTCTGGTCTAACAGAGCCTTAAATAATCATTCGGTACAAATTGATCATTTAATCCCCGTCCCAGAAAAATCATCAGCTAGTTGCGCCTAAGGTGGACGACGGTCTCGCAGTGGAAGGTTTGTGGGAACAGATCGACTGGCGTGATCTTTACGGGGGAGAAAGTGCCTTCCTCGACAAAGCGTTTAAGATCGCGCGCCAGGGTGGCCGGGTCGCAGCTCACATAGGCGACATCGCGAGCGCTTGTGCTGGCGATGAGGTCGATGGCCTCAGGCGCTAGGCCTGCACGCGGCGGGTCGACTACTAGGACATCGGCGTCCTGGTCGGGGAACTCGCGCACAGCGTCTCCGCCAATGACGTCGACGTTATCAAGCTTGTTGATTTCCAGGTTACGGCGTAGATCGCGCACGGCGGGGCCGTAGGCCTCGACGGCAGCGACAAAGTCGCAGCGGCGGGCGAGCGGCAGGGTAAAGGTGCCGGCACCGCAGTACAGGTCCACGGCAAGCTCGTCTTCCTGCGGATCGAGCGCCTCCATAACGAGCTCGATCAAAATCTCGGCGCCCTTGGTGTTGACTTGGAAAAACGATGGGGCGGACAGGCGCATCTGGCCGTCAGCGATGTTCTCGGTCCACGAGCCCTCACCGGCGAGCATCTCCACCTTAGAGACACGGCGGGCCTTCTTTTCGCCCTTGCTCATCACGCGCACGATGCTCGTGGGATGAGCGGCGTCCGCCAGCACGCGGGAGACCTGCGAGCGCGGAAAAGAGCCTGTCGGCGTCCAGAGTGCGACCTCGAGTGCCTTGGTGCGGCGCGATGCGCGAATGCCCACGCGTTCGAGCCCCAAGTCATGGCTGCCGCTTAGATAGTTAAGTGCGCCGACGACCGATTTGAGTGCCTTCGGGAAGCGCTTATCGAACAGCGGACACATATCGACGGTCACGATTTTGCTGGGGTCGACACCGTGCATGCCAAGGCGCACGCGACCGTTGACGACGGTCGGTTCGAGCTCGATTTTATTGCGGTAGCCCCAGTCGTCCTTGGTGTGGCAGATGGGCTGTACCAACTCATCGACCTGCTCAGGAGCGAACTTGCCGATGCGCTCGAGCGTGGAGCGCAGGTTTTGCTCCTTGGCGGCGAGCTGTGCCGTGCGTGAGAGATTGCCCCACGAGCAGCCGCCGCAGATGCCCACGAAGGGGCAGGGAGGCTGAATGCGATCGGGGCTTGGCTCCAGAATCTCGGTGGTGCGGGCGCGCATGAACGACTTGCCGTCCTGTACGACCTCGGCCTCGACGATGTCGCCTGCCACGGCGCCCTGCACAAAGACGGCCTTTCCGTTGTCGGCGTGCGCCAGCCCGTCGGCGCCGTAGGTCATCGATTCTATAGTGAGCTTCATATTCCTGCCTGTCATTCGCGTTGTTGTTCGCACCATGGTAGCAGGGAAAAGCGCCCCGCATCCGAGGCTTTCCTCAAATGCGGGGCGCTTCTACAAACTGCTTCTACAAACGACTATTTCGTCTTGCCGGTAATGAGCGTCTTAAGACCCAGGCCGATCAGGCCCAGGCCTATGCGCACGCGACCGGGGCGATGGCGCTCGATGGCCTTGGTCTTGCCGGCGGGCTTATCGCGACGGGTGCTCGTCTCGGATACGGGCTTGGTGACCTGCGGCTCGGGCTGAGGTGCAGGTGCAGGCTCGGGCTCAATGACAGTCGCCTGGACCTTCTGAACCTCGGGTGTGGTCGGCTGCGGCTTAGGAGCAGGGGTGGGCTTTGCCTCGGCGGCGGGCTCCGGAGTCGCGGTAGCGGGCTCGGGCGCTTTCTCCACGGCGGTCTCTGCGGCAGCCTCGGGCTCATTCACCGGGGGAGCTGCAACCGCTTCCGGTTTGGCAGCTGCCCCGTGTTCAACCTCGGCCTGAATGGCCTCCTCGGCCACACGTTCCTTCTCCTGTGCGCGCTGCTGCGCGGCGGCCTCGGCGTTGCGATAGGCACGCTCCAGTAGAGCTTCCTGCGAGTTGAAGGGTTTCTCACCCTCTGCACGCTCCACGGGGACCCAGGTGCCGTCGCTCGTGAGGCTGCGGGCCTTCACGTTGTCCCGCAGCTGCATGCCCATATACTCGTGCACTAGGGCGCGGCAGGTGGGGTCGAGCACGGGGAAGGCGATCTCCACGCGGTGCTCGGTGTTGCGCGTCATCATGTCTGCCGAGCTCAGGTAAATCATGTCCGAGTCCACGCCGAAAGCATAGACGCGCGCGTGCTCCAAAAAGCGTCCGACGATGGAGCGGACATGCACGTTCTCGGTCTTGCCCGGAATACCGGGCTTGAGGCACGAGATGCCGCGGATGATCATGTCTACGCGCACGCCGGCACACGATGCCTCGGCGATCTTGTCGATGACCTCGCGGTCGGTCAGCGAGTTGAGCTTAAAGAACACGCGGGCGGGCTCGCCGGCAAGGGCGCGCTGAATCTCGCGGTCAAGCCCGCGCATGATGAGCGGTTTCAGTCCGACGGGCGCCACACCCAGGAAGCGGTAGTCGCCGCGCAGGTTGCCCAGCGACAGATTGCGGAAGAACAGGTTGGCGTCTTCACCGATGCCGGGATGGGCTGTCATGAGCATAAAGTCGCTGTAGAGTTTGGCCGTCTTCTCGTTAAAGTTGCCGGTGCCCAAAAGCGTGAGGCGGGTGAGCGCCATGCCCTCGCGATAGGTGAGCTGGCAGATCTTTGAGTGGCATTTAAAGCCCTCGGAACCATAGATGACGGTGCAGCCCGCCTCTTCCAGACGCTCGGCCCACTCGATGTTGTTCTGCTCGTCAAAGCGGGCACGAAGTTCCATGAGCACCGTGACCTCTTTGCCGTTCTCGGCAGCATCGATCAGCGACTCGCACAGGCGGCTCTGCTTGGCCACGCGGTAGAGCGTGATGCGCAGCGAGATGCACTCGGGGTCATAGGCGGCCTCGTGCACCAGATCCAGGAACGGATTCATGGCCTCGTAAGGGTAAAAGAGCAGCTTGTCGTGCTGCAGCACCTGCTCGCGGATGGAGCGGGTCATATCGATGGTGGGGTTGGGCTGCGGCTTAAACGGCGTAAAGAGCAGCTCGTTGCGCAGGTGCTCGGGAATCTTACCCTCAATGCCAAAGACGTAGCCCAGGTCGAGCGGGATATCGCAGGTAAAGACAGAGCGGCGCGAAAGCTCGAGCGCCTTGCGGATGGTCTTGAGCGTCGCCTTCTCGAGCGATCCCGAGACCGCGAGCACTACCGGCTGCAGACGCAGGCGCTTCTTGAGAATGCGCTTCATGTGCTGGCGGTAGTCCTCTTCCTCTTCGACGCCCTCGCCGTCCGGATCGATGTCGGCGTTGCGGGTGACTCGGATGAGCGCGCGGTCGAGTGGCTTGTAGGAGCCAAAGCAGCTGTCCAGGCAGGCGAGGATGACGTCCTCGAGCAAGATGTAGGAGTAGGTGCCGGTGGGCGAGGGGATCTCGACCACGCGGTTCATCGAGGCGGGAATCTCGATAAGGCCCAGCAGGCTCTCCTCGTCGGTGGCGCCGTCCAGACCACAGGCCAGATAGAGTGCGCCATTGCGCAGGTTGGGGAAGGGGTGGCGAGGATCGATGACCAGCGGCGAGATGACCGGCGACACGTAGGCCTGGAAGTAGCGGGTTACAAAGGTGCGCTCCTCGGGCGTAAGCGAATCGATGTGGGCGCGGTGAACGCCCAAGGTGTCGAGCTTGTCCTCGATGCTCTTAAAGATGGACTCCCAACGGGTAAGGAGCCCAGGCATTTCGGCCATGACAGCATCGACCTGTTCGGAGGCGGTCATATTGCTCTTGTTGTCGACAGGTTGGTTTTTGAGCTCCGCCAGATCGGACAGGCCGCCCACGCGCACCATAAGGAACTCGTCGAGGTTGGACTCGAAGATCGAGACGAACTTTAGTCGCTCGAATAACGGAACGGTTTCGTCGAAGGCTTCGTCGAGCACGCGGTTGTCAAAGCGTAGCCAGCTGAGCTCTCGGTTTTGCGTGTATGAGAAGTCGCGCGGCGGTTTGCGCAGCTTTGCGGCGGCTTGCTTCTTTTCGATTTTGCTCGGCATATGCATCTGTCCGTTCAGTCCCCACAGGGGACGGTAGCCTAACACTATTCACTATTGTCTCAATTTAGTCGACCTGTGGCACGGACGTATCGCGTGAACGGTATCTTTACCTACTTCTTACGCTGCCAAGGCATGCAACTAACTGCCCAACTCGTTTAGAAACAATCTATATCCATACTCAATTGGTGAGGATGTATGAATAAGAATGATTGCGAGCTGAATATAATCGAATCCAAATTGAATCATGAACAAACGACATATATATGCAGAAAACCGTTTTAGCTATGCAATTCTTAAACATGAAAATATTTGTGCAATCTAGCTTAATTCCTTAGAAAAAAGAACATTTACCTTTGAAAACCTGCTTTAGAGAACCGAAGTGCATCATGGGGGAATCATATGAGATATACCGTTCATCGCACTTTGCTGACCGTTCGGGGGCGAGGTGGAATTGCAGGTGGTTTTTGGATATAACTAGAGCTGTCAGCAAGCAGCGTCCCATACGGAGGGGCGCTGATACATTCGGCCAGTAAGGCCCGAAAGAAAGGTAGGAGGCCATGACGAAAGGTCTGCACGTGCCTTCCGAGATCGGCAAGCTCAGGAAGGTCTGCCTGCACCGTCCCGGCGACGAGCTCCTCAACCTGCCGCCCGACGAGCTCGAGCGACTCCTGTTCGACGACGTCCCGTTCCTGGAGGTCGCGCAGCAGGAGCACGACACCTTCGCCCAGATCCTGAGGGACCAGGGCGTGGAGGTCCTCTATCTCGAGAACCTCGTCGCCGAGGTGTTCGACCAGGTCCCCGGCGCCCGCGCCGAGTTCACCGACCAGTACATCGCCGAGGCCGGCATCCGCGGCCAGCACATGCCGCAGATCGTCCGCGAGAAGCTGGACTCCATCGAGGACAACCTCGAGTTCGTCAAGAAGACCATGGCCGGCATGACCAAGTCCGAGATCGACATGCCCCTCACGGCGTCCACGACCCTCGACTCCCTGGTCAACTCCGAGTCCGAGTCCGACCTGATCATCGACCCGATGCCCAACCTCTACTTCACCCGCGACCCGTTCGCGGTCGTCGGCGAGGGCGTCAACCTCAACCGCATGTACTCGGTCACCCGCAACCGCGAGACCCTGTACGGCAAGTACATCTTCAAGTACCACCCCGACTACAAGGACGTCTCGCTGTACTTCCGCCGCGACTGCCAGTTCCACACCGAGGGCGGCGACGTGCTGAACATCAACGAGAAGACCCTCGCCGTCGGCATCTCCCAGCGCACCCAGGCCGCCGCGATCGACGTCATGGCCCAGAACATCTTCTGGAACTCCGACTCCAAGGTCGAGCGCATCCTGGCCTTCGACATCCCGGTCTCGCGCGCCTTCATGCACCTCGACACGGTCTTCACCCAGATCGACGTCGATAAGTTCACGATCCACCCCGCCATCATGGGCACCCTGCGCGTCTACGAGCTGACCGCCGGCAAGAACCCGGGCGACGTGAACATCCGCCTGATCGAGGACACCCTCGAGCACGTCCTGGAGGACGCCACCGGCGTCGACCAGGTCAAGCTGATCCCCTGCGGCGGCGGCGACCCGATCGCGGCCTCCCGCGAGCAGTGGAACGACGGCTCCAACACCCTGTGCGTCGAGCCCGGCAAGATCTGCGTCTACGCCCGCAACACCGTCACCAACGACGTGCTGTACAAGGAGGGCCTGGACCTTCTCGTCGTGCCCTCCGCCGAGCTCTCCCGCGGCCGCGGCGGCCCGCGCTGCATGAGCATGCCCTTCTGGCGCGAGGACCTCTAAGGTCTTTCAGGACCCGTACAGGTCATAATACATACATCTAGCTGCCATTAGATGTCTCCCATTGGGGCGGTGCGGGTTTTCGCACCGCCCCAATCTTGTATGAGGGACGTCAACACGATTGGATGACTGCTTTTGTAAGGAGCTTGGCCATGGACATCAAGACGATTGGCGTTGAGGAATGGCTCAACGTTTGGGAGAAAAGTGCCACGTGGGACATCGCCCAGTCGACGATCTCGTCGCTCACCATGGGCGAGCTGCGCGCGCTCGATGAGCAGGACGGCGCCACGTTCTACGAGCGCTTGGACCGCGAGAAGATGAACTACGGCTGGATCGAGGGCTCGCCGGAGTTTAAGGCCGTGGTTGCCAAGCTGTATCGTCGGGAGGTCAATCCCGACCACATTCTGCAGACCAATGGCTGCACGGGTGCGAACCTCAACGCCATCATGGCCGTGGTCGAGCCCGGCGACCACGTTATCGCCGAGTGGCCCACCTACGCGCCGCTCTACGAGATTCCGCGCACGCTGGGCGCCGAGGTCGAGTATTGGGAGCTTCGCGAGGAACTCGGCTGGAAGCCCGATATCGAGGAACTCAAGCGCTTGGTGCGCCCCAACACGAAGCTCATCTGCATCAATAACGCATCGAACCCCATCGGTACGGTGCTCGATGCCGATACGCTCGGCCAGATTGCCGAGATCGCCCGTTCGGTGGGCGCCTATGTGCTGTGCGACGAGGTGTATCTGCCGCTCGAAAACACTGGGTCCTTTATGTCGATGGTCGACGTGTACGAGAAGGCCATTGTCACCAACTCGTTGTCGAAGACCTATTCGACGCCTGCGGCCCGCGTGGGCTGGGTCGTGGCCGACGAAGAGGTGTCCAACCGCATCCGTACCTATCGCGATTACACCATGATCTGCGGCGGTGTGTTCAACGACGCCCTGGCGACCTATGTGCTTGAGCACAAGGACAAGATCCTCGAGCGCAATCGCAAGATCGTGTTTGGCAACCGCGATATCGCGCAGGCTTGGATCGATACGCAGCATCGCGTTTCCTGGACGGCCCCACAGGGCGTGTCTACCTCGTTTATCCAGCTGGATATTCCCGAGGACGACGAGGAGTTCTGCAAGCGCCTGCTGTCCGAGAGGGGAGTGCTGCTGGTACCCGGCAGCCGCTTTGAGCTTCCCTGTGGCGCACGCCTGGGCTACTGCGCGAGCGAGGACGTTCTGCGCGAGGGCCTGAGGCTTTTGGGCGAGGCGCTGGCGGAGTTTGATCGCTAGGATTCCGATGATCTTCGAGGGCGTTATCTAAATTGGCCGAAGATAATCGAAAACGGACCCGTTTCCCTAGTGAAGCGGGTCCGTTTTTCTATACCGAGAAGTCAAGTTGTTACAAATGGGGCCGTAAAGCGAGCCGGTATCCGCTGGGCCTTATACTGAGTTTCCGGTGAACGGTATCAAGCGTCTGGTAAACGGTAATTTATTTACCAGAAATGAATAGGACAAACTTTTTTCTGAATAAAAATGAAAATGGTTGAGACGCGGTATGAACCGCTAATTCTATTCATAGCTTTAGTGGAAATATGCAATTTGAGGATGGTTTAACAAAGTTAAGTTCCATTTGATTTTAGGATTGAAAACGCGTTTAAGCACGTAAATACGCTTTATTAAGATGAAGTGTGCCATGCGTGAAGTATATGTGTATGCCGTTCACCCCCTATAAAAAACCGTTCGGGGGCAAGGTGGAAGTATGGGCTGATTTTGGATATAAATATGTCGTCAGCAATAACGCCTCACACGGAGGGGCGCTAACGAATCGGCCCTGACAAGGGCCCGAAAGAAAGGTAGGAGGCCATGACGAAAGGTCTGCACGTGCCTTCCGAGATCGGCAAGCTCAGGAAGGTCTGCCTGCACCGTCCCGGCGACGAGCTCCTCAACCTGCCGCCCGACGAGCTCGAGCGACTCCTGTTCGACGACGTCCCGTTCCTGGAGGTCGCGCAGCAGGAGCACGACACCTTCGCCCAGATCCTGAGGGACCAGGGCGTGGAGGTCCTCTATCTCGAGAACCTCGTCGCCGAGGTGTTCGACCAGGTCCCCGGCGCCCGCGCCGAGTTCACCGACCAGTACATCGCCGAGGCCGGCATCCGCGGCCAGCACATGCCGCAGATCGTCCGCGAGAAGCTGGACTCCATCGAGGACAACCTCGAGTTCGTCAAGAAGACCATGGCCGGCATGACCAAGTCCGAGATCGACATGCCCCTCACGGCGTCCACGACCCTCGACTCCCTGGTCAACTCCGAGTCCGAGTCCGACCTGATCATCGACCCGATGCCCAACCTCTACTTCACCCGCGACCCGTTCGCGGTCGTCGGCGAGGGCGTCAACCTCAACCGCATGTACTCGGTCACCCGCAACCGCGAGACCCTGTACGGCAAGTACATCTTCAAGTACCACCCCGACTACAAGGACGTCTCGCTGTACTTCCGCCGCGACTGCCAGTTCCACACCGAGGGCGGCGACGTGCTGAACATCAACGAGAAGACCCTCGCCGTCGGCATCTCCCAGCGCACCCAGGCCGCCGCGATCGACGTCATGGCCCAGAACATCTTCTGGAACTCCGACTCCAAGGTCGAGCGCATCCTGGCCTTCGACATCCCGGTCTCGCGCGCCTTCATGCACCTCGACACGGTCTTCACCCAGATCGACGTCGATAAGTTCACGATCCACCCCGCCATCATGGGCACCCTGCGCGTCTACGAGCTGACCGCCGGCAAGAACCCGGGCGACGTGAACATCCGCCTGATCGAGGACACCCTCGAGCACGTCCTGGAGGACGCCACCGGCGTCGACCAGGTCAAGCTGATCCCCTGCGGCGGCGGCGACCCGATCGCGGCCTCCCGCGAGCAGTGGAACGACGGCTCCAACACCCTGTGCGTCGAGCCCGGCAAGATCTGCGTCTACGCCCGCAACACCGTCACCAACGACGTGCTGTACAAGGAGGGCCTGGACCTTCTCGTCGTGCCCTCCGCCGAGCTCTCCCGCGGCCGCGGCGGCCCGCGCTGCATGAGCATGCCCTTCTGGCGCGAGGACCTCTAAGT
>NZ_JBDMSL010000014.1:0-24285 GCF_039758965.1 Collinsella aerofaciens | reverse complement strand
TGCCCTCCGCCGAGCTCTCCCGCGGCCGCGGCGGCCCGCGCTGCATGAGCATGCCCTTCTGGCGCGAGGACCTCTAAGTCTTTCCGTTTCCGGTGCGGTCCCCCTACAACCGCACCGGCTTCGCCCGTTAAACGGGCAACACTGATACTTACGTAATTCATTTCTTCGAAAGGAATCGAACCATGGGTGTTAACCTCTCCGGCCGTAGCTTCCTCAAGCTTCTCGACCTCACCACCGAGGAGATCGAGTACCTGCTCAAGCTCTCCAAGAACTTCAAGGATATGAAGCGCGCTGGCGTTCCGCACCGCTATCTCGAGGGCAAGAACATCGTTCTGCTCTTCCAGAAGACCTCTACTCGTACCCGCTGCGCCTTCGAGGTCGGCGGCATGGATCTGGGCATGGGCGTCACCTACCTCGATCCGGGTTCGTCGCAGATGGGCAAGAAGGAGTCCATCGAGGACACCGCCCGTGTTCTCGGCCGCATGTATGACGGCATCGAGTTCCGTGGCTTTGCCCAGGACGACGTCGAGGAGCTCGCTGCTAAGTCCGGCGTGCCCGTGTGGAACGGCCTGACCACCGAGTGGCATCCCACCCAGATGCTCGCCGACATCCTGACCGTCCAGGAGAACTTCAACTACGACATCAAGGGCAAGACCCTCGTCTTCATGGGCGACTGCAAGAACAACGTCGCTCGCTCCCTCATGGTTGTCTGCTCCAAGCTCGGCATGAACTTCGTGGCCTGCGGCCCCGAGGAGTGCATGCCCGCCGACGACGTCATCGAGGCCTGCAAGCCCATCGCCGAGGCCAACGGCTGCACCATCAAGCTGACCACCGACGTCAAGGACGGCGTCACCGGTGCCGACGTTATCTACACCGACGTGTGGGTCTCCATGGGCGAGCCCGACGAGGTCTGGGCCGAGCGCATCGCTCAGCTCACCCCGTATCGTGTTACCTCCGAGGTCATGGCTATGGCCAACCCGGGCGCCATCTTCCTGCACTGCCTGCCCAGCTTCCACGACACCAACACCACCATTGGCGCCGAGAAGTGCGAGCAGTTCGGCATCACCGAGCAGGAGGTCACCGACGAGGTCTTCGAGAGCCCCGCTTCCAAGGTCTTCGACGAGGCCGAGAACCGCATGCACACCATCAAGGCTGTCATGTACGCCACGCTCAAGTAAGAGCATCTAGCATCTCGCTCGGGGTGTATTGCTGCACACCCCGAGCGGTTTTATCTGGTAATAATCTCGCATCAAGCGGCAGGCACGGCACGGAAGAGCCGCTTCTGGCGAGATCAGTAAATGATTTATGAAGGGGGGATGAGAACTATGACTGAGACCGCTAAGAAAAAGCGCGGTATGCCTTCATCGTTCACCATTCTTCTTGCTCTGCTGGCAATTGTCGCAGTGATTACCGTTATCGTCTCCGGCACGTCCGGTGGCGCGGTTACTGCCGCCCGTTTGAGCGATTTCTGCACCGCCCCGATTAAGGGCTTCGCTGACGCTCTGCCCGTCTGCCTCTTCGTTATGATCCTGGGCGGCTTCCTCGGCATGATGACCGAGACCGGTGCCCTGGACAACGGCATCGCCGTTCTGGTGCAGAAGCTTAAGGGCAACGAGATCATGCTCATTCCCGTGCTGATGCTCATCTTCTCCCTCGGTGGTACCACCTATGGTATGTGCGAGGAGACCGTTCCCTTCTACGCCCTGCTCGCCGCTACCATGATGGCCGCTGGCTTCGACCCCATGGTCGGTGCCGCCACCGTCCTGCTCGGCGCTGGCTGCGGCTGCCTGGGCTCCACGGTTAACCCGTTCGCCGTCGGCGCTGCCGTCGACGCTCTGACCGGCGTTGGCATTGAGGTCAACCAGTCCATCATCATCGGCCTCGGTGCCGTCCTGTGGATTGTCACCACCGGCATGTCCATCTTCTTCGTGATGAACTATGCCAAGAAGGTCAAGGCTGACAAGGGTTCCACCATCCTGTCGATGCAGGAGCTCAAGGACGCCGAAGAGGCTCACGGCAAGGCTGCTTCCGAGGTTCACAAGGAGGTCAAGCTCACCGGTCGTCAGAAGGGTGTTCTGATCGCCTTCGCCTTCACCTTCGTCGTCATGATCGTCGGCTTCATTCCGCTGGCCGACCTCAACGAGGGCGTCGCCAACTTCTTCGACGCTGGTGCCGTCTACGACGCCGACGGTAACGCCGTCGTCCAGGGCTGGTCTGCCCTGATCACCGGTCTGCCCATTGGCCAGTGGTACTTCGACGAGGCTTCCACCTGGTTCTTCCTCATGGCCGTCCTGATCGGTATCATCGGTGGCCTGTCCGAGAAGCAGATCGTTAACACCTTCATCACCGGCGCTGCCGACATGATGTCCGTTGTTCTCGTCATCGCCCTCGCCCGTGGTATCTCCGTCCTCATGGCTAACACCGGCCTCGACGTCTACGTCCTCGACGCTGCCGCCAATGCTCTGGCTGGCCTGTCCGGCGTGATCTTCGCTCCCATGAGCTTCCTGGTCTACTTCGGCCTGTCCTTCCTGATCCCCTCGACCTCTGGTATGGCTACCGTCTCCATGCCCATCATGGGACCGCTGGCTGTTAAGCTCGGCTTCTCGCCCGAGGTCATGGTCATGATCTTCTCCGCTGCTATCGGTGTCGTGAACCTGTTCACCCCGACCTCCGGTGCCATCATGGGCGGTCTCGCCCTGGCCAAGATCGAGTGGACGACCTGGCTCAAGTTTGCCCTTAAGCTCATCGTCGCGCTCTCCGTCGTCTGCGCCGTCATCCTGACCGTCGCCTGCGTGCTGCTCTAAGTACCCAACGGGTACCACACGGAAACCTTGACGATCCTGTAAAGGATCACCTGGTCATCGTCTGTCCGGTGGGGTCAACCCACCGGTAGACTCCTACCTTTAGCCCCCTCCCGTTCCGTGCGCGGGAGGGGGCGCTCTCATGTTGCGCGGTTCTACGAACCGCGCAACCAGTCGACGCTGCGCGCCGCCCAGAACGACAATTTGTCATTCAAAAGGCAAGGCATGACCAGAAGGTCTATGCCTTGCCTTTTTCATGCCAACTTGTACGTCCTGGGCGGCGCTCGCTGACTTATGCTCAACCTGCGACGTTTCCATTATTGATGCAAAGGGGTCAGGTTAGTTTGCGCCAAAAAGGGGAAGTTGCGGTGGAATAGTTCCTGTTTGGCCGTCTTGAGGGGTTAAACGGGAACTATTTCACCGCAACTTATCGATGACGTGTTTGGTTGATGCCCGTTGGCTGCTTGGGTGTTGGGAAGGGTCTGCTCCGTTATAATCGCCTAGAACATTAAATGGAAACGGGACGGGAGCCATACATGCGCCAGGGTTTCGACAACGCGAAATATATCGAGCTGCAGGCCGCTCATATTAAGGAGCGCATCTCGCAGTTTGGCGGCAAGCTGTATTTGGAGTTTGGCGGCAAGCTGTTTGACGACTATCACGCGAGTCGCGTGCTGCCGGGTTTTGAACCGGACAGCAAGTTCCGCATGCTCAAGAGCATTGCCGATGACGTTGAGGTCATCATCGCGATCAACGCGAACCACATCGAGAAGAACAAGGCTCGCGGTGACCTGGGCATTACCTATGACGAGGACGTCTTGCGCCTGGTCGACCTGTTCCGCGGCAACGGTTTTGCTGTCGCGGCCGTGGTCATCACCCAGTATGCAGGCCAGCCCGCCGCTGACGTCTTCCGTAATCGCCTAAACGCGCTCGGCATTCCTGCCAAGCTGCACTATCCCATCGAGGGCTATCCCCACGACGTCGATCTGATCGTGTCCGACGACGGCTACGGCAAGAACGAGTTTGTCGAGACCACCCGTCCGCTCGTCGTGGTCACCGCTCCCGGCCCCGGCTCAGGCAAGCTCGCCACTTGCCTCTCGCAGCTCTATCACGAGCACAAGCACGGCACCGCCGCCGGCTACGCCAAGTTCGAGACTTTCCCGGTCTGGAATCTGCCCCTCACGCATCCGGTCAACATCGCCTATGAGGCCGCCACGGCTGACCTCGACGACGCCAATATCATCGATTCGTTCCACCTTGAGGCCTACAACAAGACCACGGTCAACTACAACCGCGACGTCGAGGCCTTCCCGGTAGTCCGTGCCCTGATGGAAAAGATCCTGGGCAAGAGCCCCTACCAGAGCCCTACGGACATGGGCGTCAATATGGTCGGCTTTGCCATCACCGATGACGATGCCTGCCGCGACGCTTCCAAGATGGAGATCGTCCGCCGCTACTTTACCGCGGTCGAAAATGTGCGCCGTACCGGCGTGGGCGATGAGCAAGTCGACCGTCTCAAGATTATTATGAAGAAAGCCGGCATCGATAAGAACTACTCACCGGCGCGCTCGGCGGCCCTCACCAGGGAGCAGCTGACGGGTGGTCCCGTGGGTGCCATGGTCATGCCCGATGGCTCCGTGGTGACCGGTAAGACCTCCACGCGCCTGGGCGCCGCAAGTTCGCTCATTATGAACGCCCTCAAGCATGTCTCGGGCGTCGACCTTGAGCTCGAGGTCATCAGCGATGAGGCGATCGAGCCCATCAGCAAGCTCAAGACGCATTTCCTGGGAAGCAAAAACCCGCGCCTCCACACCGACGAGACGCTTATGGCGCTGTCGATCACCTCGGCCACGAGTGAGACGGCCGCTCGCGTCCTTTCGGGCCTGGAGCAGCTGCGCGGCTGCGACGCCTTCTTTAGCGTGATCATCTCGCCGACGGACGAGACGGTACTGCGCAAACTGGGTATCAACGTGTGCTGCGAGCCCAAGTTTGAGCGCCGCGGTTTCTTCCATCGCTAAGTTTGAAGCACCGCGGTAATTGCATTGCATTTTGGCCGTATCGGGTTAGCGCCCGGTACGGCTTTTTGATCAATAAAGCGCCTATTTCGGCGAAAAATAGCCGTTTACCTGCCTAGAGACAATTTGAGCGGTATACAATAACCGTAACTGTTTCATCCTTAGCGGGATGCCGCATGATGGATATTACCTGCCATCGTGAGGTGTGTCGGTCGCGCACGGCGCGTTAGATGCTCGTGCTCGGTTTGAGGAGGCTGCTATGGCGGGCAAGGGTCGTGCGAGTGTCAACGATATGAAGCGTGTCGAGGTGCTGGTGTTGATGGAGATCGACCAGCAAACCGAAGACAATGGCGGGCCGTATGGTTTCTCGCGCAAAACGCTTGCCGAGCGCGTGGGGGTTTCGCCGTATCGTGCCCGCGCCGCAATCGATCGCTTGGATTCCGAAGGCATGATTGATGTCGTCTCGCGTTATAGCGACGACGGCGGTCAGCTTGCAAATGGCATTTGCCTCACCGAACGTGGCGAGTGGTATCTTGAGGGTGTCCGTACTGGCATGCTCGTTCAAGAAATGCTTGAGGACGAGGTTGCTGATCGATAGCAGCATGTAACCCTTGCCATAGCGACGCCACCTGGGAAACCGGGCGGCGTTTTGTTTCAAGATTGAGAAATGCAATCGCACGCGAGAAAAATTGCGAACGGTCCGCGGCGCGAGTATTACAATGAAGACCCGTAAGATGTGGATAAACAACTTCTACGGGAAGCGCAGGTAACTCAATATGACCAAGCATGTGTTCGTAACCGGTGGCGTGGTTTCGTCCCTGGGCAAGGGTATCACCGCGGCCTCGCTGGGCCGTCTGCTCAAGTCGCGTGGCTACAAAGTAACGATGCAGAAGGCCGACCCGTATCTGAACGTCGACCCCGGTACCATGAGCCCGTTCCAGCATGGTGAGGTCTTCGTTACCGAGGATGGTTACGAGTCCGACCTGGACCTGGGTCATTACGAGCGCTTTATTGATGAGAACCTGACCCGCGATTCCAACTTTACGACCGGTGCCATCTACAAAAGCCTAATCGCCCGCGAGCGTCGCGGCGACTTTTTGGGCGGCACCGTACAGGTGATTCCGCACGTCACCAATGCCATTAAGGACAAGTTCCGCCGCATTGAGGAGCAGACCGGCTCCGATGTGGTCATCACCGAGCTGGGCGGCACGATCGGCGACATCGAGTCGCAGCCGTTTGTCGAGGCTATTCGCCAGTACCGCAAGGAGGCCGGCCCCGAGAACGTCTGCTACATCCACGTGTCGCTCGTTCCCTATATCGCCGCCGCCCACGAGGTCAAGACCAAGCCCACGCAGCATTCCGTCAAGGAGCTCCGCAGCTTTGGCATCCAGCCCGATATCATCGTGCTGCGCTCCGACCACCATATCGATGACGCTATCCGCGGAAAGATCGCAAGCTTCTGCGACGTCGACACCGATTGCGTCTTTACCAACGAGGACTGCGCGAGCATTTACGATGTTCCGCAGCTGCTTGCCGAGCAGGACTTTGACCTGCGCATTTGCGAACGCCTGGGTCTGGACCCGCGTGAGCGCGACATGAGCGAGTGGAACGAGTTCCTGCGCAAGCAGAATCACGCCAACCATCACGCCGACAAGGTGAAGATCGCCGTCGTGGGCAAGTACACGCAGCTGCCCGATGCGTACCTGTCGGTTATCGAGGCCCTGCACCATGCAGGCGTCTTCTACGATCGCCATGTGGACGTCCAGCTGGTCGACGGCGAGAGCCTCGACGAGCAGAATGTCTCCGAGGTTCTGGGCGACGCCTCGGGCATCCTGGTCCCCGGCGGCTTTGGCAAGCGCGCCCTGGAGGGCAAGATCCTCGCGGCCGAGTTTGCCCGTGAGCACAAGATTCCGTATCTGGGCATTTGCCTGGGAATGCAGGTGGCCGTGTGCGAATTTGCGCGCAACGTCGTCGGCCTTGCCGGCGCCAGCTCCTCCGAGTTCGATCCGGATGGCCCGTATAGTGTCATCGATCTGATGAGCTCGCAGGAGGACGTGACCGAGAAGGGCGGCACCATGCGCCTGGGCGCCTATCCGTGCAAGCTCGCCGCCGATACCCTCGCTCGCGAGGCATATGGCGAGGAGCTCGTCTACGAGCGTCACCGTCATCGCTTTGAGTTCAACAACGCCTTCCGCGACCAGCTCGAGGACGCCGGTTTGGTTATCTCGGGCCTGTCGCCCGACGAGCGCCTGGTCGAGATGGTCGAGCTGCCGCGCGACGTGCATCCGTGGTATGTGGCAACTCAGGCTCATCCCGAGTTCAAGAGCCGCCCGACCAACCCACAGCCGCTGTTCCGCGAGTTCGTGCGCGCTTCGATCGGCCAGCACGAGGGTGTCGACCGTCTGCAGGTGACGCCCATGAACCTCGCTACGGACTAAGGGTGCCGGCGAATAAGGAACATACCGAAGCTACTCCCTCGTCGCTCGCCGTGGCGGCGGGGGAGTATCTCGATTACCTCGCGGTCGAGCGGGGTTTGGCGCGCAACACGATTGCGGCCTATCGTCGTGACCTGACGACGTACTGCGCCTATCTGGAGCGGGCGGGTATTGTGTCTTTTGAAGAGGTGACCCGTCAGGTCGTGGAGGGCTTTGTCGCCGACCGTCGCGATGGGGGCTATTCGGATGCCTCGGTGGAGCGTGCGCTTGCGGCCGTGAAGGGCCTGCATGCCTTTTTGGTGCGCGATGGGGCTGTGGCCCAAAATCCAACGGCGGCGTTGCGCCTTCCTAAAAAGGCTGATCGTTTGCCGGAGTATCTATCGGTGGAGGATGTCTCGGCGCTGCTCGATCAAGACTTCCCCGAGGGCGAGATGGGCTTGCGCGACCATGCCATCTTGGAAGTGCTCTACGGATGCGGTTTGCGTGTGAGCGAGTTGGTGGGGCTCGATGTGGGCGATATCCATATCGACGATGGCTTTGTACTCGTTCGCGGTAAGGGCTCAAAGGAACGCCTGTCCCCGCTGGTGGGAAGCGCGGCGCGAGCTCTGACGCTCTATGTAACTGAGGGACGTTCTCGCTTGGCGGCCCATGCCCGCGGAACCGAGACCTCGGCGGTCTTTTTAAATAAGAACGGCCGCCGTCTGTCGCGCCAGGGCATTCATGCCATCTGTGAGCGCTACGGGCGCCAGGTGGGGCTGGTGGGACTCCATCCCCACACGCTGCGTCACTCCTTTGCCACCCATATGCTTGCGGGCGGCGCAGACCTCCGTGTGCTACAGGAGATCTTGGGACATGCCGATATATCGACCACGCAGGTCTACACGCATGTCGACCGAACGCAACTGACCGAGGTCTATCTGGCGGCGCATCCGCTAGCACATCGCTAGCACCTCGCTGACCTGCATATTTATAAATATTAAATGGGACGGGCCCCAGATTGCCGAGACGCACTTTTGCGCGCATGGGCAATCTGGGGCCCGTCCCATTTTTCGCCAGACACCGACGCGGTGGTGGGCCGTGTGTACCGTGGGCAGGGGAGTTTGGGGGCGATGTGAACGGCGTGTAAAGGGACGTAAAAATCGCCTCAAGGTCAACTTGAAGGTTGAGGTTCGCGGGCGTGGTTCTACAGGTGGCATCCCGCTGTTGCTGTAAACACAACATATTGTGTTTTCGAACATATGCTTGGGGGTGTTTTGCAATATATGGTGGGTGGAGTAGTGGGGCGGGGTGGGGGAAGGGGTGGGGAAAGGTGTTGAAAAATGGGGCGGTTCCCCATATTATTAATGACGTCGACAGGCGGGGTGGTTCCCCGCGTACGTGCCATCTGAGTAACCGAGGGGAGGGCGCACATGGGAATGACTGGTGCATACGAGCGCAATCTCGATGCAAAAGGTCGTCTGTCCCTGCCTGCACCCCTTCGCGAGGAGCTTGGAGAGCACGTTCGCGTGTTCAAAGCCCTGGATGTCGATGCTCTGTACGTGTTCTCTGCCGAGGCCTTCGATAAGTGGGTCGAAGGACTCTTCGCGGGTCGTGAGGGCCACGAGGGTTTTAACCCGCGTGACATTAACGACCAGAAGCTCATGAGGGCGATCAACAAGCGCACCACGTCGATGGACGTGGACAGCGCCGGTCGTATCGGTCTTTCCGAGTCTCTCCGCAAGCAGGCGAACCTCGACCGCGAGGTCACGGTTGTGGGCAACTACGACCACCTTGAGGTTTGGGATCGCGCCGCGGCCGATGAGGACGATGACGATGAGGCCCTGCTGGACCTCTTCTTCTCGTAAGGGCAAGGCACGGGTAACGGATGGAGCGTGGGATCTTGACACAAGAATATCGGCATGAACCTGTCATGCTCGGCGAAGTGCTTGAGTCGCTGCGGCTAAAGAGCGGCTCCGTTGTCTGCGATTGCACCCTTGGCGGTGCCGGCCATTCGGTAAAGATGGCCGCGCAGGTGGGGGAGACGGGCCTTTTGCTCGGCGTCGATCAGGACGACATGGCCCTCGAGGCCGCTGGCGCCCGTTTGGACCGCGAGGTTCCCGGCGTTCCGCACCAGCTGCTGAAGGGCAACTTCGGCGACTTGGACGAGCTGCTTTGCTCGGCCGAGGTGCCCGGGGTCGATGGCTTCCTGTTCGATTTGGGCGTTTCGTCACCGCAACTCGATATCCCTGGCAGGGGCTTTTCGTATAACGAGGACGCCCCATTGGACATGCGGATGGATCCGGGTAACAACACCTTAAACGCAGCTGAGGTCATCAACACCTATAACGAACGCGACCTCGCCCGGATTCTACGCGTCTATGGCGAAGAGAAGTTCGCCTCGCAGATCGCGCGTGAGATCGTGCGCCGCCGCGAGCATGAGCCGATCGAAACCACCGGTCAGTTTGTCGAGATCATCAAGGCTGGTATCCCCGCTGCCGCTCGTCGGCATGGCGGACACCCAGCCAAGAAAAGTTTCCAGGCCATTCGCATCGAGGTCAATCACGAACTCGATGTGCTCGAGCGAGGGCTTGACGCCGCCACAAGGTGGCTCAACCCGGGCGGACGCATCTGCGTCATCTCGTATCACTCGCTTGAGGACCGTATCGTAAAGAACCACTTTAAGGAGATGAGCCAGGGGTGCACGTGTCCGCCGGAGATTCCGGTGTGCGTGTGCGGCAACGTGCCGATACTCAAGGTCATCACCCGCAAACCCTTGGTTGCCCAGCCTGATGAGGTTGAGCGCAACCCTCGGGCGAGATCAGCCAAAATCCGCGTGGCGCAGCGTCTGTAGGCGCGACCGCGCGATATTGGACCTCCCGCTCGCACCATAAACGAAGCTTAAACACACTACCAACGTACTCGGGATGGGAGGCGGCATATCATGGGCTACAACACTTCAAGCGCAGCACTCGCCTATGATATGAACGCCATGCCCGCCTATCGTGAGACGCCGCAGGCCCCCGTTGCTCCCCGTGAGCAGCGCGCGCCGCGCTTTGATGTCTACACGGGCGCGGGCCGTCAGGCAAACCAGGCGGTAAGCCCGGTTTTCATGAGCGTTCTTAAAACGTTTTGCATCATTGCGGCTATCTTCATGACGATCGGCGTCGCCCGCGTGGCGCTCGCCGGCGTTACGGCCCAGGTGCTCAACAGCAACGCCGAGCTTACCAGCACGCTCGAAAAGGCGACCGATGAGAGCTCCGACCTGGAGGTCATGCATTCGGTCTATGGCGCCGACACGCGCATTCGCGACCTTGCGGGCGCTTATGGCATGGTGGAGCCCAACGAGAGCGTTACACTTGACTTTTCGCAGGATGCAGCCGCGGGCGCCAACGCGACCGCGACCGCTCAGTAGCAAGACGGTAGCTGAGTATGACAAATGACTATCGCCGCGGTTCCGATGGGGGCCGCGGTTCTGGACGTCCCTCGTCGCGGGGACGTTCTGGTTATCAAGGAACGGGTCGGCAATCTTACAACGCCGGGCAGTCCCGTGGCAACGACCCGGCGTCGCGACTTCGCGGCTCGGGCGGCCCTCAAGTGCATAACACCAGGTCGCGCAAGAGTTCGTCGACCGAATGGCTCACAGGCGCACCTCTGCCTCGCCGCAAAGCCGTCATGGGCTTCATCGGGCTTGGCTTGGGCTTGGGCGTCTTTCGCCTTGCCGACTATCAAATTGTCGAAGCCGATAAACTGCGCGAGCGTGCCGATGCGCGCCGCCTGCTTGCGCAGACCCTCTATGCCAAACGCGGCACCATCTACGACCGCAACGGCAACGTGTTGGCGTCGTCGGTCGAATGTCGCAACATCGCCGTGAACCCGCAGCTTGTCGAGGATGTTGACAAGACGGTGTCGGCGCTGGTCAAGGCAACTGGAATCGATAAAAAGACCTGCCGCAAGCTCGTTGAGTCCGATGGAACCTGGGTGTATATCAAGCGCCAGGTGGACGAAGACGATGTTGCGGCGCTGGAAAAGAAGAACCTGCCCGGCGTGCTTTTTGAGCAGGCCATGAAGCGCGTATATCCATACGGCAATCTGGCATCGCAGGTGCTGGGTGTAGTGAATGTAGACAACGACGGCTTGACGGGTCTCGAAAAGCAATACAACAAGCTTCTGACCGGCACGAACGGTTCTCTCGTACGCGAGCGCGCGAGGGACGGCAGCTATATCGCGGGCGGTGCCTATAAAAAGGTGGCTGCGGTCGACGGCGTTGATATCGTGACGACGCTCGACGTCAATATCCAGCGTGCGGCCGAGGATGCCCTGGCAGAGGCAGTTGAGAAGACTAAGGCCAAGAACGGCTCGGCGCTGGTCACCGATCCTACGACAGGCGAGATTTTGGCAGCCTGCTCGTACCCGACCTACGACCAGACCGATCTGGAGAATGCCAAGACCGAGGATATGAATCTGCGCCTGGTCACCGACGCCTACGAGCCCGGCTCGGTCTTTAAGACGCTCGTGGCGGGCGCCGGCTTCGACTTGGGCGTCGTGCGATCGAGTACGTCGTTTGAGGTGCCGGCGAGCATCAAGGTGGGCGACGATACCGTCACCGATGCCGACAAGCGCGACTATGCCATGACCATGGATGTGCGCGAGATGATGCGCCGTTCGTCCAACGTGGGCTTTGTCCTAGTGGGGCGCAAGATCGGTGCCGACGACTTTGCCGCCTATGTGGACAAGTGGGACATCGGTCACAGCTCGGGTGTCGATTTTCCGGGAGAGAGCCTGGGTATCGTCAAGGAGCGTGACCAGTATGACGGCGCCACGCTGGGCTCGATGAGCTTTGGACAGGCACTGTCCGTCTCGCCGATTGAGATCGCACGTGCCGTGGGCGGCATCGCCAACGGCGGCGTGATGATGACACCGCACTTCTATAAGTCCAGCAAAGGCGACGAGAAGGACTGGGGCGAAGGCGAGCGCGCGATTTCGGAGGACGCCGCATCCCAGGTGACATCGTGCATGCAGACGGTCGTGTCCGAGGGAACGGGCGTTGGCGGCGCGGTTGACGGCTATGACGTGGCGGGTAAGACCGGTACGGCCGAACGTGCCGACGAGAACGGCGGCTACCTCAAGGAGAACTACATGTCGTCCTTTATGGGCTTTGCACCGGCACAATCGCCCAAGGTGCTGTGCTATATCACGCTCGACGGAACGCCGAGCGGCTCAGATGCCGCTGCGGTGCCGTTCCAGTCCATTATGGCCAACGCGCTCGACGTGCTGGGTATCCCACACACGAAGTAGGGGGTTACAATCTTTGGGGCGTGGTTTGTTGTCCCATATGAGGGTGTTCACATGCCCTGCACCACGCATGTGCGGCGCTGGGATACAATACGCCGATAGCATTATTAGGTTTACAGGGGAGCTGCAATGATAGAGATCGCCGTCAACAACCTCGCGGCCGCAACAGGGGCCCGAACCGTGACGGGAGAAGCCGATCGGGTATGCCGCGGGTGCGTTATCGACTCGCGCCAGGTCGAGGAAGGGACGATTTTCGTCGCCTTTCCCGGTGAAAACGTCGACGGCAATGATTTTGCTTCCCGTGCCGTCCAGTCGGGTGCCGGCGCCGTCGTGATGACGCGTGAGCCCGAGGCCGAGCTGGTCTCGCTGGCGCAGGACAAGGGGTGCGCCATCCTGCTGACCGATGATCCCGAGGAGTTTCTGCTGCGTTTGGCGCACACGTATCGCCTGGAGCTTGGCTGCCTGGTCGTTGGCATTACCGGTTCCATCGGCAAGACGACGACCAAGGACGTGCTCGCCGCCGTGCTCGTCAAGCGCTATCGTGTCTGGGCCACCAAGGGCAATTTCAATAACCTGATCGGCATGCCGCTCACGGTGCTTTCCGCTCCGGCCGATACCGAGGTCCTGGTGCTCGAGATGGGCATGAACCATTTCCACGAGATTGAGCGCCTGTCCCAGTCCGCCAATCCCAACCTTGCCATCGTGAGCAAGATTGGTACCTCTCACATCGGCATTTTGGGCAGCCGCGAGAACATCGCCCGCGCTAAGGCCGAGATTGTCCAGGGTATGTGCGCCGCCGGCGACTTCTTGCCGCTGCTGGTTTTGGGCGGCGAGGACGACTTTACACCGTTCATTCGCGATACGTTCGCCCAGCCTGCTGGTATCGACGTGATGCTGGCCGGCGTCTCGGACGATGATGAGGTCCGCGCCCGCGACATTCGTGTTGATGACGAAGGCCGTCCGGTCTTTACGCTCGATTTTGGCCAGGGTGAGACGATCGATACCATGCTTGCCATCCCCGGCGTGCAGTCCGTCCCAAATGCCGTTAAGGCCGCCGCAGTTGCCTATCGCCTGGGCGTGACGCCCGAGCAGATCGATGCTGCCTTTAGAGGCCTCACGATCACCGGTCACCGCCAGGAGATCAAGCGCGCCAAGAGCGGCGCCCGCGTCATCGACGATTCCTATAACGCCAGTGCCGAATCCATGGCTGCTGGCCTCGATCTGCTGTGCTCGCTTTCGTGCACGGGGTCTCGTATGGCGATCCTGGGCGAGATGGGCGAGATGGGCGATGAGGCTCCTCGCATGCATGAGCTCGTGGGCGCCTATGCCGCCGCCAAGAAGCTCGACATGCTGGCGTGCGTGGGTGGTGAGCTGGCCCAGCTTATGGCCGATGCCGCGCGCATGATGGGCATGGACGAGGACCGCATCCAGGTGTTCTCCGATTATCAGCAGGTGCTCGACCGCATGGGCGGCGCGCTTGAAAAACATGATGTTGTACTGGTCAAGGGTTCCCGCTTTGTTGAGCTCGACCGCTTTGTGGAAGGTGTGTGCTAGCCCATGTTCGGAAATCCCTCGTATCCAACGTATCAGGCTTTTTTGGGGCTTGGCATCGCCGCCGCCATTGCGCTGCTGCTCATGCCGTGGTGGATCAAACTGCTCAAGGTCGAGGGTATCGGCCAGCAGGTTCGTGCCGACGGCCCCAAGCGTCATTTGGTTAAGCAGGGAACGCCCACCATGGGTGGCGTTGTCATCCTCGTCGCGATCTCGCTGACCTGCCTGCTGATGGGCAAGCTCACCACCGAGCTCGTACTCGTGCTGCTCGCCACGCTGGCGACCGGCGTGCTGGGCCTGATCGACGACCTGACCTCCGTTACGCATGGGCGCTCGCTCGGTCTGACGCCCCATGCCAAGATGATCGGCCTAACCATTATCTGTGTCACCTTTACGGTACTTGCCGTCAACTGGTGCGGCGTCGCCCCCGAGATTCGTTTTCCCGGCGGCCTGACGATTGACCTTGGCGTGCTTTCGACCACCATCTGCGGCCTTTCGTTCCCGTGGCTCTACATTGTCTTTTGCTGGCTGATGATCGCCGGTCTTTCTAATGCCGTGAACCTGACCGATGGCCTTGACGGTCTTGCCGGCGGCACCTCCATGATTGCCATGCTCGCCATGGCTGCCATGGCGTTTTTGCACGGAGACGTGAACCTGTCCATCTTCTGCACCGCGTGTGCCGGTGCCTGCTTGGGCTTTCTGTGGTTCAACTGCTATCCGGCGAGCATCTTTATGGGCGATACCGGCTCGCTTGCCCTAGGCGCCGCGTTTGCCTGCACGTCCATCATGACCAACACCGAGGTCGTCTCCCTCATCATCGGTGGCCTGTTTATCGTTGAGACCCTGTCGGTCATGATTCAGGTTGTCTACTTCCACTTTACGCACAAGCGCGTCTTCCTTATGGCGCCCATCCATCATCATTTCGAAAAGAAGGGCTGGGCCGAGACCAAGGTCGTCATCCGTTTTTGGATTATCGCTGCGGCCTTTGGTGCCGTTGGCCTTGCTCTGTTCTTCCAGTTGGGATAGTGGTCTTTCATGCCTCTTGCTGATGTCTTTAGCCTGCTCGTTTTGGGTCAGGGCAAATCCGGTCTCGATGTCGCCCGCTGGGCGCTGGCACATCCCGAGCGCGTAAGCGCCGTTACCGTGTATGGCGGCGGCACCTCTGAGCCCAATGACGCTACGCGTGCGCTCGAGGCTGCTGGTGCGTCGTTTGTCTATGGGACCGAACAGGTCGAGGGTGCCTATGACGTATGCGTGACGTGCCCGGGCATCTCGGAGTTCTCGGGCTTCTTTAAGGCCGGGCGCGAGCATGCCGCCCAGATTATGGGTGAGCCCGAGTTTGCCTATCGCCTGTCGCCCGATAACTGGATTGCCATCACGGGCACCAACGGCAAGACGACCACCACGTCGCTGACTGATTATCTGCTCAAGGCTGCCGGCGAGGCCAGCGTTGCTGTCGGCAACATCGGCGAGCCGCCGGTCAACGAGATTGACGGCCGAGCCCACAACGAGTGGTTTGTGGCTGAGCTCTCGAGCTATCAGATTGCTACGACAACCGAGCTTCAACCCCGCGTGGCGGTGCTGCTCAACATCACTCCCGACCACTTGGGCTGGCATAAGAGCCATAAGAACTATGCGCTTGCCAAGATCAAACTGTTTGACAATATGGTCGATGACGATCTGGCGGTTGTCGACGTCGAAGACGCCGGCATTCACGAGTTCGATGAGTTCATCTACACGCCGGGTCGTCGCATCTGCAAGGTTGCCTTTGACGAGCCTGAGGGCGAGGATGCCGCCTTTGTGCGCGATGGCAAGATGATCGTGCGTCTGAAGGGTGTCGAGACCCCGCTCATCGCTACATCCGAGCTCAAGATCTCGGGCCATCACAATGTTATCAATGCCCTGTGCGCTGCCACGGCTGCCTTGGCAGTCGGTGCCGATGTCGACGGTGTCTGCCGCGGTCTGGCCTCGTTCCAGCCGCTCGAGCACCGCGTGGAGCCGTGTGGCGAGATTGACGGCGTGCGCTACGTCAACGATTCCAAGGCGACTAACACCGATGCGGTCGAGAAGGCACTGACGGCATTTCCCGATGACGACGTGATCTTGCTGCTCGGCGGCCACGATAAGGGCACTCCGCTCACGGACTTCGCGCGCGTCGTTATGGACAACGTGCGCTCGGTCGTCTGCTTTGGCGATGCGCGCGAGCGCTTCACCGCCGCTATGGACGAGGCTGATGTCGATGGCGATGTGGATATCGCCCAGGCGGATGACCTGCGCGACGCCGTGGACGTTGCCCGTTCGCTTTCGAGCCGTGGTGACGTGATCTTACTTTCTCCTGCCTGCTCTTCGTTCGATGAGTTCTCGGGCTATGAGGAGCGCGGCCGCGTGTTTAAGGACTACGTGGCTCAGCTTGCCGCTACAGCGAAATCACAAATGGAATAGGGGTTGCGATGAGAGAGGAGAGCCCCCGACAAGGTATGAGGAGGCCCGACTCGGACCGTGCTTCCTCACGTCGCACCACACCGCGTTCCAGCCGCGGCGGGCAGTCGTTTAGCGAACGCTATATTGCCGGCGTTCCCGCCCGTATCATGCGCCCCCGTTTGATATTCATGGCCTGCTTGTTTACCTTGGTATGCTTTGGCCTGCTGATGGTGTACTCGGCGTCTTCGGTCGAGGCGCTGCACGAGAATGGCTCGGCGACGTTTTTTCTGGGTCGACAGGCCGCGTTTGCCGTGGTCGGTGTTCTGGCGCTGATTGCCATCGTGCGCGTTTTGCCGGACAGCTGGTTTGGGGAGGATGTGCTCAGGATCTTCCTTATCGGCATGATAGGGCTACTGCTTCTGGTGTTCTTGGTGGGCAGCGGCAGCCGCGGCGCCACGCGCTGGCTCAACATCGCCGGTATTCAGTTCCAGCCTTCCGAGTTTTTAAAGCCATTTGCCATTGCGTATTCGGCCATCATGCTTGATCGCTTCTTTTCGCCCGGTGGCAACATCAACGAATTCCTTCGCAAGATGGGCATCTACCTGGGCATTTCGCTCTTTCTGATCTTTATCCAGCCCGATTTCGGTACTGTCCTGATCATCCTGTTGACCCTCATGTGCATGGCGTTGTTTGCGGGTCTCGACCCCAGATTTATCATCGGCGTGCTAATCTTCGGCATTCTCGTGATCGTGATTGCGCTTGTCGCAGAGCCGTACCGTATGGTGCGTATTCAGGTTGCCTTGAACCCTTGGGCCGACGAGTATGGTGACGGCTATCAGGCCACGCTTGCCATCATGGCCTTTGCCTCGGGCGGTCTGTTCGGCCGTGGCATCGGCAACTCAACCATGAAGTACTCGTATCTGCCCGAGGCACACAACGACTACATCTTGGCCATCATTGGCGAGGAAGTCGGTTTTGTCGGAACCGTGCTGTTCTTCTTGGTGTTTGCGATGCTGATCTACTCGGCGTTTCGCATTGCCGAGCAGGCGACCGATCGTCGGGGCGCGCTCATGGCGTCTGGCTCCGCGGTCATTCTCGCGGTGCAGTTTTTGATTAACGCGCTGGGCATCCTCAACGTGTTTCCCATGACGGGCAAACCGTTGCCGTTTATTAGCTACGGCGGTTCGTCGATTATTGTGTCGCTCATGCTTGCCGGGTTGATCCTGCGCGTTTCGTACGAGAGCGCCCGTCGCGATGAGTACGACCGTCTCCGTGAGAGCTTTGCCGTTATGGATGAGAGTACCGCCGGCGTGCCCCACGTGCGCGGCGAGCGATCTTCGCGTAACGGTTTTACCGTCCTGGATGGCTCTGCGACCGAGCCGGCAGCCCGCCCGCGTCAGCGAACGGCACCGCAAGGTCGTCCTCAGCGCCCCACTCCTCGCAATGCGGGCGGCGGATATAATCGAATCGATTTGAACTCGGACCCGTCGGCGCGTCTGCGTACCGACGACCAGGGACCGCGTGTACGAAGGGACTACCATGACCGATAAAATGACCGTTGCTATTGCAGCCGGCGGCACGGCAGGACACATCAACCCCGCGCTCGCCTTGGCCGAAGAGCTGCGTGACCGTGGCCACCACGTTGTGTTCGTGGGCCAGTCGCGCAAGCTCGAGGGTCGTCTGGTCCCCGAGGCTGGGTTTGATTTTGTGCCCATTACGGTCACGGGCTTCGACCGCTCCCGCCCTTGGACGGCGCTCACCTCGCTGTGGCGTGTCAACAAGGCCAAGCGTGCGCTCGCCAGTCATTTCTCAAAGGTCGGCAAGCCCGATGCCGCCATCGGTTTCGGTGCCTATGTCGAGGTTCCGTTGCTGGGGTGGTGCAAGGGCGCGGGCGTTCCGTATCTGCTGCATGAGCAGAACTCTGTTCCGGGCCTGGCCAACAAGATGATGAACTCCCACGCCGCCCGCGTGTGCATCTCGGTGCCGGCAGCGCGTTCGGTCTTTGAGCGCGAAGGTGACCCTGACCACGTGCTCATGACCGGTAACCCCGTACGTCGCTCGGTGATCGAGGGCAATCGCGCTCGCGGCCGCAAGGCACTTGGTGTTCCCGAGGACGCTACGCTGCTGCTCGTCTTTGGCGGTTCACTTGGCGCCCAGCACCTCAACGAGCGCGTGGTTTCGCTCAAAAACGAGCTGCTTTCGCGCAAGAACCTCTATGTGTTGCATTCGACGGGTGCCGACGGCTTTGAGGAGACCGAGCGCGCTTTGGCGCTGACGCCCGAGGAGGCGAAGCGTTACCGCGTCCAGCCTTACATCGACAACATGGGCGATATGCTGGCTGCTGCCGATTTGGTGCTCTCGCGTTCGGGCGCATCGAGCGTGGCCGAGATCGCTGCGCTCGCCGTGCCTTCGGTGCTCGTGCCGTACCCGCATGCGACGGCCGACCACCAAACCACCAATGCCCGTTATCTGGTCGACGCCGGGGCCGGCGTGCTCTGCGCCGATGCCGATATCGACGGTTCTGCCTTTGCCGATGAGCTGCTGCACCTGGTTGATGACGCGGCGGCACGCGACGCCATGCGTCAGGCGGCGCGTGGTCTGGCTCAGGATAGGGCCGCCGCTCTTCTGGCGGATGCGGTAGAGGGTTTGCGTTAGTTAGACGGGATATCGTTGGTCGCCCTCGCGCTGATGCGGTAGGTGCGGTACAGTTAACGGGTTACAGGCAGTGTTTACGCAAGGAGTACACGAGCACATGGCTGATTCCCAGACTGCAACCTCCGCGCCCGAGTTTAAGAGCGCCCACTTTATCGGTATCGGCGGCGCCGGCATGAGCGGCATCGCCCTCGTTCTGCACGAGCGCGGTTATGCCGTTACCGGCTCCGACCTTAAGACGTCACGTTATATCCGCCAGCTTACCCGCGCTGGTGTGAAGGTGCATGTGGGCCATGAGGCCGCCACGATCGACGAGGTCAAGCCCGACGTGGTTGTTGTCTCCACTGCTATTCCGGAGTCCAACCCTGAACTCGTGCGCGCTCGCGAGCTTGGTATTCCCGTGTGGCCCCGTGCCAAGATGCTCTCTGCTTTGGGCCACGGCTACACCACCGTCGCTGTTGCCGGCACGCATGGCAAGACCACCACGTCTTCGATGTGCGCTACCATGCTCGACCGCATGGGCCTGGATCCGAGCTTCTTGATCGGCGGCATCGTCGAGGGCTATGACACGAACGGCAAGAACGGCTCGGGCGACTACTTTGTCGCCGAGGCCGACGAGTCCGACAGCTCCTTCCTGTTCCTGAACCCCAACGTGGTCATTGTGACCAACGTCGAGGCCGACCACCTCGATCACTACTCGGGTATCGAGGAGATCGAGGCGACTTTCGCCAAATTCATGAGCCTGGTGGGCGAGGACGGCACCGTCATCGTCTGCGGTGAGGACCCGCATCTGGTCGAGCTCGCCAAGTCGACGGGCCGTCACGTGCTTTCCTACGGCTTTGCCGAGAGCAACGACATCGTCTGCATGCACCCGGATGTCAAGGGCATCCAGAGTGACTTTATCGTTCGCTTTGAGGATGGCACTGAGCATGCCGTGGAGATCAAGAGCAATCCCGGTCGCCACAACATGCTCAACGCCACGGCGGTGCTCACCGTCGCCCATGTCCTGGGCCTTGACATCGACGCCGCCGCCAAGGCGCTCTCGAGCTTTGAGGGCGTCCGCCGTCGCTTTACCCACGTGGGCGATATCGATGGCATCACCGTGGTCGATGATTACGGCCATCACCCCACCGAGATCAAGGCGACGCTTGCTGCCGCTTCGTCGCTGGGCTACAAGCATGTCGACGTCGTGTTCCAGCCGCACCGTTATTCGCGTCTGCAGGCCCTGTGCGACGACTTTGCCGATGCATTTGCCAATGCCGATAAACTGCTGCTGATTGATGTGTTCTCGGCTGGCGAGATGCCCATTCCGGGTGTCACCTCTAAGATGCTCGCCGATACCGTGCGCGCCAAGCATCCTGGTAAGGAGGTCGTGTATTGCTCCAGCCGTCTTGAGCTCAATCAGGAGCTCGAGCAGATGGTGGGCGAGGGCGACCTGCTGCTCACCATGGGTGCCGGTGACGTTACGACCGTCGGTCCCGAGTTCATTGAGTATCTGACTGCCAAGAAAGACGCTTAAGTCTAATGGGTCTGTTTAACGCCGTCATGGCGCTCTCGGGCATGATCGACACGGATGTGATCGAGGACGAGCGCCTTGCGCGTCATACGAGCTATCGTATCGGCGGCAAGGCCGACCTCTTTGTGACGTGCCATAGCTATCATGCCCTCCGCCGCGCCGTGGCGGTGCTCGATCGCGAGCAGGTTCCGTGGGTCATCATCGGCAAGGGCTCCAATCTGCTGGTTGCCGATGGCGGTTATCGCGGTGCCGTCATTTCGCTCGGACGTGAGTTTCAGCGCACGGTTGTTGCCGATGACGGTTGTACGCTGACGGTCGGTGCGGGCGTGATGTTTGCGCGCCTGGTCAACGATGCCCTGTCGCGTAGCCTCTCGGGCCTTGAGTTTGCCGTTGGCATCCCTGGCTCGGTTGGCGGTGCGATATCTATGAATGCAGGCACACGGACCGAGTGGATTGGCTCGCTGGTTGAGGATGTCGTAACGTTTGACCCGGCATCCGGTATCAAGCATTATGCGGGGTCCGAGATCACTTGGGGCTACCGCGAATGTAGCCTTCCCCGCAATGAGATTATCCTCGAGTGCGTGCTCAAGCTTAAACCGGCGCCCAAGGCCGACATTCGCGAGCGCATGGAGCGGTACCTGACGAGGCGCAAGCGTACGCAGCCCATGGGTCGCGCATCCTGCGGGTCGGTCTTTCGCAACCCGCCCGATGCGAGTGTGGGCAAGCTTATCGAGGATTGTGGATTAAAGGGTTTTTCGATTGGCGGCGCGGAAGTTTCGCCCGTTCACGCTAATTTTATCGTTAATAACGGAACCGCCTCGGCCGATGACGTTGCCGCGGTTATCAGACATGTGCACGGAAAGGTGAGGGAGGCGTATGGCATCGAGCTCAGACCGGAAGTTAAATTCCTCGGCTTCTAGAGCATCGAAACCAACCTTCCGCCGCGCCGGAGGGCGTTCCGGCGCACCTGCCAAACCTCAACGCAATACCGTCGCGCACTCTAAGTCTGTCGGGCATGCTCGACAGACCAGTCGTCCGGTTGTCGGCTCGCAGCTCGGTAATCGTCCGGCCGCAAAAAAGTCCTCGCGTCCCTCGGTGACGTCAAAGCCTGTTATGGGCGCCAAGCCCGCCCGTCCCATGGCAACTCCTAAGCCCTCGACGGGAACTAAAGCGCCGCGTCCGGGTCGCACGCTGGGCGCATCGAAACCGCGCTCGCTGACATCGGTGCCGGCTACCGCCAAGAAGCCTTCGGGTAAAAAAGGAGTCAACCCGTTGTCTTCACTTGGGGCGATGGTAAATAAAACATCAGACGCCGCTTCTGTCGTTGCAGGCAAAGGCAAAATCGTGGGCGGCGTTCTGGCCGCCTTGGCCGTGCTCGTCGTCGTTGCCATCGTGGTGATCAACTCTGGATTGTTTACCGCCACTGATATTCAGATTCAAGGCAGCGAGCATGTGACGAAGCACGATGCTATCCAGCTGATCGATTTGCCCGAGGGAACGTCGCTTTTTAACGTCGATCCTGACCAGATTACCGAGGACCTCAAGCAGAATCCGTGGGTCTCGGGCGTGGATGTCCAGCGTCAGTTCCCGCATACGCTCATCATTACGCCGATGGAGCGCAAGGTCATCGCAATTGCCTATATCAGTTCCGATGACCTTGCCTGGGCCATCGGGGATGATGACACCTGGATCGCCCCACTGTCGACGTCGGTCGAAGTGGACGACCAAGACAACGTCATCACGACAGGGCAGGGCTCAAATACCTTGACCGGAATCGATGCCGCGCTGGCGCTCGCTAAGCACTATGGCGCGGTGTTGTTGACTGATGTCTCGGCGGATGTCGCTCCGGTTTCCGGCCAGGCAGTGAGCTCCAAGGCCGTTAAGGCTGGCTTGGATTATGTGCGTGGTTTTTCGAGCGAGTTCTTGGGACAAGTCAAGGATATTTCCACGCCTTCGGTCGAAGCCATCTCGGCAAACCTCAATAACGGCATTGAGGTGTCGCTGGGCGATTCGAACGATATCGTCAAGAAGGAGCGCGTAGTCACCAAGCTGCTTTCGCAGGTAGAGGGCGTAACGTATATCAATGTGCGCTCTCCGGGTAACTATACATTTAGGAACGCTCCGACCTCGTAGCGCTGGTTGATGCTTTGTTGAGGGGCCATACCACGCCGTTTATCTGGTTTGTTTGGTTTTCACGGTCAATTATTTGACTGATACGTTCATAATGTGCAAACATAATACGGTTTACCTTTGCATTTACTTTCAACCTGAAGGTTAATGTGCGCAGGGGTCGACCCATGCTATGGCTATAACCTTTGTTCGGAGGACCGACATGCACGAGACAGAGATCAACAACTACCTTGCCGTCATTAAGGTGGTCGGCGTCGGCGGCGGCGGTACCAACGCGGTCAATCGAATGATCGAAGAGGGCATCCGCGGCGTCGAGTTTGTTGCCATCAACACCGATGCTCAGGCACTCGCGATCTCTGATGCCGATATCAAGGTGCACATCGGCACCGACCTTACCCGCGGCCTGGGCGCCGGCGCCAACCCCGAGGTTGGCCGCAAGGCTGCCGATGAGTCCCGCGACGACATTGCCGAGGCGCTCGCTGGCGCCGACATGGTGTTCATCACCTGCGGCGAGGGCGGTGGCACCGGTACCGGCGCTGCTCCCATCGTTGCCGATATCGCGATGAACGAGGTCGGTGCGCTGACCGTCGCCGTCGTGACCAAGCCCTTCACCTTCGAGGGCCGCAAGCGCAAGAAGAGCGCCGAGGAGGGCATTAAGACCCTCTCCGATTGCGTCGACACCATGATCGTCATCCCTAACGATAAGCTGCTCGACATCGCCGAGAAGAAGACCACCATGCTCGAGGCCTTCGCGATTGCCGATGGCGTCCTTTCCCAGGGCACCCAGGGCATCACCGACCTCATCACCGTCCCCGGTATCATCAACCTGGACTTCGCCGATGTTAAGACCATCATGAAGCAGGCCGGTACCGCCATGATGGGTATCGGTACCTCTTCTGGGGACACCCGTGCCGTCGACGCTGCCCAGCAGGCCATCTCCAGCCCGCTGCTCGAGAGCTCCATAGATGGCGCCACGCGCGTGCTGCTCTCCATCGCCGGTTCCAAGGACCTGGGCATCCAGGAGATCAGCGACGCCGCCGACGTTGTCGCCAACGCCGTCGACCCCGAGGCCAACATCATCTTCGGTACCGTTGTCGACGAGTCCCTGGGCGATCAGGTGCGTATCACCGTCATCGCTACGGGCTTCTCCGACTCCAACGTCAACCGTCAGGACGAGCTCTTTGCTGCTCAGCAGTCTCAGAGCAAGGCCGCTGCCTCCGCTGAGCCGCAGCGCACCGCTCCTGCCACGAGCCCGGCTCAGGCCGCTCCGACCCGCAACGTCGGTGGCACCGAGCTTCCTAACTTCGGCAACGATCAGTTCGAGCTTCCCGACTTCCTGAAGCGCGGTAGCTTCTAAGTCGTTCTTTGCATTGTTGTGCACAGGGGCGTGTCCGTATGGACGCGCCCTTTTTATATTTCAAGACTTTAGTCCGCTGGCCGCGCAGCGGCCAGCTTTAAACCACCCGCTACGCGGGTGGAGACAAACGGCTTTA
>NZ_JBDMSL010000013.1:0-70147 GCF_039758965.1 Collinsella aerofaciens | reverse complement strand
CCTCTCGGCGGCCTTGCGAAAAACAAATCCAAGTTAGACCATTTCAAATGGTTCGATGTCTGCCCGGATGCGACACAGCTTGTGTGTCCATCCTCGCAGTATCCGGTTCTCAAGGTGCACGCTCTGCGGCTCATCCGGTTCCACCGGGCCGCGCGGCAAGGAGATATATTGCCAGACCGGAGGGGCCCCGTGGGCGGGAATTCCACTCTTCACAAGTCCTACACAATACAACGCTTCCTATATTAGTCATAGAAAGGCTGGTGCAGAAATACTGCACGTATCAGATGATGACCCTTCGGTTAAGAGATATATAAAGATCGGTCACCTGTAAGTGTCTATCTACCCGCGCTTTTGCTATATAAACCAGCGCCTCAGATAAAAAGAGGGAGCGCCGCGCACAACGCGACACTCCCCTAGCGATTCAAGAGAATCTATTAGGCCTCGAGAGCCTTCTTGGCGATGGTAGCCAGCTCGTTGAAGGACTCGATGTCCTCGTAAGCCATCTGAGCCAGGACCTTGCGGTCGAGCTCGATGCCGGCAACCTTCAGGCCGTGCATGAACTGAGAGTAAGAGATGTCGTTCAGACGAGCAGCAGCGTTGATACGAGTGATCCAGAGAGAACGGATCTCGCGCTTCTTGTTGCGGCGATCACGATACTGATACTGCAGAGAGTGCTGGACCTGCTCTTTAGCATGCTTGTAAGTACGCGAAGCGGCACCGTAGTAACCCTTCGCACGGTGCATAACGGTACGGCGCTTCTTCTTGGCGGCAACAGCGCGCTTAATACGTGCCATGTTCTATCAACTCCTAGACGGTAAAACGAAAAACGGGAACGCGAACTTAGGCGAGACGCGACTTGATGACCTTGCGGTCGGCAGCGGCGATCTCGGTCTCCTGACGGAAGCCACGCTTACGCTTGGTGGACTTCTTGCTCAGGATGTGGCTCTTGAAAGCCTTGGCGCGCATAAGCTTGCCGGTACCAGTCTTGCGGAAACGCTTCTTGGTGCCGCTGTGGGACTTCATCTTAGGCATGAAATACTCCTTAATCGGTTACAGAACACTAGTTACTTGGTATCGCTTGCCGCTTTATCCTCATCGAAGGCGCCCTTAATCGGGGCGAGCAGCATAAGCATGTTACGGCCTTCCATCTTAGGCTTGGACTCGACCGTAGCGTAAGGCTTGAGATCCTCGGCGAGACGCTCGAGAACGTTAAGGCCCTGCTCCGGGTGAGCCATCTCACGGCCGCGGAACATGATGGTGATCTTAACGCGTGCGCCCTTCTTGAGGAAACGCAGAACGTGGCCCTTCTTGGTCTCGTAGTCGCCAACGTCGATCTTGGGTCGGAACTTCATTTCCTTGACCTCGACCTTGGACTGATTCTTACGAGCAGCCTTGGCCTTCATGGCCTGCTGGTACTTGAACTTACCGTAGTCCATGACCTTGCAGACCGGCGGCTCCGCGTTGGGAGCGATCTCGACCAGGTCGAGACCCTGATCGTCGGCGACGCGCTGGGCATCGCGGATGGCGAACAGGCCGAGCTGAGAGCCATCGACGCCAATCAAACGGCACGAAGATGCAGTGATCTCGTCGTTGATGCGGGTGTCATCAGACTTAGCTATTTTCCCTACCTCCATTCATAAAAAAATAACCCGGCGCTTCTCAGCAACCAGGTCGTACACATAGACTTCCTCGATTTGAGGAAGGGAATCTAAGTTGTATGACCAGTCAGCTGCTCATTGGCGCCAAAAGGTGGGAACCCTCGGGTTCCTCTTTAGGGCATTGCGGGAACAACGCCTTGCGAATAATAACACGTACAGCGCGTTATCACATTACGTACACGAAAAAGGGGCCTTGACCCCCTTGAACGCTCGCTTGCATGTATGGTGACCGAGGCGAGACTCGAAGGGCCTTCGCTTCGCGAAGCCCCAGGCTTCGGGCGCGTGGCGCCCTCGCCACGCTCCGCTACAAACAGGCCGCAGGCCTGTTTGCTTAACGCTTCGCGCGCTCACGCGAGTCCGGCACGAAAAAGGGGGCCGCAACCCCCTTGAACGTTCACTTGCATGTATGGTGCCCGAGGCGAGACTCGAACTCGCACGTTGTTGCCAACGGTGGATTTTGAGTCCACTGCGTCTGCCAATTCCGCCACTCGGGCACGCAATGCGTGAGTTAGTTTATCACAGCTTTCTACCGATTAGTCCGAAAATGGAACTTCGAGCATTTCGATGAGTTCGACCGTGCGGAGCATCTCGCGCTGACGGCATCCGCGACCGTCGACCGAAGCCTCACCCATCTGGTTATCGTAAGGGTCCTCGCGCATGCCGTCGAAAGAGGTCTCAAACTCTGCCTGGAATCGATTGTTAGCCACCATACGCCACGGGTCGAGATTGCCAAAGTAGTGACGGCGGCGCCACTCCTCCCCCATCCTGCGAGCAGAAGATCCAAATGACACGTCGGCGTTGAGCCAACCGGTCTGCGGCGTATAGAACTCTGCCCAGTCGTGCGACCCCACCGAATCGGGCGCAACATACAGGCCGCTCTGCCAACGGGCGGGCACACCGGCAATACGGCACATGGTGATAAACGTGAGCGCCATAACGCCGCAATCGCCGCGGAGCGAATGCGCGCAGTCATCGGCAATAGATCCCAAAAGCAAGTACGGCGGCTGATAGCGATAGTCGATATACTGCGTCAGGTAATCATAGATAGCACGGGCGCGATCGAGCGGATCCTCGAGTCCGCCAACAACACCGGCCGTCAGCTGCTGCAGATACGGCGTGAATGCAATGTGCGGACGGTCCTCGGAAATATCCTCGGGCAGAGGCGCGTCCATACGCGGATGAACCGGAAGTGTGCCACCGTAGACATCAGAATAAGCAGCATCGATGTGATAACGATAAGTCACCGAGAATGAGCGCTCACTCGAAGAAGACCACGAGGCGGTACGCGCCGAAGCGTTCGCGGGAGCAACAGCACCCTCCGGCGTCATGTCGAGAATCTCGACCTGAGACTGTTGGCGGCAGGTGGCGGCTACGGGAAGCCAAGCGCGAACGGTCTCCCCCTCTAGAGCGCCGGGGACAGACAAGGACGCCTTAAGCGTAATAACGCGAGTCAATCCGTTTTGTGACTCCATCTCCTTGAGCATCTCGTTGCGCAGTGCAATTCCGTCCGTAGGATCGGGACGCATGCCGGGAACCTCTTTGGGATATACGCGAAGCGAATCGAGGAAGTTGTCGAGAACGAACAGCTCGCCATCGATAAAGCGCCAGTCAATACGCTTACGGTCAATCAGATCGTCAAACTGCTCCTCGGTAAACTCAGGCCACTCCTCGCGAATCATCGCAATAGCCCGATCGCGCGACACCGAAAAATGAAGCGGCGTCTCAAGCATGCGATACCGCTCGGCACGAACGCAGGCAGCAAGCGAGGGATCGGGATCTTGGGCAAGTAGGCGGTCGCAAGCCTCAATAGCCTGCGAAAGATACCCCGCGTCCTTTAAACGCAGAATCTCGGGTGGCAAGCCAACATCTAGAAAACGGAAGTCATCATTGCAAACATCAACAGAGCAACCAACAGGACCCTCGTCAATAACCTTCCCATCCGAAGGCAGCACCTTAACAACAGCCATACTAAAACTCCAAGTCACTAGAACGCTTGAAGTCCATTGTAGCGAGATAAAAAAGAAAGCCCCAACAAGGGAGCCATCAACACCGCCGAACGGTAGTCAAAAAAAATGAATTCAGCCCAGTAACCCTGCGGCGTTAAACGAAGGAAGCCCCGTCCCCCGGAACTGTTTCCTTGGCGCGACTTCTGGCGAAGCCAGGTGAGCGCAAAGGAAACAGTGTAGGGAGACGGGGCTTCCGGCGGGAAGTTTAGCGACGCTTACGCCTTGTTGACGGAGCCAAACTCCTCCATGAGCTCCTTGGTGCGGGCAACGATGTTGTCGCGACCAGGCTTGAGGAGCTTGCGGGGGTCAAAGCCCTTGCCCTGCTGATCCTTGCCGGCCTCGATGTACTCGCGAACGCCCTTGGCGAAAACGAGCTGCAGATCGGTGTTGACGTTGATCTTGGAGATACCCAGGGAGATGGCCTTCTTAATCTGATCCTCGGGGATGCCGGTGCCACCGTGCAGGACGAGGGGCAGGTCGCCGGTCTGAGCCTTGATCTCGCCCAGGCGCTCGAAGGAAAGGCCAGCCCAGTCGGCAGGGTACACGCCGTGGATGTTGCCGATACCGCAGGCGAGGAAGTCGACGCCCAGGTCAGCAATCTGCTTGCACTCAGCAGGATCAGCGAGCTCGCCGCTGGAGGTCACGCCGTCCTCGGTGCCGCCGATGCCGCCGACCTCGGCCTCGATGGACATGCCCTTGGAGTGGGCAAGCTCAACGAGCTCCTTGGTGCGGTCGAGGTTAAGCTGGAAGGTCTCCTCATGAGAGCCGTCATACATGATGGACGTGAAGCCGGCCTCGATGCACTTGAAGCAGTCCTCGTAAGAACCGTGATCGAGGTGAAGGGCGACGGGAACGGTAACGCCCGTGGCCTCGACGGCAGCCTTGACCATGTCGGCGCAGACCTTGAAACCGCCCATCCACTTAGCGGCACCAGCGGTGCACTGAAGGATCAGCGGAGACTTGGCCTCCTCGGCGGCCTGGAGAATAGCCAGGGTCCACTCGAGGTTGTTGGTGTTGAAGGCACCGAGACCGTACTTGCCGGCCTCGGCCTTCTTGAGCATGTCTGCTGCGTTGACGAGCATAAAAGAAACCTCCTGTAAGGTTGCTCCGATAACGCCTGAGATTTTACCACGACATACCCGAGCATAAACGTTCGTTTGTTCACGAATACCATCCGATTGGACAAATTTTGACCGTTTGCCCCACAGAATCGACCCACTGGGGAAAATAGCTTGACGATTGAACAGTCTTCGTGGTTCGAAAGACGGCTTCGAGCCTACATCTGCATAAACGGGTTCTGCATAAGTTCGCGCGCCATCGTGGTCGAATCGCCATGGCCCGTCAAGCAAACGGTATCGGGCGGAAGCGTCATGGCAAGTTTGGAGATCGAGCGCATAATCGCCGCCTCGTCACCGCCGGAAAGATCGGTACGACCGTGGCTGCCCGGGAAAAGTGTGTCGCCCACAAAGGCGATGTTCCCCTGCTCGGTCGCGGCGAACAGGACGATGCCGCCCGGCGTATGCCCCGGCGTCTCGATCACCTGCAGGCAGACGTCGCCCACCTCGATTGTATCGCCCTCGGCAAGCAAACGCGTCGGCTCACCCGGATCGGGCGTCTCGATGCCCCACATGGCGCGCTGCTCCTCGATATTTGCGCGAGGTACCGTCACGTCCTTAGCGCACAACTCATATAGTGCGCTGTCGCCAACAACAGCTCGAACCCCGGCAACCCCGCCAACATGGTCGGCATGACCGTGCGTGCAGACAGAGCCGAGTACGTGCACCTCGGGATGCGCGGTGCGGATATGCTCCACAAGACGCTCGCCCTCCCACGCCGGATCGACGATTAAGCACTCGTCATTCGAAATCACGGCGTAGCTGTTAGTCTGAATCGGGCCGTTGACGAGCGCCTCAATCGAAGCCGCGCCTCGGGGTGTCAGGTCCAAAGTCATATCGTCCATGCGCATACCCTCCTTCTAAAATACGTTCGAGGCACCAAACGATGCCTCGAACGTAACCAATATCTATGATGTTGAGAGGCTCTCGCACCTACACACGGCGCTTGAGTTGCGCTCCGCCCTCGCCGGGCATAAGACGGCGAGCGTCGTAGACCGAATCGACACTGCTGATGGAAGCCAGCAGCGGATCCAGGCCGCTCGCATCCGAAATTTCGACCATAAAGCGCAGGGTCGCAATACCCTCGCGGTTGGTCGACGTGGCGGCAGAAAGGATATTGCCGCCTGCATCGCCAATGGCAATGGTGACGTCCTTGAGCAGACCCATGCGGTCCAGGCACTCGACCACGATCTCGACCTGGAAGAGGGTGTCGGCAGCGCCGTCCCACTCCACATCGATCATGCGCTCGGGATGTTCCATAAGACCCTTGACGTTAGGGCAGTTGGCGCGATGCACCGAAACGCCACGACCGCGCGTGATGAAGCCGACGATGTCGTCGCCCGTCACGGGGTTGCAGCAATGAGCCAGACGGACCAGCAGGCCGCTGTTGCTCTCGCCCTTGACGATAATGCCGTTACTGGCGCTCTTGCCGCGCTTTTGCGGCTTGCGGTTGGAGCCGCGAGCGGGCTGCTTCACGACCTCGGCGATAGCCTCGGCCTTGGTGAGCTGTTCCTCGGGCTTGGGGTCCAAGATTTGCTCGACCTTATTGCCCACAGCGCGCGGGGCAACCTTGCCGGCGCCGACGGCGGCAAACAGGTCCTCGAGCTGCTTGAAGTTAAACTGCTCCGCCACGGCGTTGAGTGCACGCGTCGAACGCGGCGTAGAAATGCCATAGCCACGCTTACGCAGGTCCTTGGCCAGCATATCGCGACCAGCAGCAGCGTCGTCGTCCTTGGTCGCAGCGGCAAAATAGCGGCGGATCTTTGACTTGGCCGAAGGCGTCTTGACGATCTTGAGCCAATCACGCGACGGCTTGGAACTCTTGTTGGTCAGGATTTCAACGCGGTCGCCCGTCTTGATCTCGTGCGTGAGCGGAGCCACCGCACCGTTGATTTTGGCGCCGACGCAATGGTTTCCCACCTCGGTGTGAACGGCATAGGCAAAGTCGAGCGGCGTGGAACCGGCACGAAGCGCCATGACCTCGCCTTTGGGCGTGAAGACAAAAATCTCCTGATCGAACAGATCGACCTTCAGCGAGTGCAGGTATTCCTTGGCATCGGTGATCTCGTCGGAAGCCGCCCAATCGAGCGAATGCTTGAGCCAGTTGATCTGGTCGTCCAAACGTTGAGCGTCATTGGTCTTGGAAGCAGACGATCCGCCCGACTTCTTATATAGCCAGTGGGCGGCAATGCCGTACTCGGCCTGCTCATGCATCTCGTAGGTTCGAATCTGAATCTCGAGCGGACGAGCCGTGGGGCCGATAACCGTCGTATGGAGCGACTGGTAGTTATTGACCTTGGGCATGGCGATATAGTCTTTAAAGCGACCGGGCATGGGGTGCCACAGCGTATGCACTGCGCCGAGCGTGGAGTAGCAATCGCGCACCGAATGGGTAATAACGCGCAGCGCCACCAAATCGTAGATCTCGGAGAATTCCTTGCCCTTGCGCTTCATCTTTTGGTAGATGGACCAATAGTGCTTGGAGCGGCCGTTGATCTGGAAGCCCTCCAGGCCAATGCGGTTGAGCTCGTCGGTGAGCGTCTTGATGGTCTCGGCCAGATAGCGCTCGCGAACCTCGCGCGACTCAGCCACCATGCGCGCGATGCGCTGGTAGGCGTCGGGCTCAAGGTAGAAGAAGGACAGGTCCTCGAGCTCCCATTTAATGGAGCTCATGCCCAGACGGTCGGCCAGAGGCGCATACACGTCCATGGTCTCGCGAGCCTTAAACAGGCGACGGTCCTCACGCAGGGCTGCAAGGGTGCGCATGTTGTGCAGACGGTCGGCAAGCTTAACGATGATGACGCGGATGTCCTTGGACATGGCGAGGAACATCTTGCGCAGCGTAAGGGCCTGTTTCTCGTCCATGCTGTCGACTTCGATGTTGGTGAGCTTGGTCACGCCATCGACGAGCTCGGCCACCGTATCGCCAAACAGGCCGGAAACATCGGCAAGCGAAGTCTCGGTATCCTCGACGGTATCGTGCAGCAGCGCGGCGCACACCACGTCACAGTCCATCTTGAGATCGGCCAGAATGATGGCCACCTCGACGGGATGGTTGATGTACATCTCACCCGAGCGCCGCTTTTGGTTGCAATGCTTCTCGGCAGCAAAGCAGTAGGCCTGCTCAACCTTAGAAAAGTCGTCCTCATTCATATATTTGAGGCACAGACGCTCCAGCTTGTCGTAGCTGTCCGCCATAATCTCGGGCGGCAGCTCATCGGCATGCTTATAGTGCTCCATCTCCGAAAACGGCTGGAGGGTGGAATCATGGGCGGTACGGGCTGCGGCATCCATCGAGGTCCCCTTCCCCTAGGCCCGCGGTACGATCGGGCGGTTAACTTTGGCTAGCATATCAGAAGCGCACGAATCGAGCGCCCAGCTCCGGAAAGCCGAAAACTCCATGCGCGAGCGCAAGCCCTCCAAATAGCGAATTGACCTGCTCAATTGCACACGGCCCGGGTTTTCTGCCATCGCGATGCGACGGGTGTCGTCAAACCCCGAAACGCGACAGAAACCAAGCTCTTCGAAGATTCCCAGGCCGCTTTCCACCGAGCGCTCGTCGACCGGCGTGCGAGCATCGATAGCAAGGCACATCTGCGCGATGTCGATATCGCTTGCGCAGAATGAATCATCCCCGGTCTTGCCGCGGTTGGAGCGCCACATGGTCTGCAGCGCGCGATAGAGTGTGACGAGCTCGTCGCGCTCGGGTGCGTAGCAGTCGAGCAGGCGCTCGTTAATGCGGGCATCGCGCGACGAATAGAGCAGGTGGATCACGGCGGGCTGGCCATCGCGACCGGCACGGCCGCTCATCTGGTTAAACTCAATGCCGCCAAACGGCATGTGATAGAGCACGACATGGCGGATATCGGGCAGGTTGACGCCCTCGCCAAAGGCAGATGTCGAGACGATGCAGCTGAGGCTGCCGTCTCGGAATGCTTCCTCCACGCGACGGCGATCGGAACGCACAAGCCCCGCGTTATAGAACGCGATATGGGTTGCGCAATCGGGCACACGCTTGCGCAACGTCTTGGCGAGCGCCACGGACTGGTCGCGCGAATTGACGTAGATGACGGTCTTTTCCCCCATCGCCACAATCGACACCAAACGGTTCTCGCGACTTGCAAGATCGCGGTCGTCCTCGAGCCGCAGGTTCTCGCGCACCGTCTCGTCGACCACCGTGCGAGTGATCGGCAACATGCGGGCAAGCTCGGCCACAACCGGAGCCGTCGCGGTGGCCGTCGCCGCCATAACGACCGGATCGCCCAGGGCCTTGAGGATATCGGGCATGTCGAGGTATGCGCTCCGGTCGCCGCCCTTGGCAAGACCGGCATGATGCGCCTCATCGATAACGACAAAACCGATGCGCCCCGAACGCGCAAAGCGGTCGCGGTGAATGGACAGGAACTCGGGCGTCGTGAGCACGATGCCGGTGCGGCCCGAAGCCAAGCCGGCAAACACGTCATCGCGCGCTGCCTCCACGGTCTCGCCGGTCAGCACGCCAACGCCAATGCCAAGCGCGGCCATCGTCGACGAGAGGTGATAGGCCTGGTCGGCAACGAGCGCGCGCAGCGGATAGACAAAGATGCTCGCACGCCCGCGAAGGACCGCCTCGCGCGCGGCATGCACATGGAAGATAAGAGACTTGCCGCGCCCCGTTCCCATAACGGCCAGAACACTTTGGTGATCGGCCAGGGCATCGAGCGCCTCGGCCTGCGCGCGGTGCGGCTTGTTCGAGCCGATAAAGCTATGGATAAGCGAGCGCGTCAGCTCGGTATAGGAAAGCTGGGCGAGCGTTTGGCGCTTGCGGGACTCCAGACGAAGACCGGCGTCCGCAGGCTCCACGCCGCGGCGAAGCTCACATGCCGGGTCGTCAACGCTGGGCGCCGTGGTATCGCGGACCAAGACATCCTTGATCATGAGCTTTGGCTTTACGCGACCTTGCCAATGCTCGGCCACGGCCTCGAACACTAAATCGACGGCGCTATCGCAATTGATGAGCTTATCGATCTGCGGCACGCGGAACATAATGGCCGGCACACTCGCGGCGCCATCGGTCGCCACGAAGCGCATGTGCTCGCCGGTTTTGCCCACCACGGCGCGATTGCACATTGTCACGCCCTCGGCCGCCAACAGCGGCACCTTGTTGCCCTGGCCAAACGGCTCAAGACGGGAGATCTGCTCGATGGTCTCGATATTCAGCTCGGAGAGGTCAACGGTGGCGGCAACCTCGTCGGTGTCCTCAAAGTCCTCGGCGGGAAGCTCGGACAGCACGGCCGAAAGGCGACGACGGAACTCGTCGAGCTTGGACGCCTCGATGGTCACGCCCACCGCACCGGCATGCCCGCCGCGACGAATCAGCAGATCGGAGCAGCGTTCTACGGCGTCGAACAGGTTGACTTTGCCCACCGAGCGACCCGAACCTCGAGCGATACCGTCTTCGATCGAGAACAGCAGCGCCGGCACGTGATAACGGTTGGTCAGGCGGCTCGCTACGATACCCTTGACGCCCTCGTGCCAGCCCTCGCCACCCACGACGATTGCGCGACCGCCATCATAGGTCTCCTCGACCTTTGCCATGGCATCGCGCGTGAGCTCCGCCTCGATCTCGCGACGCTGACGGTTAATCTCCTCGAGCTCGGCCGCCAGCGCGCTTGCCTCGATGGGATCGCGGGCAAGCAGCAGGTCGAGCGCCAGCTTGGGATCGGCCATGCGGCCGGCGGCGTTCAAGCGGGGAATGAGCGAAAACGATAGGCCATCGGCCGTAATACTAGAGAGGTCGGCCTTGGCGAGCGCGGCCAGCGCGATATAGCCGGGGCGGGCCGTCACACGCATCTGCTGGATGCCCTCGGCGACCAGCGCGCGGTTCTCGGGCGTCAGCGGCATCATGTCGGACACGGTACCAAGCGCCGCGACCTCGATCAGCGAACGCCAATACGACGGCTTGCCCAGACGCTCGCCCAGGACCTGCACCAGCTTGAGCGCCACACCGGCACCGGCAAGCTCGCGCGAGGGACCCTCGTCCTCGAGCTTTGGGTCGGTCAGGGGCACGCCCTGCGGCACCTGGTCGGAGGGCTCGTGATGGTCCGTGACCACTAAATCGATCCCCAGGCTCTCCAGATAGGAGACCTCTTCCTTGGCGGCAATACCGTTATCGACGGTCACGATCAGCTGGGGGCGAGCGAGCTCGTTAACGCGGTCGAGCGCCGCGCGCGAAAGACCGTAGCCCTCGTCAAAGCGATGCGGAATAAACGGCGTGACATCGGCGCCAAACGTGCGCAGCGCCTCGGTCAACAGGCAGGTCGACGTAATACCGTCAACGTCAAAATCGCCAAAGACCGCGATGTGCTCGTGGTTGCGAATAGCGTGCTCGACGCGGTCGGCAACGACCGACATGCCCGGGATAATGAGTGGGTCGGCCCAGTCGCGATCAAGCGAATGCGTCAAAAACAGCTGGCCTTCTTCGATGGATGTAATGCCGTGCGCAACCATAATGCGCGCCACCAGCCCGGGTATGCCCAGGCCAGCCGAAAGCTCCTTTTCGAGCTCGGGGCTTTGCTGAGCGACCGCCCAGCGATGCGTCGTCTTAAGCGATGACATAGGCGCCCACCCCCGATAGGGGCAGGTCGCCGCGATACCTCTCACGGTTCATAGCGATGAGTCCTCTGTGTATGCCCGCTTCGGCAGGCAGATCTGTTGAACGGATTTATTATACCGTGCAGCGCGGACGCAAATCGCCGCAGCACGCCGCGGTTTCGGTAAACGATGCCGGTAATACCCTCGAAATAATCGAGCGTTTCTGACGCACGGACGCATGCGAGCGTCTAGCATATCCATTCAAAACGGATTCACGAGCAAAGGGAGTCACAAGAGCATATGAGGCAGTGGGTTGGACTGGGCAAATTTCTCGCGGGGCATATGCAGGTCATCGTTCCGATTTGCGTAACGCTCGGTGTGCTCTTTCCCCAGCAGATCGGCGTACTTAAGCCCATCGTTCCCGTCCTCTTCGCCTTTATGACATTCCAAGGTGCGCTCAGCAACACCTTTCACCAGGTGGCTGAGGTGTTCCGCCGTCCCCTGCATTTGATTTTGGCGTTAATTGTCTCGGCTGTGCTCATCCCCATCGCGGCGTATGCCATGGGCTCACTGTTCTTTGGTTCCAACCCCAACCTTGTCTGCGGCATCGTGCTCGAGTACAGCGTACCCGTGGCGGTCACTGCCTTTATGTGGATTAGCATGTTCGGCGGCAACGGCCCGCTCGCGCTCACCATTATCCTGACGTCCTCGGTTATCTCACCTGTGACGATTCCTCTTACGCTCAAGCTCCTGCTGGGCGCCACCGTCTCGATCGATGTGCCGAGCATGATGCAAGACATGGCCTTCATGATCGCCATACCCGCCGTGCTCGGTATCGTCATTAACGAACTCACACGCGGATGGGGACACGAGAAACTCTCCCCCGCGCTCTCGCCCGCCTGCAAGTTCATGATGATGGGTGTCATCGCGTCCAACTCCACCGCCATGAGCGACTACGTGCTACACATGAACACGGAGCGCCTGGAAGTCGCCCTCTTTATTTTGGTCTTCGCCATCAGCGGCTTCGTCGTCGGTTTTCTGGTCGCCCGTACGCTGCATCTGCCATATAGCGAGACGACCACCATGTGCTTTACCTGCGGCATGCGCAACATCTCTTCGGGCGCCGTCATCGCCACGCAGTACTTTCCGGGCGAAGTCGTGTTCCCCGTCATGTGCGGAACGCTGTTTCAGCAGGTACTGGCCTCGATTATCGGACATCTCTTTGAGCGCCTGACCGGCGAGGAGCGCGCCAAACAGCGCAAGCGAGTCAAGGCCGGGCGCGACGCGATGGCACGCTAGACTGTCCGCATTGCGCGGGTGTTAGCCTTGCTATACGAGCGTTTCCAGATGCGCGCGCAGGCGCTCAGCATCGATATCGAGCGTTGTCTCGGCATTGACCTGGGCCAGTCGATAGCCAACAAAGTAGGGTGATACCACCCAACGTGGCAGCGCCTTGGCAATGGTCCGGCCGTCCATGTGGTAGAAGAACAAGTTGTACGACTCCGCGCGACCGCCATGGTGCTCGTGCAGGATATAGCGCAGGGCCACCTGAATCGCATCGGCAAACAGGTCCGCTTCGGCTTGGTCGCGGGCGTCGTCGCTGGCGGCGATTCCCTGTGGAGCCGAAACGTTGACCTCAAAGAATCCCATGATCGGCTCGGTTGAGATATTGACCGAGATTCTCCCCTGCTGCCAGACATTGATGCCTTCGAAATTGGCGGAAGTCAGCGAAGCATAGCCGTCTTCCTGCTCCAAACCCACAATCTGCATGTGTGGGTGGACGAGGCTGCCGCCCGAAAGCGGGCCTTTGTTCTTGTACATGAGCACACTGCGGTACTGTTGGGAATCGATCATCTGCTGCCAACAGCCCAGGGCAAACCGCATCACATGATGCAGCTCATCCGGTTCATAGGTCACCAGGTCGGCGTCGTGATTGGCCGACTCGATCAATACGGTCTGACGGGTGGCCCGCAAGGTCTTGAACTTATTCTCGAGCCAGATGCAGTCACCGTCGCACTGGATGATGTTGGCGAGCCCCTCCGTGTCGCAAAAGGGACACGCGGTGCCAGGGCGACGATTATCGTCGGGCTTGCCGCTCGCCTGCTGAACGTCAAATACCAGCGCCACGGGTTATACCTCCAGCGGCACGATCTTGGTGCCATGGAGCTCGGAGACGCCTAGCGCCGCCGCGACCGCATCGCGATTTGCCGTAGTGATGCCGCCGCCGGGAAGGATGGTCAAACGATCGCCCGCATACTCGATTAAACGAGCCAGGTAATCGAAATTATCCTCGATCGGCGTACCAGCAGCACCACCGTGCGTCAGGATGCGCGTGACGCCGCAGTCGGCGAGCGTATCAATGGCGTCGAGCTGAGCTTCGGGCGAGAGCTGGTCCAATGCCATGTGGAAGGTGATGTCAAGGGACTCGCGCTTGCACTCCTCGGTCGCGCAGCCCGCAGCCATCACAAGGGCGCCGAGGGTGAGCTCGTCGAGCGCCCATCCGCCGGCACAGGGCTTGCAGCATCCAAAGACCAGGCCATCGACGCCGGCGCTCACGGCAAGGCCCAGGTCCATCTCCATCATGCGCAGCTCGTCCTGGTTGTAATGAAAGTCGCCACCGCGCGGACGAATCATGCACATCACTCGCGCGTCATGCTCGTGAGCGTAGCCGACCGCAGCGCTGATAACGCCAGCGGAAGGCGTGGTGCCACCGACGGCGAGGTTGTCACACAGCTCAATGCGCCCCGCACCGGCCTCGATGGCCGCCGGCACTCGCTCAAAGTTCTCGGCACAAAACTCGTACAGCATAGTTGAACCCCCAAAGACAGCTGACGTTTTCCGACGGGCATTGTCACACATCCCCATGAAGTTGCGGTGGAATAGGGACTGTTTTGGCCTCTGGAGCCCGTATTCAGTCCCTATTTCACCGCAACTCAAATGACCCCTCGGGGACGGAGGAAAACCAACCATTACGGCTGGCCGAAAAAAGTTGCCGATGGTGAATGTTGCGCAACATGATTCGCGAATCTTAGGCAACCATGGCAGTATCGACATTCGTATCCATAGGAAAGGATTGCCATGTTTAAGAGCATCCAAAAGAGCGGAAGGATCGCAGCAGTCGCCATCGGCCTGATCGCAGCCCTGTCTCCGCTCGCAGCCCCTCCTGCAGCATTAGCCGGCGGTAGCGTACCGACGCCTGAGCTGGAGAAGTCGTACAGCTTTAAGGTCAGCAGCGAATACTCGCATACAGCCACGAGCGGCAATACAAAGTTCGGCTATTTGTACGATTTCGATGATGAGTACAACTTAATAAGCGCATCTCTCATCAATTTTAAAGACGGCAGCACAAGCCCCGTTGCCATCCCAGATAAAAGCCTTAATTCAGTATGCCTTGCACCCAACGATCTACTCTGTTGGGTAGACGGCAATAATTTGGTCGTATTCTCGCCAGACAACCAAAGTCAAACAGTCCATCCCATCACTTCGGCGAAATATGCCCACACCGGCGAAACCGTCTCCAATGACGGTAAAAGAGCCGCCGTGGAACATTATGATTATGAATACGAGCCCAAAAAGGTCGAAATCTATGATCTAAAATCCGACAAACTGATCCAGACATATCAATCAAATAAAGATGACTCTTCGTACTGCTACTCAAAAGACATGAGCCGTCTGTATGCCCTACAGGACAATACCAAAGACGGCGTTGTCGCGCTTAGGGTTTTCAATTGCGATACAGGGTCAACGGAATTGAAAACGGTTAACGTGAAAAAAGATGATAGGTCTTCGGATATCGACCATATCGTCACCAGCTCTTACTCGGACGATATTTATCTTCAGAGCGACACCGCATTAATAAAAGCGGACCGCGATGGAAATATGAGCGTTGTTTTCAACGATGACGACCACGCACCCGATTGGCCTTATTCATACCCTTCGGCGGAGTTTTATGCCCTCTATACAAAGAAGGAATCGAACGATCTTTTTGAAGAGGATGACGGGGATTACTACCTCAATGAAGAGGATGCGAATCTTAGTATTTATGACCTGAAAAGTGACAAGATCATCAGCTCAATTGCTTTTCCCTTCGGCGATGGATATCTCGGCGACATCTCGCATGATGGCGGAATCATGCTTGGGACGTACTCAGACGATGACAAGTCTTCGGCATGCCTAGTCGATGCAAAAACCGGGGCCAAGAGCGAGTTTGATTCTCATTGGTGCAGCCCTACTTTCATGAATGGCGATCGCGAGATTTGGACTAATTATTACGATGAAGACTCATCAACGCTTCACGTAAACATCTACAAGTCCAATATCCCCCATTCACTACCCGATGATGTTCTCTACTTTGTCCAAACTCACCTGCCGTTTGTTATTGGCGGCGGCGTGGCGATCGTCCTCATCATCGGTGGCGCGATCGTTGTCCTTTGCATCCGCAAGAAGCGCACGAAGACAGCAAACGGCATGGCAGCCGCAACGCCCAAGCCCCAGCGCAAGCAAAGTCGTCGTCAGAAGCGCACCCAGCAGAACGCCGTAGCGCCCGCCGCACCGGGAATGCCAGCAAACCCGACCGAGCCCGCCCGCTTCTGCCGTCACTGCGGAACCCCGCTCGTACCCGAAGCCCAGTTCTGCCCCACATGCGGACAAAAGGTAGACTAGCGAACAAAACCCAATAGACCCCAATCACCAAGGCCCCGTTCCGAAACAATCCAGAACGGGGCCTTGGCTTGGTGCAGGGGCGCTAATTTGGGACGGTCATCGTCGCACGCCCCAATGAAGTTGCGGTGGAATAGGGACTGTTTTGGCGTCTGGAACCCCCAATTAGTCCCTATTTCACCGCAACTTAAAAGGGGCGCTGACCGGGATAGTCAGCGCCCCTTTGTTGAATGGATTAACCACCAAGATAGGCCTTGCGGACGTTGTCGTCGTGCAGGAGCTCTTGGCCCGTGCCAGTCATGGTGATCTTGCCGGTCTCGAGCACGTAGCCGCGCGTAGCGATCGAGAGCGCCATCTGCGCGTTCTGCTCAACCAGAAGCACCGTGGTGCCGGCCTTGTGCAGGTCCTCGACAATTTGGAAGATCTGCTCAATCAGAATCGGCGCCAGGCCCATGGAAGGCTCGTCGAGCATGAGCAGCTTGGGGTTGCTCATAAGGGCGCGACCCATAACGAGCATCTGCTGCTCGCCGCCCGAAAGGGTGCCGGCGACCTGGCGACGGCGTTCCTTAAGGCGCGGGAACTGCTCGTAGACACGCTCAAGGCCCGGAGCAACCGTGGACTTGGGCTGCGTGTAGGCGCCCATCTCCAGGTTCTCCTCGACCGTCATCTGCAGAAAGGCGCGACGGCCCTCGGGGACCTGAGCCAGGCCCTTGCCCACCAGCTTGTCGGCAGGCGTATGGGTAATGTCCTCGCCCATAAACTTGATGGAGCCGGTCTTGGAGCGCAGCAGGCCCGAGACGGTCTTGAGCGTTGTGGACTTGCCGGCGCCGTTGGCACCGATCAGAGCCACGATCTCGCCCTCGTTGACGTTAAAGGAGATGTCCTTGATGGCGTGGATGGCGCCGTACCAGACGTTGATGTTGTAGACGGAAAGCATCGGCTCTGCCATTTAGTTCTCCCCCCTATCCTGCTTGCCCAGATACGCCTCGATAACAGCGTCGTTGTTCTGGATCTCCTCGGCCGTGCCCTTGGCGATGACCTTACCAAAGTTCAGCACGCAGATTCCCTCGCAAATATTCATGACGAGCGACATATCATGCTCGATAAGCATGATGGCAATGCCAAAGGTGTCGCGAATCTTGACGATGTTCTCCATGAGCTCGGCGGTCTCGGACGGATTCATGCCGGCGGCAGGCTCGTCGAGCAGCAGCAGTTTGGGGTTGGTGGCAAGCGCGCGGACGATCTCCAGACGACGCTGGGCGCCGTAAGGCAGCGAGCCAGCCTGCTCGTTTGCCAGATGCTCCATATCAAAGATGGACAGCAGCTCCATGGCGCGCTCGTGAGCAGCCTTCTCGTGCTTCCAATACGTCGGCAGGCGCAGCACGCCCTCAAAACCGGAATAGCGCTCCTGGTTGTGCAGACCGACCTTGACGTTGTCCTCCACCGTCATGGTGTTGAACAGGCGAATGTTCTGGAAGGTACGGGCAATACCCATGCGGTTGACCTGGTAGACCGACTTGCCCGAGGTGTCCTCGCCGTCGAGCAGGATGGTGCCGTGCGTGGGCTGGTACACCTTGGTGAGCAGGTTGAAGACCGTGGTCTTACCGGCGCCGTTGGGACCGATCAGACCGGCGATCTCGGTCTTGCCGATAGTCAGGCTAAAGTCGTCGACTGCCTTAAGGCCACCGAACTCAATGCCCAGGTGGATGCACTCGAGTGCAGGGCGCTCGCCCAGGTCGCGGTCGGGAACGATGGCGCCAGAAGGATACGGGACCATCTTGCCCTTCTTGAACTCAAATTTACTGGGCATCGGCTGCCACCTCCTTCTTGGAAGCAAAGCGGTCCTTGACGCGACCGAAGAACGCCTTGAGCTGCGGGTTGTTGGTAAAGATCATGACCAGGATCAACACGATGGCGTAGATGAGCATGCGGTAGTCCGAGAACTGACGGAGCAGCTCGGGAAGCACCGTGAGCAACGCCGCCGCGATGACGGAGCCGCGCATATTGCCCAGACCGCCCAGGACCACGAACACCAGGATGAGAATGGACGTGTTGAAGTCGAACTTGGTGGCGGAGAGCTGCGAGAAGTTACCGCCGAAGAGGGCTCCGGCAGCACCGGCGAGGGCAGCGGAAACCACGAAGGCGATCATGCGGTACTCGGTGACGGAGATGCCTACGGACTCGGCTGCAATCTTGTTATCGCGCACGGCCATAATGGCACGGCCGGTACGGCTGCGAACCAGGTTGAGCACGATCACGAGTGCGACCATGACCAGGATGGCACCGGCGAGGAAGGTCGAGTACGTCGACACGCCCGAGGCGCCCTGGGCTCCCTTGATGATGGCGGTGCCGTCCTCGAGCAGGTGCAGGTCGTCGATCGTAGAGTTGCCCGTGATGTTAAAGATCACGTGCAGGCCGCGCGAGTCGACACCCACGATAAGGCAAGTGACGATCTCTTTGATGATCTCGCCAAAAGCCAGGGTCACGATAGCCAGATAGTCGCCGCTCAGGCGCAGGACCGGGATACCAATCAAGAAGCCCAGGATAGCAGCAGCGATGGCGCCGACCACAATGCTGATGATCAGACGCACCGGATCGGAGGGAACGGCGCTCTCGAGGGCGACCGCGGTGACGATGCCCGTGTAGGCGCCGACGCTCATAAAGCCCGCGTGGCCCAGCGACAGGTCGCCCGCGATGCCGACGACGAGGTTAAGGGAGATGGCCATGACGATATAGGCCGTGATGGGAACCAGCTGACCGGCGATCATGCGCGGAATCATGTGGTTAGACTGCATAAAGAACACGATGGCGAACGCCACAAGGCACATGGCGTACGTAACAAAGTCGTGACGCGTCTGCTTGTCTTTAAGAAACTTCATACCGCTCACCTACACCTTCTCGGGGACGTACTTGCCCAAGAGGCCGGCAGGCTTGACGAGCAGGACGATGATCAGAACACCAAAGACGATGGAGTTGGCAAGACTCGTGGAAATGTAGGCCTGCGCCATCGCCTCGATGATGCCGATGAGAATGCCACCGACAAAGGCGCCGGGGATGGAACCGATGCCACCGAAGACGGCGGCGTCGAAGGCCTTGATGCCAGGCATGGCACCCGTGGTGGGCTGCAGCACCGGCGAGTAGGAGCACAGGAGCACACCGGCAATGGCGGCAAGGGCAGAGCCGATGGCGAACGTCATCGAGATGGTGCGGTTGACGTTGATGCCCATGAGCTGAGCGGCGGCCTTGTCCTCGGACACGGCGCGCATGGCTTTGCCCATCTTGGTCTTACCTGTAAAGAACATCAGGCCGGCCATGATGACCAGGCAGGCGACGATGGTGACGAGCGAGACGGCGCTTACGTTGAACTTGGCCAAGAACTCCGGCACCTGGAAGGTGACGAGCGAAGTGAAGTTCTTGGGCGTGGCGCCCCACAGAAGCTGCGCGGCATTCTGCAGGAAGTAGGACACGCCGATAGCCGTGATCAGAACGGCCAGCGGGCCCGCCTGACGCAGCGGCTTGTATGCCAGACCCTCGATGAGAACACCGAGAACGGTACAGACCACACAAGAGAGAACTACAGATGCCCAGCCCGGGAGGCCGAGATACGACGTGGCACAGAACGAGACATAGGCACCGACCATGATGACGTCGCCGTGAGCGAAGTTCAGCATCTTGGCGATACCGTAGACCATGGTGTAGCCCAACGCGATGATGGCGTAGACGCTGCCCATGGACAGGCCGTTGACCAGGTATTGGATAAAGACCGTCATGTTCCACATCCCCCTTTCGAATAGGTTTCCAGTTGATGTATGAAACAGGGACGTTACATCGTCCCTAGATACCAAGCAAGCAGGGAAGGCCAAAACCTCCCCTGCTTGGGATCAAAACCGCTCTATGTAAGGCGGCCAATTAGGCCTGTACGTACTTGCCGTCGGTGATGACGTAAGCCGTGGGCTCCTTCTGGACCTGGCCCTTATCGTTCCAGGTGAGCTTGCCGGTCAGACCGTCAACGGTAATCTTGAGCATAGCCTTGGACAGCTTCTCGGCGGCCTCGGTCGGGTCGGCGTCGACACCAAGACCGGCCTCCTTGACGGCCTCGGCCACCGCGTGCACGCCGTCGTAGGCGTCGGCGGCAAACTGGTCGGGGGTATCGCCGTACTTATCCTTGTAAGCGTTAACGAAGTCGGCGTTCTTCTCGTCGTCGGCGGAGAACGGGGTCATGAGCAGCAGACCCTCGGCAAGAGAGGTATCGAAGCCCTCAACGCCCAGGATGCCGTCCATGCCGTCGCAGCCCATCATCTTGACGTCGTAGCCCATGTCCTTGGCGTTCTTGAGCAGGACGGACGCCGGCGTGTAGTAGATCGGCGCAAAGATCATGGTGGCGCCGGCCTGCTTGGCCTTAGTCAGCTGGTTGGTAAAGCTCGTGGCGGAGTCGTCCTTAAAGGTCTCCTCGTCAACAATCTCGAGCTTGGACTCAGCGGCCTGGGCCTTAAAGGAATCTGCGATGCCCGAAGAATAGGCGTCGCCGGAGTTATAGAACAGCACGAACTTCTCGTCCGGATACTTCTGGGCCAGGAACTTGGCAGCGTTGACACCCTGGTTGGGGTCGGTGAAGCAAACCTGGAAGACGCAATCCTTGCCGTCGGTAACGTCCTCGGAGGACGCGGACGGGGTGATCATGAACGTCTTGGGGTCGTTACCGCACTCGGCGGCAACGGCAACCGACGCACCCGTGGTGGTCGGGCCGACGAGGGCTTGCATGCCCCAGTCGAGCAGGGTGTTGAAGGCGTTGACGGCCTTCTCGCCATCGGCCTGGTCGTCCTCGGCCTTGCTGGCAAGCGGCAGCTCCTTGGTCGAGAAATCCTTGCAGCCAAGCTCGACACCCTGGGTAACGGACTTGCCGTAGGACGCGTTGGCGCCGGTCAGCGGGCCGATGGTGCCGATCTTAAACGAAGCGTCGCTCGAAGCGGAACCGCTGTCGCCGCCGTTGGAGGAGCAGCCAGCTAGAATGGACATCGCCCCCAGACCTGCTGCGCTCGCGATAACGCTCCTGCGATTCATAACAGGGTTCAATGACTTACCGGTGAGGCTCGACATGCGGCTCTCCTCTCAAATCTCGTCGGGTTTCGGTTACCCGACAGGCCATCCTTCGCCGTGTTCGGCGTTCGCAAAATAGTAGACGCTTTAGTTGAGAAAAGTGGCGATTATTTCAACTTTTCTTTTGTTTTGCCCATTTATCCATAATTCTGCGTATTCCTGTCGGTTTATGCAGTTTAGCCACTTTATTGTGTGAAAGTAATGTTTCCGTTCTGTTACAGGCGTCCTTGCCCTGAATAAAACGGCCCCACCGGTGTCGTTATATGCACTTAGGCGGCGATGTACTTGCCATCCTGAATCACATAGGCCGTAGCGGGCTTTTCGACCTGGCCCTCGTCGTTCCACGTGAGCTCACCCGTCAGGCCCTCAATCTTGACCTTGCGCATGGCCTTGGCAAGATCGTCGGCAATGTCAGCACCATCGGCCGTAATATCGATGCCCGCCTTGTCGATGGCCTCGGCGATGGCGTGGACACAATCGTAGGCGTCGGCGGCAAACTGGTTAGGCGTCTCGTCGTAGGCAACCTTATAGGCCTTGACGAAGTCGGCGTTCTTCTCATCGTCGGCAGAGAACGGGGTCATGAGCAGCACCCCCTCGGCAAGAGAGGTATCGAAGCCTTCCACAGAGAGCAAGCCATCCATGCCGTCGGTACCCATGAGCGTCATGTCGTAGCCCATGTCCTTGGCGTTCTTGAGCAAAACGGACGCCGGCGTGTAATAGATCGGGGCAAAGATAAGCGTGGCGCCGGCCTCCTTGGCCTTGGTGAGTTGGTTGGTAAAGCTCGTGGAAGAGTCGTCCTTAAAGGTCTCGGTATCGACGATATCGAGCTTGGACGCCTTGGCCTGCTCGGCAAAGGCGTCGGCAACGCCCGAGCTATACGTATCGCCGGAGTTGTAGAACAGGGCGATCTTGGCATCCGCGTACTTCTCGGCCAAGAACTTCGCGGCGCTGGCGCCCATGGTGGGATCGGTGAAGCAAACCTGGAAGACCGTGGTCTTATCCTTGGTGACGTCGAGCGACGAGGCCGAAGGCGTGACCATGAGCATATCGTCGGCGATCTCGCCCGAGACGGCGACAGCGGCACCAGTCGTGACGGGGCCGACGAGCGCCTGCATGCCCCAGTCGCACAGGGTATTGAAGGCGTTGATGGCCTTCTCGCCATCGGCGACGTCGTCCTCGGACTTAAGCGAGAGTTTGAGGTCCTTGGTCGAGAAATCCTTGGCGGCGAGCTTGGCACCCTTCTCGGCCGAAACGCCATAGGTTGCCGCGGCGCCGGTCAGAGGGCCGATGACACCGATCTTGAAGGTCTTGCCGTCATCGGCGGAGCCACCGTCCGAGCCACCCGACGAGCAACCAGCGAGTGCGGCGGCGGTGCCGAGCGCCGCGGCGCCGGCGAGAAAGTTCCTACGGCTGAGCGTGCTGTTGTTGTTGAACATGGTGTCCCCCTTTTTTCGCTGGCCGCGGTGCGGCCGTCTTGCGGTACGGGGCAAACCTTATGGTGCAAACGTTGACAGTTTGTTACGGAGTTCCGTTTGTAGCGAGCATGTTTCCAATGTTTCCGCAGCGTTTCGGGGGTGCCGTTTTGTGCGACTCCTGTTGCCTGGCGAGCACGTGCTCTCGGTTCACGCTAGAATGCACTCAACCTGTAATCGGTTAATCCATCTATAAGATGCACGAAGGAGCTATCTATGAGCGAACCCCTGCGCACCGTGAACGTCGGCCTGATCGGTCTGGGAACCGTCGGCGGCGGCGTGGCCCGTCTGATCAAGAGCCACCACGATGAGTATCTGGCAGCCTACGGCATCGACCTTAAGCTGACCCGCGCCTGCGCGCTTGCTTGGGAGCAGGCCGAGGCAGCCGGTATTGAGCGTGAGGCCTTTACGAGTGACTGGCACGATGTCGTCACCGACCCCGCCGTCGACATCGTCGTCGAGCTGATCGGCGGCGAGCACCCCGCAACCGAGATCTTTACCACCGCCTTCGAGAACGGCAAGCACGTCGTCTCTGCCAACAAGGCCCTGCTGGGCCGTCATGTCGAGACGCTTGCCGAGAAGGCCCGTGCGTGCGGCGTGCAGATCAAGTGCGAGGCCAGTTGCGGCGGCGGCATCCCCATCGTAAGCACGCTCGAGCACGACCTGGTGGGCAACAAGATCCTGACCATCGCCGGCATTCTCAACGGTACCACCAACTATATCCTGTCGCGCATGGACGCCGAGGGCGCCGATTACGCCGACGTGCTTGCCGACGCGCAGGCCAAGGGCTATGCCGAGGCCGACCCGTCCGCCGACGTCGACGGCTTCGACGCCGCCAGCAAGACGGCCATCCTCGCCTCCATCGGCTTTGGCACCCGCGTGACCACCGACGATGTGTACCAGCAGGGTATCCGTACCATCGGCGCCGAGGACATCGCCCAGGCCCGCGAGCTCGGCTACACCATTAAGCTGCTCGGCATCGCCCGCAACACCGACGCCGGCGTCGACGTCCGCGTGCACCCCACGCTGATTCCCGCCGACCACATGCTTGCCAAGGTCAACGGCGCCATGAACGCTGTCTACGTGGTAGGCGACGCCGTGGGCGAGACCATGTTCTACGGTGCCGGCGCAGGCTCCTTCCCCACTGCGAGCGCCGTCGTGGGCGATATCCTGTCGCTCTCCGAGCAGATCAGCCGCGGTGTGGCTCCGCTGCCCGAGATTGAGCCCTATGGTCACAACCTCGCCTTTAAGCCCATGGACGAGCTCCAGACCAAGTACTATGTGCGCCTGAAGGTCGCCGACCGCGTGGGCGCCCTGTCCGAGACGGTCGACATCTTTGCCAAGCACAACATCTCGATCTCGCTCATCAACCAGGTCGAGGACGGCAAATCGGGTGTCAGCGATGCCTGCTCGGTCATCTTCCTGACGCACCGCGCGCTCGAGAAGGACGTCCAGGCTGCCGCCGCCGAGCTTGTCAGCGTCGACTGCGTGGCCGAGGTCGCCAACGTCCTGCGCATCGAGAACGTCGAGGCCTGGACCGAAGGCGTCATGGCAAACTAGCCCGATTCTCGGCAAATCAAATAACGCATGAGGGGCTCCTATCCGATTGGATGGGAGCCCCTTTTAGTTACATCTTTTGCACGAAGTGGTCGACTAACGTTTGAACAACTTGACCGTTCGTCAACAACCGTGGATACCGTTTGCCGATATGCGACGGCAGCTGTATTTTGCCGCCGCTATGCTGTGCCGTGTATGTCCGCCCGCGATGAGAGGAAGCACCATGTTGCTCGAGGGCAAGAAAGCAATCATCACCGGAGGCACGCGCGGCATCGGCTATGCGATCGCCCGCCGTTTTATCGAGGAAGGCGCTGCCGTCACTGTCTTTGGCTCGCGCCAGGAGACTGCCGACGCGGCCGTTGAGAAGCTGGCGGCCGCCTATCCCGACGCCAAGGTCTGGGGCCGTTCCTGCGACCTCACCTCACTCGAGGCCGTGACCGAGGCCTTTACGCAGGCCGCAGCCGACATGGGCGGCTTGGATACAGTCGTCAACAACGCCGGCATCTCCCAGCGCTCGCCCCTTTTGGATTACACGGCCGAGGAGTTTGCAAAGGTCATGGATCTCAATGTCGTCGCCGTCTTTAATGGTCACCAGGCTGCCGCCAAGATCATGACCGAGGCCGGCCACGGCGGCACCATCACTACCACAAGCTCGATGGTCGCCAAGTACGGCCAGCCCTCCGGTGTCGGTTACCCCACGTCCAAGTTTGCCGTCAATGGCATGGTCCAGTCGCTCTCGCGCGAGCTCGCCCCCATGGGTATTCGCGTCAACGCCGTCGCCCCAGGCGTAACCAAGACCGATATGGTCGCCAACCTGCCCGAAGAGGTCATCAAGCCCATCATCGCCACCATTCCGCTGGGTCGCATGGGCGAGCCCGAGGATGTCGCCAACGCCTTTGTCTTCTTGGCAAGCGACATGTCCTCCTATGTCACGGGCGCCATCCTCCCCGTCGACGGAGCCGCCCGCTCCTAAAGGTCGCAAGCCACGACTTCGAACCTCAACGAGGCCCAACGCAAAAGGCGCGCTGCATGCATCAACCGCAGACAGCGCGCCTTGTTCTGTTTGCAGGGGAAGCTGCGTCCCGGTATTTCAGCTCAGAACGGGGCACGGTTTCCCCAGGACCTCCTTGCGGAAACTGCACCCCGTTCTGAACGTCGATTCTGGGATACCGTTTCCGCAATGGGCCTCCTGCGGAAACGGTATCCCACTCCGGGCGCCCATTCCGGGACACAGCTTCCCAACGGCCCCTGTTTCGGAAACCACATCCCATTTTGAACCTTCAGACTGGGACGTGCTTTCCGGCAGGGGTCCAAAGCGGAAACTGCATCCCGCTCTGAGCGTCCATTCTGGGATGTGGCTTCCCGATGGGGGCCGATGCCGAAACCACATCCCGTTCCGAGCCTTCAAAGTGGGACGCGGTTTCCCCGAGAGACTATCGACTACTTACCGTCGTCGTCCTGGGCTTCGTCGCGTGCGTAGAGCTCCAGCATGCGGCGGCGGTATTCGTGCACGGCGAGCTTGGCGCGCTCCAGGCGGCGGCGCTCACGCGGAGTCAGCTTGGACGGGTCGACCTCGTCTCCATAGGTCTTATCGGCAAGAAGATGCGCCGCGTCCACGATGCGGGCATCGATGTGGCCGCTCGCTGCCTCGGCGGAAAGACGCTCGGCAATCGTATCGAGCGTAGGCAGGCCCTCGAATACGCGACCGTGACCATGCGAGGTCAGCAGCTCGTGCTCGCGTGCAAGCAGGCTCGCCAAATCGTGATGGGCGCGCAGGATGTCGAGCGCATCGGATGGATGCTCGGCAACCTCTGCCACGGCAGCGACCGGTGCGGCGTCGACCACGCGGTAGAAGAGTTGTGCGAGCAGCGGCATCAAGAACACCGTGATGGCGCCGGCAGCAACCATGACCGACGCAATATCTTGCGACAGCGCGCCCGCGTTGACGGCAACGCTCGTCACGGCAACGATGATCGGCAGCGCCGTGGTGCAGTACAGGGCCACGGTAATGCGACCATACGCCGACACATCGCGCGTCGCGGGACAAATGCCCATAGAGATGAGAATGGGCACGGCACGAATAATCAGCAACGCCACGATAAAACCCGCGAGCAAGCCCGGGCGCGACGCCACGGCCGTCAGGTCGATCTTTGCGCCCGATACGGTAAAGAACACCGGAATCAAAAAGCCGTAGGCCAGACCGTCGAGCTTGGTCTCGAGCGTATGGTTGCCCTCAGGGATGATATAACGCAGGACAAAGCCGGCAGCAAAAGAACCCAACACGATGTCGAGGTCAAAGATGGCCGAGAACGCCACGAGCGTAACCAGGATAAGCACGGTCAGGCGCACGAAGGTCTGCGACGTGGTATCGGCGCGTTCCTCGACAAACGCAAAGAAGCGGCTGCCGACGCGCTTGGAGCGGCTTGGGACCACGGCCAGCAGCACGCAGACCACCGCAAACAAGCCAAGGATTACGAGCGTTTGGATGCCGGTGCGGGCAGACAGCAACACCGACATGGCGAGCACGGGACCGAGCTCGCCCCAGGTGCCATACGCGAGAATCGAGTCGCCCACGCGCGTGCCGGTGAGCGAACGTTCACGCATGATGGGCACGAGCGTGCCGAGCGCCGTCGAAGTGAGGGCAAGCGTCACGGCGATACCGTCGAAATGACTGACCGAGAACCACGGGGTAAAGCGCACGGCAAGCCAGGCGATACCAAACGTGACGACCCACGTCGCCAAGCCGTAGCGCCCCTCGACGCCCGTGATGCTCTTGGGGTCGATCTCAAAGCCGGCAAGCAGGAACAAAAAGGCCAGGCCCAGCTCGGACACAAGCGAGACCTCGGCATCTACATGGATAATGCCGAGCATATGGGGTCCCAGCACCGCGCCGAACACGAGCAAAAAGACCGTCTCGGGAACGGGTTTTCCGGGAATCGCCGAGGCGATGAAGGGGCTTGCAAAGGCCACGAGCGCGATGATGGCGAGTGAAACGAATGCCATGTGATGCCTTTCTCTTGTTTGCGCTTCACTGTAGCACCCTCGCCGTCCTCAACGCGCCGCGAGCTGTCGTATCATAGTGAGGTTTACAAACATGTGGCTCAAGGCGACCGCAGGGCAGACCCCGCAAACCGACCGCTGCCGCATACCGTACCGTACGCCCAACCGATCAGGAAGGCAGGAACCAATGGTCTCTCGTATCTACGTGGAGAAGAAACCCGGGTTCGACGTCGAGGCTCAGCAGCTCAAGGGCGAGCTGACCGAAATTCTCGGCATCAAGGGCATCGAGGCCCTGAGGATCATCAACCGCTACGACGTCGAGGGCATCGACGAGGAGCTTTTCCGCTCCTGCGTGCCGACCGTCTTTAGCGAGCCCCAGGTCGATGTGACCTACGACGAGCTCCCCGCAAGCGATGGCGCCGTCTTTGCCGTCGAATTCCTGCCTGGCCAGTTTGACCAGCGCGCCGACTCCGCCAGCGAGTGCGTGCAGCTCATCAGCCAGGGCGAGCGCCCCGCCGTGCGCTCCGCCAAGGTCTATATAATCTCGGGCGCTCTGGACGAAGCCGCCATCGAGGCCATCAAGCACTACGTGGTGAACCCCGTCGAGGCCCGCATCGCCTCGCTCGACCTGCCCGAGACGCTGTACATGGAGACCCCCGAGCCCCAGCCCGTCGAGGTGCTCGACGGCTTCCGCGAGCTCGATGAGGCCGGCCTTGCCGCCTTTATCTCCGAGCGCGGTCTTGCCATGGACGAGGCGGACATCGCCTTCTGCCAGCAGTACTTCCGCGATGAGGATCGCGACCCCACCATCACCGAGATCCGCGTGATCGACACCTACTGGTCCGACCACTGCCGCCACACCACCTTCGGCACCGTCCTGGACGATGTGACGATCGACGACGCCGTGGTGCAGCAGGCCTTCGACCGCTACATGGAGATGCGCCACGAACTCGGCCGCGACGCCAAGCCCGTCTGCCTCATGGACATGGGCACCATCGGCGCCAAGTACCTTAAGAAGACCGGCGTCATGACCGATGTCGACGAGTCCGAGGAGATCAACGCCTGCACCGTCAAGGTGAAGGTCGATGTCGACGGCGAGGACCAGGACTGGCTGTTCCTGTTTAAGAACGAGACCCACAACCACCCGACCGAGATCGAGCCCTTCGGCGGTGCCGCCACCTGCGTGGGCGGCGCCATCCGCGACCCGCTCTCGGGCCGCAGCTACGTGTACCAGGCCATGCGTGTCACCGGCGCCGGCGACCCCACCGTCCCCGTGTCCGAGACGCTCGAGGGCAAGCTGCCGCAGCGCAAGCTCGTAACCACCGCTGCCGCCGGCTACTCCAGCTACGGCAACCAGATCGGCCTTGCCACCGGCCAGGTCAACGAGCTCTATCACCCCGGCTACGTTGCCAAGCGCATGGAGGTCGGCGCCGTCGTGGGCGCTACCCCGGCAAACCACGTGCGTCGCGAGTGCCCCGCCCCCACCGACAAGATCATCCTGCTGGGCGGCCGCACCGGCCGTGACGGCATCGGCGGCGCCACCGGCTCCTCCAAGACTCAAAACACAGAGTCCATCGAGACCTCGGGCGCCGAGGTCCAGAAGGGCAACGCCCCGGTCGAGCGCAAGCTGCAGCGCCTCTTCCGCCGCGGCGACGCCTGCCGCCTGATCAAGCGCTGCAACGACTTTGGCGCCGGCGGCGTCTCGGTCGCCGTAGGCGAACTTGCCGACGGCCTGTATGTCGACCTGGACACCGTGACCAAGAAGTACGACGGCCTGGACGGCACCGAGCTCGCCATCTCCGAGTCCCAGGAGCGTATGGCCTGCGCCGTCGCCGACGGTGACGTCGAGGAGTTCATGGGCTACGCCGCCGAGGAGAACCTGGAGGCGACCGTTATCGCCGAGGTTACCGCCGAGCCGCGCATGCGTATGGCCTGGAACGGTGTCGCCATCGTCGACCTATCCCGCGAGTTCCTCAACTCCAACGGCGCGCCCAAGCACCAGGTCGCCCACGTGTGCGCCCGCAGCGTGTGGCAGCCCAGCTGGGCCGGCACCACGCTTGCCGAGCGCATGACCTCGCTTGTCACCGACCTCAACGTTGCCTCCAACAAGGGCCTTTCCGAGCGCTTCGACTCCACCATCGGTGCCGCAACCGTGCTTATGCCCTTTGGCGGCAAGACGCAGCTCACCCCGAGCTCGGCCATGGTCGCCAAGTTCCCCGTGGACGGCGAGACCACCACGGCAAGCGCCATGGCATGGGGCTTCAACCCCTACCTGATGGAAGCCGACCAGTTTGCTGGCGCCTACCTGTCCGTGGTCGAGTCCATCGCCAAGCTCGTGGCTGCCGGCTTTGAGCACAAGCGCGCCTATCTCTCCTTCCAGGAGTACTTCGAGCGTCTGCGCACCGAGGCCGAGCGCTGGGGCAAGCCCACGGCAGCCGTCCTGGGCGCTCTCATGGCCCAAGTCGACCTGGGTGCTGGCGCCATCGGTGGCAAGGACTCCATGAGCGGCTCGTTTGAGGACGAGGCCGGCGAGCTCAACGTTCCGCCGACTCTGATCAGCTTCGCTGTGGCCGTGGGCCGCGCGGCGCGCGCCGTCTCCCCTGAGTTCAAGGGCCTGACGCACCGCGTCGTCCGCATCGCCCCCGCCACCTACGGCGAGGACTACCGTCCCGACGCCCAGCAGCTGCTCGCCGCGTTTGACGCCGTCGAGGCGCTCACTGCTACCGGCGATGCCCTGGCCGTCTCCACGCCCGGCTACGGCTGCGGCGCCGAGAGCCTCTTTAAGATGTGCGTCGGCAACCAGATCGGCATCGAGCTTGCCGAGGACGTGGACGTGGAGAGCCTCTTCACTCCGCTCTATGGCAGCTTTATCGTCGAGCTTGCCGAGGACGCCGAGCTGCCCAAGGTCGCCGATGGCGTTGTCGTCGAGCCCCTGGGTACCACCGTCGAGGGCTATGTCATCGACACCGGCTCCGAGGTCATCGAGCTCGCCGAGCTCCAGGAGGCCTGGGAGAACGGCATCGAGGGCGTCTTCGCCTACCGCAGCGCCGGCGAGACCCCCGAGGTCGAGACCATCGACTTCCGCGCCAAGGACATCCACGTGTACGGCGGCGCCAAGATCGCCCGCCCGCGCGTGATCATCCCCGTGTTCCCCGGCAACAACTGCGAGTACGACAGCGCCCGCGCCTTCCGTGCCGCCGGTGCCGAGGCCGACACCTTCGTGATCAACAATCTCACGCCCGAGGCCGTCGCCGAGAGCACCCACGAACTTGCCCGCCGCATCCGCGCAAGCCAGATCGTCATGATCCCCGGCGGCTTCTCAGGCGGTGACGAGCCCGACGGCTCCGCCAAGTTCATCACGGCGTTCTTCCGCGCTCCCGAGGTCACCGAGGCAGTCCGCGACCTGCTCAAGGCCCGCGACGGCCTGATGCTGGGCATCTGCAACGGCTTCCAGGCTCTGGTCAAGCTCGGCCTGGTGCCCTACGGTGACATCGTCGACGCCACGCCCGATGCGCCCACGCTGACGTTCAACACCATCGGTCGCCATCAGAGCCGCCTGGTGCGCACCCGCATCTCGTCCAACCTGTCCCCGTGGCTGTCGCAGTGCAGCCTCGACGACCCCTACACCGTCGCCATCAGCCACGGCGAGGGCCGCTTTGTCGCCAACGACGAGGTGCTCGCCCAGCTTATCGCCAACGGCCAGGTCGCCACGCAGTACGTGGGCGAGGACGGCAAGCCCAGCATGGATCTTTCCGTCAACCCCAACGGCTCCGCACTCGCCATCGAGGGCATCACGAGCCCCGACGGCCGCGTCCTGGGCAAGATGGGCCATGCCGAGCGTCGCGGCGACAACCTGTACCGCAACGTGCCCGAGCATGTCCCCGGCGACAAGTTCATGCCGATCTTTGAGAGCGGCGTAGCCTACTTCGCCTAAACCTTTCCCATCGGGTACAATCCCTTCGGGTAACATCACCCGCCACCGACACATCCGGTGGCGGGTTCTTTTTTGCTTCGCGCATGTAGAAAGGACATCATGGAAAGCCGCAAGCCGTATCTCGCCACCCTGCCCGGACTCATCCTGGGCTGTCTCGTTTGCTGCGCGCTCTGGGGCTCCGCCTTCCCCTGCATCAAGATCGGCTACGGCCTCTTTGGTATTCCCGCGCACGACAGCGCCTCGCAGCTGCTCTTCGCGGGCCTGCGCTTCACCCTTGCCGGCATGCTGGTCATTGTTGGCATGAGCGTGGCCCAGCGCCGACCGCTCGTTCCGCAAGCGCGCGATATCAAGCCCATCTGCATCTTGTCGCTCTTCCAGACTATCGGGCAGTACTTCTTTTTCTACCTGGGCCTCTCGCGCGCCAGCGCCATGTCGAGCTCCATCATCGAGGCCAGCGCCAACTTCCTCGCAATCCTCTTTGCCGCCCTGGCATTTCACACCGAGAAGCTCAATGCGGCCAAAGTGCTCGGCTGCGTACTGGGCTTTACCGGCGTCGCGCTCGTCAACCTTTCGGGCGCGGACGGCACCTTTGGCTTTACGCTCGACGGCGAGGGTTTTATCCTAGCCTCCACCGTCGCGGGTGCCCTTTCGACCTGCCTGATCGGTATCTTCTCGCGTGAGCACGACGGCGTCTTGCTTGCCGGGTGGCAGTTCTTGGTCGGCGGCCTGGTCCTCACCGCCATCGGCTTTTTGATGGGTGGCGCGCTCTCCCCCACGGCGATTGCCCCCGCCATCGCGCTCATCATCTACATGGCGCTTATCTCCGCGGTCGCCTACTCGCTGTGGTCGCGCCTGCTTGCCGTCAACCCCGTCAGCCGCGTCTCGGTCTTTGGGTTTATGAACCCCGTCTTTGGTGTGCTGCTGAGCGCGCTGCTACTCGGCGAGGGCGCTGGCACGAGCCCCATTACCGTCATCGTTGCCCCGCTGTTGGTCTGCGGCGGCATCATCATCGTCAACAAACCCAAAAAAGCCTAGCGAGCTCACCTTTTTAGAGAGGGCGTTCGCACACTTTAGCTCAATGGAGCACACTGATTCTCGTTGATTTCGTACCGAGCCGCAGCGGCAGACGCTCGTCTTGCCGCACCGCGCCTGGGCATTATGGCCGGTGGCCCCCGCAAACGCAAAAAGGGCGCACGACCATCGCAACGGTCGTGCGCCCCTTTTTTCTAGCGTATCTGGGCGCCGGCTTTCTTTTTCTCGGCCTTGACGCGGTAGAGTTCCGCGTCGGCAGCGCGAAGCAAGTCTTGCCAGGTATCGACGCCATCACCAACCCGTGCGTAGCCGATGGACATCCGCAACAGATACGGCACCTCGGCACGAGCGAGCTCGTCGTTAATCGCCGAACACAGGTCTATGATGTCCTGTTCCGCCGCTGCCTTCTGGAGCACCACGAACTCATCGCCGCCATAACGTGCGATAAAGCCACCAGACGCCGAGCAGACCTCTTTGAGCGTAGCAGATATGACCTGGAGAGCATGGTCGCCCTCCACATGTCCATACCGGTCGTTAATCTGCTTAAAGCCGTCGGCGTCCATCATAAGCAGATACACATCTTTGGCCTGATCCACATTTGAGAAGAGCGACAGCATATAGGTCTCAAAACGGTTGCGATTGTTGAGGCCAGTCAACGGGTCGGTCGAGATCAGCTGCTCCTGACAAACAATGTAGAGCTGCAACATACTTAACATGATGCCGACACTAAGGCAGGGACCCGAATAAAAGACCTGAAAGACACCGGCCACCAAGGCCGGAATGGCGAAAAATGCCAAGGTTTGATAGATGGCCTTCTTTTGTAGGCTCTCGACCTTGCAAGATTGTATAAACGCATGCAGGGACGTATATATAACGTAGCAGTAGCTGACGATGGGCTGGATCATATAGACAAAACCGCGACGATACGCGCCCTGCGCATCGATATAGAACAGGGCATGCGTCCAGTAGCTAGTAAACGCCAGTACGACTACCAGCACCGCAGGCAGCGTTACAAACGCCATCCTATAGCGCGCGGTCAAAAGGCGAGAACCCTGCACCGTCTCGGAATAGATAAACCAAATGAGGCACGCGGCGGCAAAGAGCGAAAACGAAACCGCGTTGGAAATCCAGTTGGCAGCAATGCCCAGCGTGCCGCCCACACCGTCCGAAAGCGTCCAGATTATATCGAATAACATGTACGCGGCAGAGGTGTAGCCGAGCGTACTAAACAATAACTGCTGGGTACTCGAGAACAAGGAGTGGCGGCTTCGTGCGGCAAGCCCGATAAGAACAATCATGCATAGCAGGAATATCTCAATCTTGAGTGCCTTAACCACTAGACGCCATCCCTTCAATATCCAAGTGGTCAGAATCGCCCAATTAGAATCTAGGCAATAAACACCCCTTACTCCACAGGGGTAAAGGGAATAATAGCAGAGCGCTCGAACGTCACTGCAAGACAGCTTTCGTTCGGGCGCTCAAACGGCGCGAATTGCACACGCCGGCTTGATTGACTCGCGTCGACGATTACTCGCCGTCGATGTCGGTCGCGACGGCCTCCTCGATAGCCTCGACACCGACAGGCGACAGGTCTTCCTTGCCCTGGCAAAACTTCTTGTCGACCCAGCCGGTCAGAATCGGAGCCATGATTGCCGTGATGATAACGGCGGTAGCGATCTGAGCGTACGCGGTGGGCGCAAGCTCGGCATAACGCGGTGCGACCTCGGCGAGGGCGACCGGCGTGGTCATGGCCGTGCCGGCGATAGTGGAGCAGGCAACGGCCGCCTTGCCGTTACCACCGCACAGGCGCTCGAACGCAAAGGTGATGGGGCCGACGATAAAGAGCGTGATGAGACCCAGCAGGATGCCCGAAATACCGCCGGTGATAAAGCTCGAAAGGCTCATGGACGCACCGAGCTGAAATCCGATAACAGCGATCGCGGGATTGGCGCCGGGGACTAGCAGGTTCTTGATGAACGGGAAGAGGTTGCCCAGAACCATGCCGATAACAAGCGGCAGGATGGATCCGATGATGGTGCCGACGGGGATGTTAGCGAGACCCGAGACACCGAGGATGATCATGGTGACGGCGGGGCCGGCCGTAAAGAACAGGATACCGACGGCGCCCTGCTCGGACTCATCACCGAACTCGCCCATGATGCCCGTATAGAGCGCCATGTTGCAAAACGTGATGCCGCCGATGATAGACACGGAGCTCAGGCCCAGGAAGTTATCGTTAAAGAAATATGCCACACCCAAGCCAAGGGCGGCCGCAACAACAAGCTTGGGGATCAGTACGACGATGCCGGTCTTGATAGCGCCCGGCGTGGACTTAAAGCTGATGCCGGCACCCACGAAGAGCAGGATCGCAGCGACGATGGTATTGGAGCCGCCGCGGCAGGCAGCCGTAAAGAAGCCACCGATCTCAAAGACCTGAGGACAGAAAGTGTTGAGCAAAAGGCCGACAATCATGGGATAGATCATGATGTCGCCCGGGATACGCGGTACCTTGAATTTCTTTTGCTCGTTGGCGGTCGCTTCCTGTGCCATGAAACCCCCATTTCCGCTGACGCAGAACAAAAGCCCACGTCACGCTTTGCTACAGTAAAGTTTGACCATGGTACCAGAAGAAGCAGACCGGCTCGGTGAGAAATTCGATTCGTTGGGCCGGGACGCTAAACGCGCCCTTGCTTTTATACAAGGCTCAAAACGATATAGAACACGATGCCCGAGACGCAGCACCACAACATCGACTTTGTCTTGATTGCCACCGCCACGACACCGGCAGCCGCAATCCAGGGAATCAAGCCCTGCCACAAGCCAGCGTCGAAAGCGCCAGGGCTTATCAAATCGTTAGCGACCAGCGCCGCAAAGGCGGCGGGCGGAATATAACCCAAGGCCTCGGTAACGCGGGGCGACAGCGTTCTCCCGCGCAAAGCAAACGCCGGGGCAATGCGGAAAAACGCGATGGCCGCCCAAGACGACAACCACAGGACCAAAAACTCATTAACGGGCATCGCGAGCACCCCTTCCTTCGGCGAGAGTATCGCGCGCAAGCGCCGCGGCAACACCGACGAGCACGCTTGCCGGCACGGCGATATTCGTCCACCCCAAGAACTTGCATATGGCGACAGACACCGCAGCCATAACGGCAGCCACGACATTGCCGCGCGACAGTCGCTGCGAAAAGAGCAGGCAGATAAAGAGCGAGGTGCAGACAAAACCCGCAATAGTGGTTGGAACATCGACAACGGCGCCGACGATGGCGCCCGTCGTACACGAAACGCCCCATGTCGCGATGAGGATCGCGTTGAGCACAAAGGACTCGTGCGGACCCCAATCCTCCCCTTCAACCAACTTGGCAAGCGAGATGCCGTATGCCTCCTCGGTAAGCGTCGCGGCAACGGCCAGCGTCTGACGCTTCGAGGCACCCCTCAGATGGGGCGCGATTGATGCCGAATAAAGTGCAAAGCGCGAGGAGATTGCGGCCACACTTGCGACAATCGATGCCGCAGGCACACCTGCCAGCCACAGGTTGCAGACCATAAACTGGCCGCTACCCGTCACAAACGTGCTGCTCAGAGCAAAAACCATCCAGGGCTCCATTCCCGTCTGCGCCATAATCATTCTGCACGGCGCGCCTATCGCAACATAGGTAAGCATCACCGGCCAAACGGTTTTAACGATTTTGAGCACCATAGCGTTCCTCGTCCCGACAAGATTTCCGAGCCGCATTCAACGACGCGGCAGAATCATCGCCCGGTGGCAACCGAGTTCACCTACAATTGCCACCGGATCGAAAGACACAGCTTTTTAGGAAGTCATTATGACAGCTATCGATCGGGGCCGGGCGACCGCGGCCTTCAAACGCTATACCGACGCTTACGATGCCGCCAATCCACGTATCGCGCTCAAAATCGAGCATACGTACCACGTTGCCGAGGCATGCGATGCCGTGGCGCGCGAGCAGGGCTGGTCGACAGAGGATATTGACCTGGCCTGGCTTTGCGGCCTGTTACACGATATGGGACGCTTTGAACAGTTGCGGCGCTGGGACACCTTTAAGGACGCCGAGAGTATGAGCCACGCAGCGTTGGGCGTCGAGGTCCTCTTTGGCGAGAGCCCCGACGACGCGCCCGCCACAACAAGCATCCGAGATTTTATCGAGACCGACGAGTACGACGAGCTCATCCGCGCGAGCATCGCCTATCACAGCGACTTTCGCCTGCCGGCACAACTCGACGAGCGTACACGGCGCTTCTGCGATATCGTGCGCGATGGCGACAAAATCGACATTATGCGCACCATCGCCGACAGCACCGTCGACACTATCCTCAAGGTTGATGAGGACACATTTCTCGCCAGCCGATTCTCGACACCGGCTCTCGCTGCCTTTGACGAGCGCCGCTGCGTCACGCGCGATGAGCGCGATGAGCCCGCGGACTACTTGGTGGGACTCATCTGCTTTATGTTCGAGCTCGTCTATCCAGCGAGCCGCGCGCTGGCGCGCGAGCAGGGCGATATCTACCGCCTGCTCGATGCGCCCTTTGGCATTACGCGCCCCTTTACCGATCCCGCCACGCAAGCGACCTGGGAGCGCCTAAAGAACGAGATACGCGACTGGCTGACGCGCGTCTAGCGCTCAAGCTGGGCCAGCAGCCCCTCGGCGACCTCGACGGCATCGCCGACAACCTTATACTGGGCAGCACCAAAGATGGGGGCATCCGGGTCCTCGTTGATGGCGATAATGCACTCCGCCCCACCGATGCCGGCAAGATGCTGAATGGCGCCCGAAACACCGATACTCACGAGAAGCTTGGGCGAAACCGATACGCCCGTCTGGCCAATCTGATGGCGATACTCCAACCAGCCGGCCTCCACGACAGGTCGCGTGCAGCCAAGCTCGGCTCCCAGAGCCTCGGCGAGCCTTCGCATCAGCGGCAGGTTTTTCTTGGAACCAATGCCGCGACCCACCACGACCAGGCGCTCGGCATCGGCAATTGATGCCTGCTGCCCCCACTCCTCGGCGGGAATCGAGATCTCGACACGAGCCTTAGCATCATCCGCAAGCGATATCTGGGTGATCGTGCCGGAGCGGCCGTAGTCAAAGTCGGACGCCTTAAAGATGCCGGGACGCACCGTTGCCATCTGAGGACGATGATTGGGGCAGACGATGGTGGCCATCAGGTTGCCGCCAAACGCCGGACGCGTCTGTTGCAGCAGCCCCGTCTCCGTATCCATCGAAAGTACGGTGCAGTCAGCCGTAAGGCCCGTCTGCAAACGCACGGCAACGCCGGGTGCCAGTTCGCGGCCAAAGGCGGTCGCACCGTACAGAATGGCCTCGGGCTTGCGCTCTGCCACCAAATCGCAGATCAGCCGGGCGTAAACCTCCGCATCGTTCTGGCGCAGACGCTCGTCGCGACAGACCAGGACCTCGTCTGCACCGGCGCAAACCAGATGCTCCAGGTCACCGAGAGAGCTCTCGGGGCTCATGCCGGCCAATGCCACCAGACGGCAGCCGCGAGCATCGGCAAGCTCGCGGCCCTTGCCCATGAGCTCATAGGCAACGGGAGTCACCGTATCGTGCTCGTCGGTCTGAACGAATACCCAGATATCTCGATACGCATCGAGGTCAACCGCGCCGGCGGCCTCGTCACGCTCGATCGAGACAGCGTTGACGGGGCAGGCGTCGACGCACCCACCGCATAGGACGCAGCCGTCGGTTACGCGGGCGCAACGGTTGGGCCGCTCGCCTTCCACTACGATGCCGCCCGAGGCACAGGCGCGAACGCAGCGACCGCAGCCTATACAGGCTTCGCTATCGATAATCAGTCCGCTCATCTATGCCATCCCCTCGATAATCTTGGCAAGTTTTGCCGCCTGCTCGGACGCCGTTCCTTCAACGGCCTCGCACGTCTGGTCGCGGTCGGGCACAAACGATCGCACGACCTGTGTCGGCGAGCCGGCAAGGCCGCAGCGCGCGGGGTCGGCGTTCACGTCGGCAGCGTTGACCACACGCACGTCCGCCTCCTCGGCTGCACGAATACCGGCAATGCTCGGCATACGCAGTTGGCCAATCTCCTTGGCGGTCGTCATCGCGCACGGCATCTCCAGGCACACCGTCTCCTCGCCGGCATCGCAGCCGTGAACAAGCGCCAGCGAGCCGCAGGTCGTAAAGCCCGCGCTCTGCACGCAGCTCACGTCGGTCACGCAGGGAATCTCAAAGGCACCGGCAAGCTCGGGACCAATCTGGGCCGTATCGCCGTCCACCGCCATCTTGCCGCAGATGAGCAGGTCGAAGTCCTCGTCGAGTGCCTCGATGCCGCACTTGAGGGCATAGGTGGTTGCCAGGGTATCGGCACCTGCAAAGGCGCGGTCGGTCAGCAGCAGCGCGTCATCGGCACCGCGGGCGATGCAGTCGCGCAATAGCGATTCGGTCGCGGGGATGCCCATCGACACCACCGTTACGCGCACGTCCATGCCAAAGCCGATAAAGTCATCCTTCAGCGCCAGTGCGCATTCCAAAGCGCTCGCATCGAACGGGTTAATGACCGCCTGCTTGCCATCGCGCACAATCGTATTGGTCTTGGGGTCCATCTTGACCTCGGTGCTTCCCGGCACCGCCTTGACGCACACCACCATATGGAAATCGCTCATCTTCACGCGCCCCCTTTCTGGACGAGCTCATCCAAGAGCTTCTCCGAAAACAGGTTACCGCGACCCAGCTGCCCGGCAGGATCGAGCTGGAGCTTGAGCCGCGCCGACTCGACCATGGCCTCGTGACCGTACATCGTCTCCAAGAAGCCCGCCTTGATCTTGCCGACGCCGTGTTCGGCGGAGACGGCGCCACCCATGGCCGTGACCTCGGAAGCCCACTGGGCAAAGAGTTCTCCGCCGCGGCGGTAATCCTGCGCATCGCGCGGCAGAATGTTCACATGCAGATGGTTGTTACCGATGTGCCCCCAGGCGGCAGATTCAAGCCCGCTTTCGGCCAGCGTGCGGCGATAAAGGGCGATGACATCGGCCAAGTGTGCGTTGGGCACCGACATGTCCGAGCCCAGTTTGGTGATGGTGGGATCCGTGCGGCGACGCTCGTCGATGAGCATGTTGACGCTCTCGGGCACCGCATGGCGGAAGAATCGCTGACACTCGCGATCGACCTCGGTGCGCGCGACCCATGTCGCATCGTCGCTGCCGCCCGCAAGCTCTAGTACCCACCCCAAGTGATACAGCTCCTCAGTCGCCTGGGCTTCGTCGTTGCAGTCGAGCTCCACGTAGACACAGACCTTGGCGTCTTTGTCGAGCGCCGGCAGCGAGGCGAACGCGGTCGACTGTTCACACTGACGACGCAGGATATCCAGGGCGCCCGCATCGAAATACTCGATGGCAGCCGCGTGGGACAGGACGGGACGCACGGAATCGGTGAAGGACACGGCCTTATCTTCGCTGTCAAAGAAGCAGCTCACGCCCCAAACGACCGCAGGCGCCGCCTGCAGGGCAATCTCGAGCTCGGTGATGACGCCAAGTGTGCCACACGCACCGATAAACAGATCGATGGCATCCATATCGTCAGCAACGAAATAGCCCGAAGCATTTTTGGTCTTGGGCATGGTGTAGTCGGGAAGGTCGAGCTCGAGCGTGCGGCCCTGCACCGTGACGAGCGAAAGGCGGCGACCCTGTGCAAAAACCTCGCCACGGTGAAGCTCGAGCAGGTCGCCATCGGCCAGCACGACATGAAGGCCCGTGACGTGAGGGCGCATGGGGCCGTAAGCGTAGCTACGGGCGCCGGAAGCGTTGCATGCCGCCATACCGCCCAGGCAGGCAGATGCCTCGGTGGGATCGGTAGGAAAGAATTGCTCGGGAGCTTCCTGGAACTCCTCGTAGGCCTCAAGCGATGTCTGGTCCCAGCCGGCAGTCGGCAGCACTTTCTTGCCCAGTTGCTTGCGCAGCTCAGACAGCACGACGCCGGGCGCCACACGCAAAAGAAAGCGGCCCTGCTCATCGCGGCGAATGCCTAGGTAGCGATTCATGCGGGAAGTATTGAGAATGTGACCGCCATGAGGCACGGCACCGGCGGCAAGACCGGTCCGGGCGCCCTGAACCGTCACCGGGACACGCTCGGCATGGAGCTTTTTCAAAATGGCGCGGACCTCGTCCTCCGTTGTCGGAAACGAGATGCTCGAGGCCTCGCCCGATGTGCGAGACTCATCGCGGCCATACTCTTCGAACTCGTCGGTGAAGGGTTTGATGGTTGCCGACACGCGAACTCCCCCTTTAGCTAACTACAGTGTTTGCAGGGAGATGTTACCGCATCGTTTCGTCGACGTGTTCGAGACCGTCTCCATAATTGGCGATTTTTACGTTCGTGCAATTCGGCGAGCGGCAAGGTTTCCTCGGCAGACGATGCTTTTGACACATGTCGCTTTACCGCCAGCGATCACGCAATTGTCGCTCGAAAAAAGTTGAAGTAATTTTTACCATCTTTTACCTGCGGAGATGTCAATCCGTCAAGCATTTGGTCAGAAATTGGTCAAGTAGTGGCTGATACGGTCGGCATCAACAGCCAAAACCAATGGAAGTTTTGGCCCCAGAAGCAGGGAGGTTCCCATGGCATATTACTGGCCCCAGTACGGCGTCGCCATCGAGGTCGACGACGATCCCTATTTCCTGCCTTTCGACGAAGAGGCGTTCCCCGATACGGCGGTCTACCACGTCACCACCGATGTTATCTGCGACCCCGAGTCGTTCTTGGCGCTCGCCCACCACATCGCGCATATCCACAACATCGAGCTCCCTCACAACTTCGACGAGCTCATCTACTCGCGCCGCCTGATGCTTCACATGCTCTTTGGAGCGGACCCGTCCACGTTCGCGCGCGTCTACACCACCAAGGACGCCGCATGAGTGCGAAGAAGCCGCCCCGCCTTGCAGGACTGGGGCGTCGCAAGAAACTCGTCGTTGTCTGCCTGGCTATCGTCTGCGCCCTCATCGCCGTAGGGCTATACGCCTGGCAGTCGCAGCCCGTGCCCGAAGCGGGCGCCTCGGTCACGACGGCAGAGGGTAAATCGCGCCAAGAAATCCAGGATGAGCTCGACGCCATCGTCCGCGACAACATGATGACGATCTCGGTCGCGCCGGTCGCACAGTTGCAGGAAGGCGGCAAGTTGCGCGTCAACGTGCAAAACGTCCAAGACAACAAGTTTCCCCAGCGCTTCCGCGTGATTCAAAACGACGAGACCATCTATGAGTCCGGTGTGGTCGAAGCCGGCAAGACGGTTGAGACCTGCCCCGCCGGCGACATCCAAGAAGGCGAGGCATATATCGAGATTCAGGCACTCGATGCCAAGACCTACGACACCCACGGCAATCCGACACGTGTCAAGGTACGGGTTGAGCAAGCCGAGAACTAGCTTTCCGGCCGACGCAGCACCGCACGCAATTCACCAGCATTCGTCCAATCATCGCGGGGACGGCCCGCGGCGAATAGAAAGGAACGACCATGAACATCACCAGGAACATGAACGGAGCCAGAGCGCTCGTCGTGGGCGCAGGGCTCGCGCTCGCACTCGCAATGGGCGCCGCCCCGACGCCAGCTATGGCGGCCGGGCGCGTTGGAACCACGAAGGTAATGGTCAGGACCGAGATCGACAACGTTGAGTTCAAAGTTCCGACGGTTATTCCCTTCGTCGCCAAGGCCGACGGCACGCTTCAGGGCCCCTCAGAAGACGCGACCACCATCGACAATCATTCGGCCTACGGCATCCATGTCACCAACATGAAGATCGACGCCATGAACACCTGGACCATTGCCGCCGACGCCAAGGCCGGAACCGCGCAGAACTCCATCGACTTTAAGGTCGGCCCCGACGGCGCACTCCAGAACGCCAGCGCCGCAATGCAAGGAACGGGCCTCGATCTTTCCAAGAATGCAGCCTTCGACATGGGCTACCAGGGCATTGCCGGCGGCGCGGACAAAATTAAGCTCAAGACAAGCGGAAACGTCGCCCGCGTCACGCGCGACATCTTCCGCGTAACCGGCGAAGGCGATCAGGTTGCAACGATTACCTGGACGGTCGAGCCCGGTGCGCACACGGCATAAGGCCGTCGCCCTGGCCGCCGCCGTCAGCATCCTAGCGTTTGGGCCAGCCATGGCCTTTGCCCAGCAAGAACAGGCGCAGGCCGCCACGCAAGTGACGGTCGACCTCTCGGAGCTCGACCGCAGCGACCGCGAGGAACCGTTGGCGCAGACAGGCGACAAACGATGGCTCTTGGCAGCAGGCGCCGCAGCAGCAGGCGCGGGAACCGCCGGCCTCGGTCTGCACATCAAACACAGCCAGAAACAAAACATGAACAGGCCGCACTAAATTAGCTAAGGAGACCCCATGGCATCGAAGAACCTTTTGCCCGTCGTCGCACTCTGCGGCGCGCTCGCAACCGGAACGCCTGTCGCCGCTTGGGCGACTCCTGTCATGGCAGACTCCTTACCAGCGGCCCTAAGCTCCGCACCAAATCCGTCGAGCGCCATTGCGTGCAAGCGTTTTTCGATCGCACAGGCCGCAATCTCAACCTCGGGATGCCTTCGTCGTAATACGGACGGCTCGATAGTCGTGGATATCAATCGTTCGAACAAGGCAAACGGCTCCCAGGCGGGGTGCGCCGTCTGCACGTGGCGCTCGGTTGTGCTCGATGCAGATGGCGATCCATGCAATTTAGAGCTGCGCATCGACATCGCTTCGGTCGATGACTCGGCGAACGGAGCGAAGGTCGCCTTCGACGGTACGTTTTTCGAGAAAGGAGGCGGTATATGTCTGGGCTGCGCCGCCGCGAATGCAGACGATGCGCAGCCCACCCTCTCATTCACGGCATCGTTGCGGCTGACCAAAGCCGGTACCGATGCCATCGCGGCGGGAGAAGCGTCCCTGCTGTTCTACGCCGTCAGCACCAAAGACACAGACGCTCATTTCGAGAAGCCAGCCGGATCACTCAGCCTTACACGAGGGATAGAGGCAGGCCCTATTGAAATCGATGCCCACGCGCAAAGCAGGCAACGCATTCTTGCCGACCCGGTGCTTCTCGAAATGGAGTGGAACGGATCCGGAGCCATCGGAATTCTCCCCTCCGCGCTTGACGCCAAGACGCTCCCCCCAAACGACGAACCCATCAACGCAACCATACAAGAAGAGAGTGCGGACAAAGAAGCAGGTGCGGGCGACACGCCGTCGCCGACAAACAGCGTCCCAGCTTCTTTCGAAGCACCGAATGAGCCCGCTACCGATCCAAACGATCCCGAGCTCGCGGACAGTCTGGGGCTTGCTGATCCTCAAGAGATCGATGAAGGTAACTGCTGCGTGCTTGCCGCGCTCGACCACACGGAGGTCATCGACGCTGCGAACATCGAAGTTGCCGCCGCCAATCAGCCCGTCCGCAAGTCGGCTATCATCGCATTTCCTGAATCCATCGAAGTCGTCTTTTTGCCATCGGGCGAGGTCGTGGCCCCAACACTGCTCACCTTGTTGGGCGCCAAGAATACTCGAAACGAAATTAAAAAGGTCACGGTTGTCGACCCTGCAACCACCGCCAAGCTGCGTCTATACGCCGTTGCTCCAGACGGAGGCAAGACCTTGGAATTCGATGGTGACACACTCCTAGCCTGGCGACGTCTGGACATTATGCAAGACGTCTCGTATCAGATCGAACTCGAAGGGTTTGATCGTGCCCGCGATGCCAATATCATTGCCGCGGCTATTGAATCCCCACAACGGCTTATGACGCTGCGCTTTGACTACTATCCCTATGTCCCGACAACCACCTGAGGCTTAAATACTGCGCATCATTCCTAACACCACTTATATAACGTATTAGATGAGTCGCGATGTGCCTCGCATTTCGTTCTGCTACGATTGCCACGTTGGCATCAATACAGGAGGGCTCATGCCGGGCTTGGGAACGATCATCAACGTTGTGCTTTTAGTTGCGGGCGGTCTTTTGGGATTAGCGGGCGGCCGCTTCATTACACCGCGCATCCAAGACACGCTCATGAAAGCATCGGGGCTGTGCGTCCTGTTTATCGGCCTGGGCGGCACCATGCAAAAGATGCTCATCATCGATGGAAAGGCGCTGGCGACCACCGGTACCACCATGCTCATCGTCTCATTTGCGCTCGGTTCACTCATCGGCGAGGCCGTCAACTTGGAAGCCGTCATCGAGAACCTTGGTGAATGGCTCAAGCGCAAGACTGGCAGTGAGGGCGATAACGAGTTCACCAACGCTTTTGTCTCGACTTCACTCACCGTGTGTATCGGCGCCATGGCCATTGTGGGATCGATCCAGGACGGTCTGCTCGGTGACTGGTCAACGCTTGCCCTCAAGGGAGCGCTGGACTGCATCATCGTCTGCACCATGACGGCGTCGCTCGGACGCGGCTGCATCTTCTCGGCCCTGCCCGTAGCCGTGTTCCAGGGGACGATCACGTTGTTTGCCGGCGCGCTCTCCCCCATCATGACCACAACAGCCCTCAACAGCCTTTCGCTCGTAGGCTCCATGCTCATCTTCTGCGTCGGCGTCAACCTCATCCGTCCTCAGACCTTCCGCACGGCCAATATGCTCCCCTCCGTCGTCATCGCCGTCATCTACGCCCTCCTGTTCTAAATCTATCAACGCAGCGGTATCTCGAACATCTGTTTGATGCTGTGCTATGATATGAGGTCACCGTAGCTGCGTTCGAGAGGAGGAGCGGTGGCCGACCAGGACATCAAGATGCTCATCGAGCGCATTATGGCCGAGGCCCGGACCCATCAGTCCGCCCGCTTCTCAAACGAAATCTACGCAGACGAGCCGATTCTCAAAACCGGCCGACAGATGCAGAACTTCCTTCCCGACCAATACCGCAAGATGCGTGAGATATCGCGTTGGCAAGAAGACCCCAAGGGCGGCGCGGGCCGTTGGCTTTCGGAAGCCGAGCTTTTCTACCGCCAGGGCCTGCTGATGGCCGACTTTGAGGACGACTGTCCCTACAACGGCACCTTTAAATCGTACTTTCCCACCTACAACGCCATGAGCGACCGGCAGTTGCGCGGCTACTTTACCTGGCGTGCCCAAGTGCGCCGCGGAACCGTCGAGGAAACGTCTACGTCCTTTGCCTTTCTGTATCTCTATGAGCTGATTTGCGGCATTGGCGTAGATGACCCGCTCGATGGTTTTAACAAGATCAAGGCTTTTTGGGATGTCTATCGCGCCTTCGAGCCCGGCATCGACCGATTTGCACGCGTGTGGCTGCAGGATTACGCCGTGTTCCACGGGCTCGACCCCAAGCTGCTTCGCGACTCTAAAACCGTCATGTTCGATAACGCCCTTATCGAGCTGCGGCGCGCGGCACGAGACCTTGTACCAGCACCGGCACCGTCCGGCCAGACCCCTAAGCGTCGCAAAACCTCCGAGCCCACGCTCCCCCTTCCGCCCGATGAGGTGCGCGAGGAGCGACTCATGGCCGCCATCAACGCCCTCTCCACGTATAACCTCAATAACTCAAGACTCGCTCGCAGCAACCATCGCGACCTACGCCACGTGGCATGTGCCGTGTATGTCCGTATGGCGCGTTACTATGACACGCACCGAAAGACCGGCATCGTGGCGAGTTTATTTGGGGAGGAGACGGCCATGCCCTACACCATGTTTGCCTCGGCCGTATTCTTTGCGCCCGAGCGCCACGAGGACTGCGAATACCGCCTGGATCCTATCCATATCTACCGTTGCCAAAACGGCTTTTGGGAATGCATGCGTATCCACGGTAGTAGGCAAAAGAGCAGCAAGCTCGGTGAAATGATGCGCGCCTGCGACCAACGCCTGCGCCTGGCCCTAGACCCCACCCACCCCCTGAAGGAGGAGAAGGTCCCCAAATATCTGGCCAAGATTATCGATGACGAGATTGTGGCATGGCTTTCGTGGGACGCCGCACACCAGCCCGTCAAGATCGATATCGATCTGAGTCAGCTGGGGCACATTCGGAGCGCCGCTGCGCAAACGCGCGAAGCGCTTTTGATCGACGAGGAACGCGAGGACGGCGCGTCCGCAGAAGCCGAGGCAGCGGACTCAGGGCAACCGGAAGCCGAGCCCGTAACCGACGCGATTGTCGAGGCGGTCGTGGCACCCATTCGGCAGGACTTGACCGACGAGCCGACCATATCCACCGAACAGTTTGGTGTCGTGGCACCGCTTCTCGCGTCAACGTCAACGTTCGCAGCCGCTGCGCCCGCTGACGCAACGAACGAACTCGCGCCCGCCGCAGACGCCTATCTCCGCGCGCTGCTCGAGCACAACGCAGTACAGGCGGAATCGGCGGTAGCGCAATCGGGGCAGAGCGAGGACATGCTCGTCGATACCACCAACGAGACGCTCTTTGACCTGGTGGGCGACACCGTAATTGAATTTAGCGCGGCAGGGCCGCAGATTATTGAGGACTACGAAGCAGACGTGAGAGGATACCTAGACCATGAGTGATACCGCATCCGCAGCACCCCGCGTGCCCAAGCGCGTCGCTGCCGTCATTCTCAACTCGCTCAAGGGCGGCGTGGTCCCGCGCATCGGCCTTCCCTACATTACCGTAGGGCGCGAGGTCGAGATCCGCGCCCTGCTCACCGATCTGAGTCTCATCGCCGACGGTGGGGCGAGCTTCCGCTTCCTGGTCGGTCGCTACGGCGCCGGCAAGAGCTTTTTGCTCCAAACCATCCGAACGCATGCCATGGGCGAGGGATTCGTCGTCGCCGATGCCGACCTGTCGCCCGAGCGCCGCCTGCAGGGCGGTCAGGGACAGGGCCTTGCCACCTACCGCGAGCTCATCCGCAATATATCGACCAAGACGCGCCCCGAGGGCGGCGCGCTCAACCTTATTCTGGATCGCTGGGTTGTCTCGTGTGCCGACGTCGACGAGTCGGTCGTCAATGCCCAACTGGCCCCGCTCGAGGAGATGGTCCACGGCTTCGACTTCACCCGCATGCTTCGCCGCTATCGCACGGCCGTATCCGAGGGCGACGAGGAGGCCATGAGCCGCGTGACCAAATGGATCCGCGGCGAATACCGTACCAAGAGCGAGGCTCGCGCCGAGCTGGGCTCCTCGACCATCATCAGCGATGACGACTGGTACGACTACGTTAAGCTCATTGCGCGCTTTTTGGTCTGCAGCGGCTACAAGGGCATGCTGGTGCTCATCGACGAGCTCGTGAATCTGTATAAGATTCCCAACGCCATCACACGCCAATATAACTACGAGAAGATCCTGACCATGTACAACGACACGCTCCAGGGCAAGGCGCAGTACCTGGGCATGATCATGGGTGGCACGCCAACCTCCATCGAAGACCGCCGCCGCGGCGTGTTCTCCTACGAGGCTCTGCGCAGCCGACTCGCTCAGGGTCGCTTTGCGCGAGATGATCTCAAAGACATGCTCGCGCCCATCATCCGCCTGCAGCCGCTCACCTACGAGGAGCTGCTGGTGCTCATCGAAAAGCTCATGCAGATCCATGCCGGCTACTTTGGCTGGACGCCCACGCTTACCGAGAACGACTTGGTGGACTTCCTCAAGATTGAGTTTGGCCGCGTGGGGGCCGACACGCATCTGACGCCCCGCGAGGTCATCCGCGACTTTATCGAGCTGCTCGATATCCTGTGTCAGAACCCCGATGCAAATGTGGCGGAGCTACTGCAAAGCGTTGGTGGCGACGCGCTGGCGCCGGCAGCCGCAACAGGCGACATCGGCTCCGCAGACGGCGACCGTAACTTCGCCGAATTCACCATCTAACCTGACAAAAAGGGACAGGTTTATTTTGGTAGGTTCCATCTGGGCAAACGTTGAGGCAGTAATGCAGCAAGCCACTGCCCACCGCGTTGAGAAATTCGCTTTTGAAAGGAGGCCTCGTGAACGCCTTTGACCGCTATGCCCCGTTTATCCAGGACTTTATCTACTCCCACGATTGGGAGAGCCTGCGCTCTATCCAGGTTGCGGCGGCAGATGCCATCTTTAACTCGAAGGACAATGTGCTCCTGACGGCATCCACGGCTTCCGGCAAAACCGAGGCAGCCTTCTTTCCCATCCTGACCGAGTTTTGGGAGAACCCGCCCGCAAGCGTGGGCGCCCTCTACATCGGCCCCCTCAAGGCGCTCATCAACGACCAATTCGTCCGCCTCAACGACCTGTGCGAAGAAGCCAATATCCCCGTCTGGCACTGGCATGGCGATGTCTCGCAGTCACACAAGGCTAAGCTCATCAAAAAGCCGAGCGGTATCCTTCAGATTACGCCCGAATCGCTCGAGGCGCTCCTGATCCATAAGCACATGGCGATCCCGCGCATGTTTTGCGACCTGCGCTACGTCGTCATCGACGAGGTTCATTCGCTCATGCGCGGCGACCGCGGCGGGCAGACGCTCTGTCTTATCGAGCGCCTCTCGCGCATGGCAGGCGTGCAGCCCCGCCGCATTGGTCTTTCGGCCACCATCGGGGACCCGGAACGCACGGGTGCCTTCCTGTCGCAGGGGACGGGACGCGACTGCGTCATCCCCCGCTTTGAGGAGCCGCGCCGCGTGTGGCGTATCTCCATGGAGCACTTCTACAACTCGGGTCCCCAGGCGCAGCAGCGAGGATTCACGAGCACAGGTCCGCAGGAAGCTGAGGTGCTCGCATGCGAGCGCATTGAGGCGGCACCACCCGCGGCACTGCCCGTCAGCACCCAAGACATGCGCCATAGCGGGCAACTCACACAGGAGGAACGCCGCCAACGTCGCGAGCAGGCACGGGACAAGGCTGCCCCCAAGGGCAGTCGCACTTCCTCGGCCCCCGAGGGCGAAGTCGACATCCCACGAGCGACCGAGCAGGCGCTTCTCAACCCCACCGACACGGCGCCCGACAACGCCGACCCCGGTATGGGCTATATCTTTGATCATACGCGCGGCCGCAAGTGCCTGGTCTTTGCCAACTCGCGCGAGGAGGCAGAGGCCGTGTGCTCCATGCTGCGCAGCTACTGCGAAAGTCGACACGAGCCCGACCGCTTTCTAATCCATCACGGCAATCTTTCGGCATCGCTGCGCGAGACGGCCGAGGAGCTCATGCGCGACGAGGAGCAGGCGCAGACAACCGTCACCACCTCTACGCTGGAGCTCGGTATCGATATCGGCCGCCTGGAGCGCGCCTTCCAGATTGACGCGCCGTTTACCGTCAGTTCCTTTTTGCAGCGCATGGGGCGCACGGGACGCCGCGACCTTCCGCCCGAGATGTGGTTTGTCATGCGCGAGGAAGAACCCGAGCCGCGCACGATGATGCCCGAGACCATTCCGTGGAAGCTCCTGCAAGGCATCGCGCTCGTACAACTCTATCGCGAGGAAAAATGGGTCGAGCCGCCCGAGCTCGATCGACTCCCCTACAGTCTGCTCTACCACCAGACCATGTCGACCCTCGCCAGTACCGGAGAGCTCACGCCGGCCGAACTTGCCCAGCGCGTGCTCACACTCAGTTATTTCCATCGCGTCTCGGCCGATGACTATCGCGTGTTGCTGCGCCACCTCATCAAGATCGACCATATCCAGGTCACCGAGGGCGGTGGGCTCATTGTGGGTCTCGCGGGCGAGCGCATCATCAACAACTTTAAGTTCTACGCCGTGTTCCAGGAAAACGAGGAGTTCACCGTTCGCAGCGAATCGGCCGAGTTGGGCACAATCGTCAATCCCCCACCGCCCGGCGAGCGCATCGCCATCGCCGGACACTGCTGGATTGTCGAGGAAGTGGACTGGAAGCGTCATACCGTCTTTGCCACGCAGGTCAAGGGCCGTGTGCCGGCCTACTTTGGCGACTGCCCCGGTGACATCAATACACACGTACTCGAACGCATGCGCAAGGCGCTCAACGAGCATGCGGCATATCCGTATCTCATGGGCAACGCACGGGCACGTCTTGCACAGGCTCGCCATACGGCCGAGATTTCGGGCGCGGGGACCAAGCCACTCATCAACCTGGGTGGCGACACCTGGGTGCTCTTCCCCTGGCTGGGCAGCTACGCCTTTTTGGCGCTCGAACGCATGCTCAAGATTAAGTGTGCCGCGGAGCTGGGCCTTCGCGGACTCGACCCGTCACGTCCGTACTTTATGCAGTTTAAGATGAAGGCCGACGAGGAGACGTTCTTTGAGGTACTCGCCGCCGAGGCCGAGAAAGACTTCGATCCCATCGAGCTCGTCTATCCTGGCGAGGTGCCTTACTTTGACCGCTACGACGAGTTTGTTCCCGAAGAGCTCGTGCGCAAGGGCTTTGCCGAAGGCGTGCTCGACATCGAGGGCATGAAGCAGCGCGTCCTCAGCTGGCGCGACCACGCCTAAGACCAGTCTTTTTGGCACGGGGCTTGTTGAGCTACTTTGGCATGACCAAGGAGTGGCTAAAGGAGCCCCGTCATAAACAGACTGGTCGCAGGGAGACGCGCTAGTCGTGAAGGACGGTGCCGAGAAAGTCAGCATCGAAGGGCACGGCTTCGGCAAAGACATAGTCGCCGTCGCTGGCGACGAGCAGGTAGTTCTCCTCGCCGCCGAACTCTGTATCACCACATGGGACCACCCAGGCGTGGGCGAATACCTCGAGTGCAGTGGCAGCGCAATCGCGCAGGAACGTCACATCGCTCCCCTCGTTTGCGCTCACGATATTGGCAACGTAGATACCCCCGGGGTTCAGGCTGCCTCGCACTAGACGCAACGCCTCAACGGTCGCCAGCTCGCGCACAGGCTCGGCACCGCCAAAGCAGTCGCTCACAACGACGTCGTAGCGACGATGGCCCACGCTCGTCACACCCAGATACGAACGTGCCTCAGCGGTAATCACCCGCAAGCGGTCGCCCACTGCGCGCTCCAGCTCGTCTAGGTAGAACCAGCGACGCGCCAGGCGCGTAATCTCTCCGTCATACTCGATGACGTCCATGCGCAAGCCCTCGTGCGACATCAGGGCGAACTTAGGATAGGCAAACCCGCCGCCGCCCAGCATAAGCATGCGGTCGATACCGTGACCATAAGCGTCACGCATTGCGTCCTCGGCCTCAAACACATCGTCAAATGCACGATAGTACGCAAAGACCGGCTCCGCCCAACGATCGCCAACATAGCTCGCGCTTTGGTAGACGCCGCCTTGCACCAATACGCGGACTTCGTCGCCGCCCTCGTCGTGCACGCGCTTCACACGCGCCAACCCATTGCGGGTTCGCGCAACCTGCAGACAGGCAGCACGAACAGCGACAGCGGCCGCACCAAGCGCCGCGGCTCCCAGGGCAACGCCGGCAACGACACCGGCAGGAACACTCGGCTTGTTCATCTAGAGCTCCTTTTGCAGATAAAGGCCATGGTCATAAAATCCAAGATGGCGATAGTACTCGCGTGTGCCAATCGCGCTAATCACGTTGATACGTGCATAGCCCGCGTCCCGAGCAATATGGCACGCACGCTCCACCAGCGACCGGCCCAATCCATGGTGCTGGGCTGCCTGGCCTTGATCCCCCACGCGCGCCGCCATGCCATACACGTGTACCTCGCGAATCATCGCCTCATCAGGCATCGTCGGCAACTCGTCCGCATGCGCGGCAACAAACGAATGGTCGGGCAGCGACAACCGCAAAAAGCCCGCGATTTTGCCCTGCGGTGTCACCCACTGCAAAAAACGCTCGCTCGTCACCGGCGTCTCGTACGCGACCTCATCAAGGGACAGCTCACCCAAGTCGGCACCCGCCGTGCTGATCTCGCGATAGCGGATCTCGCGCACCGTCGCGCCTTCCCCACGAGCCGCCAAGCGGTTTTCGACGAGCTGACGCAGGTTGGGCTTCTTGTTGCCCACCATGATGTCGTCGGAGCTAAAGTCGCGAATCATGCGGCTGATGCGGCAGAACGCCGGCGTCACCACGATGTCGTCGGCCAACACATCGAGCAGCTCTTCCTCGGTATAGGGGCGCCACTCGCCGCGCTCATAGCAGCCCACCAGACGCGAGCCCTCGATGAGCGCGCACGGGTAGACCTTGACCTCGTCGGGCATAAAGGCGCCCTCGGTCATAAAGCGCTCGTAGTCGCGCTTGTCCCCCTCCGGCGTGGCGCCCAGCAAGTTAAGCATAAAATGCGCGTGGATCTTAAAGCCAAACAGGCGCGCAAGCGAAAACGCCCGCTCGATCTGCGCCACCGAAATGCGACGCTCGTTGATATCGAGCAGGTGCTGGTCGAGGCTCTGGATGCCCATCTGAATCTTGGTGCAGCCCAGGCGGCGGATGAGCGTGAGCGCCTGCGGCGTCACGGCATCGGGGCGCGTCTCGATAACGAGTCCCACCACGCGATGCTTCGCCGTCTCGTTGATGCGCTGCTGACGCTCGAGCTCCTCCATCGTTGCCGTCTGCCACTCGGCAACCTCGCCCCACGGCGTACCAGGGCCGTACAGACGACGCACCGCGCGGTTATAGCCGCCCACGGCAGCATCCACACGCTCCTGCTCGTCGGCAACACCACTCGCAAGCTCGGCCTCGTCGGTCGCAATACCGGCAGCCCGATAGCGCTCGCGGCGCTCTGTTACCACCGGCGGCAGGGCATCGGCGGGGGCGTCATCGAGTAGGCGCCCCGCCTCGGCACGGCTGATGCCCGGACGCGCCAGCATGGGGTTGGCTGCCACGCCGGCGACGGCATCGTCATTGAGCGCACGGAAAAGTTCCGACATAAACCATGCCTGATACCCTTGTGGATAGTCGCTCCAGGTACCGCCGAGCACTATGAGCTCGATCTTATCGGTCGCATGACCCATCTGCGAAAGTGCCGTCAAACGGGCACTCACCTGCAGATATGGATCGAAGCAGTTTTGCTCCGCACGGGCACACGCCGGCTCAGCGTGCAGATAGCTCTTGGGCATGCGCAGGTCGTTAGGGCAAAACAGGCAATCGCCCGAGCACGGCCACGGCTTGGTGATGACGGTGATGGTCGCCACACCCGAAGCCGTGCGGCGCGGCTTCATACGCAGCACTTGCAGCAGTTGACGCTCCAGCTCGGCGTCGACATTCCACCCAGCCCAACGAGCCGGCTCCTCGCGTTGCACCCGCTGGTAAAACGGCAGCAGGCGGCGCTTTGCCAAGTCGCGCTTATCGGCACCCTCGCGGCGCGCCTCGGCATGTATCAATTTAACGAGCACCTTGTCGTCCACGGTCTCACCGCGACGCAGGGCATCGAGTATGTTCAAAATAATCTGTTCCATGACCCCATTGTAAAGGCAAAGGCGCCGGAGCCGATCTCGGCTTCGGCGCCTTCATCAAACAGCGTGTCTACGTTTACGGGTCTCCTAAAACCACCCGTCACTCCGAATCAAACGACATGTCGCCCGAGCCAATCTCAAATCGATACGTAGCAGACTTGTCACCGTTATCGAATTCAAGATTCAAAATAGTCTCTCCATCGTAGCCAAGCGGAAGGAAATCGCTCTCGAAGTCGCCACTGCCCAAGGTGAGGCTCGCCTTAAAGCCCGTAGAGTTCGGAACCGTCATCTCCACGTCGCCCGAGCCCACGCTCACGTCCATCGACTTCGCGGGCGCCTGGTAGAGCTCGAACGTCATGTCGCCCGAACCGACCTCGGCATTCAGGGTGTCGGTCACGGTGCCCGCAAACTCAACGTCTCCCGAATTCAACGTTATATCCAGATCATGGCACGCAATGTCCGCGACCGCCAGGTCGCCCGACCCTACATTCGCCGTAATGCCCACCAGGTTATCCGCAACATCTCGCGGCAGCTCAATGGTAATTGTGCGGTCAATCGCGCGCTTATCATCGTAGTCGAACTGACTAATCTTGAGCGTAGAGCCCTTGACCTCAGCAAGGTTCCGGGTAGCCGCATCAGAAGCAGACGCCCCCTTCGCAACGCGGCCGCTTTCGATAACACGCACCGGGCCGCCGGAGACGTGTTTGACCTCGACCGTGCCCGACGTCACGTCCAAGTCGAGCGATTGGAACGCGTCGGCATCAAACGTTTCACTCGAAAGCCGCTGAGGCCGAGCGGAATAGTTACCGCTATCCAAAAGATCGTCCTCGTCAAGCGCATCGTCCATACCAGACAAGCCGGATACAACATCGTCGAGATCCCACGGACCATCAAAATGAATCAATGTCCGCGAAACGCCAAAGACAAGCCCAACAATGAGCACAAACGCTCCGATGCCAACACCCAGGCGTACCTTGGATTCATGCGAAAGCTTCATCATTCGTCACCCTCTTTGGCACATGGCTCAGCGGTGGTCGTGGTAGCCACGTCAGCATCGGGTTCCGCAGAAGCATCCTTCCCCTGGGCCTTGATCGCCACCGGCGCCGGACCAACCTGAATATCCCCGCGTGCCCAATCACCATCGAGCGCACGCGCCACCCAGTGATAGATGGGAATCGTGAAGAAGATCAGCGCGGCAAAGGGGCCGGCACCAAACGGGAACATCAGCAAAAAGAACAGCAGCCAACACACAGCCCAATACGGGAACGACTGGAACGGGCCCTTCACCGGAGTCGAGCCAACTGCGCCGCCACTCGTCGCCTGAGCCGTCGCCGCATTGGCAGCCTGCGCACTCCAGCTTGCCGCTTGCGCTGCCTTGGCCGCAGCATCACTCGCCTGTGTTGCCGCCTCGGTAGCTCGTGCCGCCGCCTCATGGGTGCGTGCGCGCTCTGCCGCCTCGGCCTCGCGCTGACGAGCGCGGTCCTCGTTCTCAAACTCGATATCGTCCTCGATCTCGTCGCTCGGATTGAGCAGCTCGTCCAGGCTCACGCCATAAAGCTTGGCGAGCGAGATCAGGTTCTCGGTATCGGGTGAGCTCTCCGCGCGCTCCCATTTACTGACCGCCTGGCGCGACAGCCCCAGCTTTCGCGCCAGCCCTTCTTGGCTAAAGCCTTTGCTGCGGCGAAGGTCGGCGAGCCGCTGCGCAGTTTCTACATTCATGGTTCCTCCTATGTGATGCCAGCCGTGCCGCCGGACCGTTTTTGTTCTTAAGGCGCCTTGCACAGTTAAAAATCTATCCGCCACCGCTAAAAGCATGCCACCTATTCTAGTGAGATTTTTGACAACCGGCGGTTGCGGGTGCATATGAGCTGCGGAAATGTGTCCAAACAAAGCAATGACCCGTAGCTTGGTTGTCCCCGTTGCGGCGTTAACGGTAGTATGGTCGTACTGTTTATTCCGCACCGCCAACGGAGGGAGTTCCGCGCCGTGAACCGCGATTTCGCCTCATCGCTCATCCAGCTCAACAACACGTTCTATCGCGAGCACTCCGCCTCCTTCTCCGATACGCGCCAGGCCCCGTGGCCCGGCTGGGTGCGCACCATGGACATCGCGCTCGGGCAGCTCGACGTCGCCACGATCGAGCATCCCGTCCGCGTCTTTGATCTTGCCTGCGGCAATATGCGATTCGAGAATTTTGCCGCCGGCGGCGCACTTGCCGCCAAGGGCGTCGACGGCGCAAACCCCTCGGCAGATGCCAGCTGCCCGTTTGAGTTCTATGGTGTCGACTCGTGTCAAGATTTGGCTATCGATGCACATGGCCACGCCCTGCGCATTCCCAACCTGCACTTCCAGGAGCTCGACGTGCTCGACGCCCTCATGAAGCTCAACCCCGCCGAGACGCCCGACGTGCTTTTCGACGCCCCGCTCGCCGACATCTCGGTCTGCTTTGGCTTTATGCACCACGTGCCGTCGTGCGAGTACCGCGTACGCGTACTCGACGCCTTGGTGCGGCAGACGCGCCCGGGTGGCATCATCGCCATCAGCTTTTGGGAGTTTATGAACGACGAGCGCATGGCGCGCAAGGCCGTTCGAGCCGAAGCCCGCGCCGAGCTCACCCCGCCGTTTGAGGGTTACGATTCCGCGCAGTTTGAAGCCGGCGACCACCTCATTGGCTGGCAAAACGACCGCCACGCCTACCGCTATTGTCATCACTTTGACGATCAGCAGATTACCGACCTGGTGCGCGGCGTCCGTACGTTCTACAAGAGCGGCGAGGTCCCCGTGCGCGAGCTTGAGCGTTTCCATGCCGACGGTCGCAGCGGCGAGCTCAACCGCTATGTGATTCTCAAGCGTCTGTAGGCACCGACGACTCGCCGCCGAGCCGCACCGCATCTTTCGGGCAAACTATGCCCACCCTTTTTCAACCCATTGACGGAACGCGCAGCTATGCGTTCCATACTTATGACCAAGGAGCCTCATGGGAGCCGTCCACGTTCGCACGCCTAAGAACTTTGTGCTCGAGGAGCGCTTGGAGCGCTACGCCGATGCGATTGAGACGAACCCCGAGGCATATGCCGGAGATTGGCGCGAGGCCTGTGCGCCCGCAGGCAGCAAGCCCTTCGAACACCTTCACCTGGATCTTGGCTGCGGCAAGGGAACCTACCTTGTAGAGCGCGCGGCCCACGAGCCAAACACGCTCTTTGTCGGTATGGACCAGGAGCCCATCTGCATCGCTTATGCCGCACAGAAAATCTGCGAGCAGGAGCTATCCAACGCACTCGTCCTGCCCCGAGGCGCCGCATCGCTGCCGCAGCTGTTTGCCACAGGCGAGCTCGATGCCATCACCATCAACTTTCCCACACCGCAGCCCAAGGCCAAGTACGCCAAAAAACGGCTCGTCCATGTTGACCATCTGATGCTCTACCGCCCGCTCTTTTCAGCCGGCGCTACCGTCACGCTGCGCACCGACAGCAAGCCGTTGCGCGATTACGCCCTGGGACAGTTTGCCGCGGCAGGCTACGACACGCTTTGGGTAAGTGACGACGTCCGCCGCGACCATCCCGAGCATCCCGAGACCGAATACGAGTGCCGCACACGCGAGATGGGTGCCGTCGTCTACGGCATTTGCGCCACACCCGGCGCGCAGCCCAGCGATGAACGGCTCGCAGCGGGCCGCATGCAGGAGCAAAGCCTTGCGTGCTACCTGCCCGACAATCTCGATGAGCTCACTTATGTACCTCTGGGCATGGAAGAGGCCGTCGAGAACTTTAGAAACCGCGCCCGCAAAGGCAAGAAGCGCTTACCGCAGGAGTCCTAGGGGCTTCTGATGGTCGCGGTATCGGCGAACAAGCGCAAATAGGCGCCTGCGAACGGCCCTCAAACCTAAGTGAGTAGACTTTTCTGCAATAGCCAAGCACAGCCCGCATAACGAAAACTAAAACCGCAGGTAGAGCCCTTGCGCAAAAGCTATGTGCTCGCGATATCGCAAAAAGTCTACTCACTTAACTGACAACTGCACCATACGGCTGAGCAGAACGCCCATTTCCTGCATTTTCTCGCGCGCTGGCACCCCGTGCCGCCGCTACGCCATAATGGATGGCGGACAATCACGAGAGAAAGCAACCACATGGCACAGACCACGACAGATACCGCCGCCAGCACCGTCTCCGGCGCCGGCGCCGCCAGCTCATTCTCGGGCGGCACGGGAACCGAAGCTGAGTTCGGCTCGCTCGGCGCGCTCTCCCCCACCTGGTGGGAGCCCGAGGACGGCAGTGAGCCCGAACCATGGCTCACGCCCGATCAGGCCTTCGAACGCTTCTTTGAATGGACGAGCGATCGCGGTATTGAGCTGTGGGACCACCAGGAAGAGGCCCTCATGGACCTGGCCGCCGGCGATCACGTCATTTTGGGCACGCCGACCGGATCGGGCAAGTCGCTCGTCGCGCTGGGCATGCTCTTTATGGGCATGGCGCAGGGCAAACGCTGCTACTACACGGCTCCTATCAAGGCTCTGGTCAGCGAGAAGTTTTTCGACCTGGTACAGGTGCTCGGCCGCGATAACGTAGGCATGATCACCGGCGACACGCATATCAACACCAAGGCGCCCGTCATCTGCTGCACGGCCGAAATCCTTGCCAACGATGCGCTGCGCGAGGACGAGGACGCCGATGTGGGCTGCGTGGCCATGGACGAGTTCCACTACTTTGCCGACCCCGACCGCGGCTGGGCCTGGCAGGTGCCGCTGCTCACCCTGCCCCACACGCAGTTTATGCTCATGAGCGCCACGCTCGGCGATGTCACCGCCATCGCCGCCTCACTCGAGGAACACACCGGCGCTGCTTGCGACTTGGTTGTCGACGCCCCACGTCCTGTTCCGCTGAGCTACGACTACGTGACGACCTCCCTCGAGGGCACGGTCGAGCTCGCCATGCGCCGCGGCGAGGCCCCGCTCTATATCGTGCACTTTAGCCAGGATGCCGCCCTTGCGACGGCACAGTCGCTCGCCAATTTCGGCATTGCCAGCAAGGAGCAGCGCGAGGCCATTAAGGAAGCTGCCAAAGGCACGAGCTTCTCGACGGCCTTTGGCAAGATTCTCAAGCGCCTGCTTGGATGCGGCGTCGGCGTGCACCATGCTGGCATGTTGCCGCGCTATCGCCTGCTGGTCGAGCGCTTGGCGCAGCAGGGCCTGCTGCCCGTCATCTGCGGCACCGATACGCTCGGCGTCGGCATCAACGTACCCATTCACACCGTGGTGCTCACCGCGCTCACCAAGTTCGATGGCTACAAGATGCGTCGCCTGCGCGCCCGTGAGTTCCATCAGATCGCTGGTCGCGCCGGTCGCTCGGGCTTTGATACCGAGGGCATGGTCATCGCCGAGGCCCCGGAGCACGAGATCGAGAACGCCAAACTCATGGCCAAGGCGGGCGACGACCCCAAGAAGCTCCGCAAGATTAAAAAGAAGAAGGCCCCCGAGGGCTTTGTCACCTGGAACAAGCAGACCTTTGAGCGCCTGATCGAGACGCAGCCCGAAACGCTCAAGCCGCGCCTGCGCATCACACACTCCATGGTGATTAGCGTGGTCGAGCAGGGCGGCGATGCCCGAGCCCGCGTACACGACCTCATCGAGACGAGCCTGCAGACTCCCGAGGAAAAGGCTAAGCTCGAGGTTCGCGCCGACGAAATCTTCGCCACACTCATCGATTCCGGTGTCGTCGTTCGCACCGAGGTACCGCCCGCACCCGACGCCCCGACTGACGCCGCACCGGACATCGACTATGCGCTGACGGTCGATCTGCCCGAGGACTTCGCGCTCGACCAGCCGCTCTCGCCGTTCTTACTTGCCGCATTGGAGCTGCTCGATCCCGAGAGCGAGACCTATACCATGGATCTGATCTCAATGGTCGAGGCAACGCTCGAGGATCCCAAGCAGGTGCTGCGCGCACAGGAGCGCGCCGCACGCGACCGCGCGATGGCCGAGATGAAAGCCGACGGCATCGAGTATGAGGAGCGCTTGGAGCGCATTCAGGACGTCACGTATGAAAAGCCGCTCGAGGATTTGCTCGACGCCGCTTTTGACAAGTACTGCCAGGAAGTACCCTGGGCAAACGACTACCAGCTCTCTCCCAAGAGCGTCCTGCGCGATATGCTGGAAAGCGCGAGCGATTTTAAGGGCTATATCCAAAAGCTCGGCATCGCCCGCTCCGAGGGCATTCTGCTGCGCTACCTAGCCGAGGCTTACCGTTCCCTCGATCGCACCGTGCCCATTGAGAAGCGCGACGAGCGCCTGCGCGACATTATCTCATGGCTCGGCTTTGTGGTACGCTCGGTCGACTCGAGCCTGGTGGACGAGTGGGAGAACGCCGGCAACCCGGCAGCACTCGACGCCGCACCGCCGCAGGGCATCGACGAGGTCGTGGCTGACCGTCGCGGCTGCACCCTGCTGGTACGCAACGCACTCTTCCGCCGCGTGACCCTTGCCGCCCGCGAGCATGTTCGCGACCTGGGCGAACTCGACGACGACTGGGGCATGAGCGAGATTCGCTGGCAAAAAGCACTCGACGCTTACCACGAACAGCACGAGGAGATCCTCACCGACGGAGATGCCCGCAGCTCGGCAATGTTTTCCATCGATGAGTCCGACGAGAAAACCGCGCACGTATGGCACGTGCACCAGATCTTTGCCGACGAGGATGGAGACCACGACTTTGGCATCATGGGCGATGTCGATCTGGACGCCACGCAAGACGGCGGCGAGGTCATCTTCAAAAACTACCGCGTCGGCTTTATCGAGGACCTGCTCGAAGACTAGCCGGGCGCAATGGAACGAAACGAAGCGGGGCCGCTGGCAACATCGCCAGCGGCCCCGCTTTTTACGCGATACGCTATGCCTTACTCGGCATCCTCGACCTCATACGAATCCGCCTCGGCTGGCTCATCGTTTGTCTCTGTCGCAGCCCCGCGCGCCTCGTCAAACGCGGCCTTCATGGTCTTGTTGCCCCACGTGAGCTTGCGAATGGTAAGATCGTCCGCCTTCTTGTTGGCTAGGCGCAGGTTGTTCTCGGAGGACAGCAACGCCTCCTTGGTTTTCTGCAGGTGGCTAATCGTCTTGTCGATCTCATCGATCGCCGTTTGGAACTTGCGGATCGCGATCTCGTAGTTGCGACCGAAATCATTCTTGAACTTTTCCATCTTGGCTTCGAAGTTCGTGACGTCGATATTCTGCTGCTTGTACTCCGCTAGCTCCTGCTTATAGCGCAGCGAACCCATGGCGGCGTTGCGCAGCAGCGTAATCATGGGAATGAAAAACTGCGGACGGATCACGTACATCTTCTCGTAGCGATAGCTCACGTCGACTATCCCTACGTTATAGAGCTCGCTCTCGGGCTCCAGCAGGGTGCAGAGCACCGCGTACTCACAACCTTTCTGGCGACGATCGTGATCGAGTTTCTTAAAGAAGTCCTCGTTTTTGTGCTTGGTCGCAGTCTCGTCGTTCTCGTTTTTCATCTCGAACATAATCGAAATGACCTCGTTGCCGCTCGCGTCGCACTCGCGGAAGATAAAGTCGCCCTTGGTACCCTCGGACGCATCGTTATCTTTCTCGAAGTACGCGTTAGGAAACGCCGTCATGCGCAGACGGTTAAACTCGGTCTCGCAGTGCTGCTCGAGCGACTCGCCCACCATCTTGGTGGACAGGCGGACCTTCATGTCCTTAAGGCGCTCAATCTCTTCATCCTTGTAGCGAATCAGGTCATCGCTCGCGCGCTTGGCCTGCGCAAGCTCGAGCTCGTGTGCCGCCTTGGCTTGCTCCTCGCGAGAATCGCGCACCGCCAGCTCGCTCGTCAGCTTGGCACGTGCCTCATCGCGCTCTCGTTCCGCCGCGGCGACCGCCTCTGACAGGTTCATTTTTGCCATCAGTTCCTGCTCGCGCAGCTGGGCACGCAGGCCCTCGGCCTCTTGCTCGGACTGAGCCTTTGCGGCGGAAAACTTCTCTTGCACCTTCGCGCGATAGTCAGCAAGCGCGCGCTCGGCCTCGCTGCGAGCGGCATCGAGCTCACGCTGCGACTCTGCCGCGGCAGCGGCAAGCGCCATCTCCTGGGCCTTGTCCGCCGCGGCAAGCCTGGCCTGCAGCTCGGCAATCTGAGCGTCGCGTGCAGCTAAATCGTTTTGAGCAGCGTTGCGCGCCGCCGACTCGGCAAGCTTTGCTTCGTCATCTTTGCGCCCAAGCTGCGCACGCAGGCTATCAATCTCACGCTGGAGTTCGGCATTCTCTTTTTGAGCATTGGCTCGTGCCTCAACCGCCGCGCGTTGGCTTGCACTCTCGCGCTCTGCGGCAGCGCCCTCGAGCTTAGCGCGCAGCTCGGCAAGCTCAGCATCGCGCTTGGCAACCTCTTGCGCCAGTTTCTGATCCGCAGTGTTCTTCTGCTCGACAAGCTGGGCATTGCGCTGAGACTCTGCCTGTTGCAAGGCAGCCGTCGAACGCGAGCGCTCAAGCTCCAGCGCCTGCTCACCCTCACGCTGGACTGCCTTCACACGCTCATCCAGGTCGCGCGAGAACTCGGCATCGCGCACCTGCTTGACGATATCCGCATAGCCGGATGCATCGACCTTAAAAACTTCGCCGCAATGCGGGCACTTGATCTCGTTCATAGCAGCTCCTCGATGGACGCAAATATCAACCGGCTACACTCTACCGCGCCGCGCGGACAAAAAAGGCGCCGCCGCCATAATGGCAACGGCGCCAGAACCACCACAAAGCCACCTGCCCCCCCTTTGTGGTGGTTTGAGGGCTACAGTCTAAAGAAGCTCAAGATCTGGTCTCGGCTTACGGGCTTGTAATCGTTGGCATCGAGACCGACATCGTAGCGAAAGATAGGGCGCTCGCGATCGCGGTTGCGTGCGTTGGCGCGGTCACCCCTGCTGTGGATATGCCCATGCAGCATAATGGCGCCACGTGCCTTGCCGTTCCAGCTGAGCATGGGGTAGTGGCTCATAACCAGACGATGGCCCTTGGCATAGCCGGGAGCAATCTCCAGGTAATCGCGCACGTCTTCCCAAATCTGCGGTACGTCGGAATCTTCCCAGTCGCCGTCATGGTTACCGCGGATGAGCGTCACGTTCTGGCATTCGATACGCTCGCGCAGGCGCACCGCCTCCGCCAGGGGCAAACGATAGGTAAAGTCACCCAGAATATAGAGGCGGTCGTCCGCAGCCACGCACTCATTGATGGCATCGATGACCTTGCGGTTCATCTCCTCGACCGAGCCAAACGGCCGGTCCATGTCGTGCAAGATATTCGTATCGCCCAGGTGCAGGTCGGCGGTAAACCACATCATCGTCTATGCCCTCATTTCGCAACGTGTTCAACTCGTGCTAAGTATACAGACGTAGCGATGCGGCGGTTATCCAAAGAGCCCGCCGAACAGTCCGCGGCGGCGCTTGTCTTGCTTTTTCGAAGCGTCACCCTGAGTTTTCTTGTCCTGCCGCATCTTACGGTCCTGTTCCAGCTCATCGTCATCGAGTAGCACATCCCACTCAAACGGATCATCTGCCAGATCAAACAGGTCATCGTCATCAAACATGGCAGCCTCCATTGCCGACTAGCGAGCATCCACCACGTAGAGCCCAACGCGCACCTGATGCCACGGGCTGCGCTCGGGGGCAACCTGTTGCACACGGGCCTCAAATACGTCCTCGTGGCCGTAATACATCATCAAGGACAGTGGGCCGACCTCGTTTCCCGGAACGTAGCCAAGTTTGGTCTTGCCATAGTAGATCGCAACTGCCTCGGGGTCATGGGGATTATCGCGCTCGGCACACAGCGTCAGCTTATCGCCCGCTTTAAGATCGCCCAGGACCAAGGCGCCATCGGCATACTGAAATCCTGCAATGTGAAATGACAGAAGAACACGTGAAGGCTCGTACATAGCAGCTCCTCTAACAGCCGGATAAATCGGCGCTTAACCGTACTGAGAAGCTTACGGGGCCGTGCGGACACAAATTCATCCTGCCTGCGCCTTTCGACCGTTTGTCGCTACGCCATCTGATTCTAATGCACAAACATGCGCACGAACTTGTGCTTCCAGCTTGCGTAAGGAGCATAGCGGAATGGCACGTCCAGCCACGTTGCCTTGTTCACGATGCTCTTCTTGTGGCTAAACGTATCGAAGCTCTCGCGTCCATGGTACTGCCCCATACCGCTCGCACCCATGCCACCAAAGCCCATATGGCTCGTAGCCAAGTGCATAATCGTGTCGTTGACGCAGCCGCCGCCAAAGGGCACGTAACGCACAAAGCGCTGCTGAACTGCGCGATCCTGGCTAAAGATATACAGAGCCAGCGGCGTCGGACGATCCGTAATAAACGTCTCGGCCTCGTCTAGGCTCTCAAACGTCAGCACCGGCAAGATGGGGCCGAAAATCTCCTCCTGCATCACGGCGTCATCGGGGGTCACGCCGTCCAAAATCGTCGGCTCAATCTTGAGCGATGACTCGCGCGCCGTGCCTCCAAGCACAACCTTATCGGGATCGATCAGTCCACGCACGCGCGCAAAATGCTTGGCGTTGACGATATGCCCATAATCCTCGTTACCGAGCGGATGCTCGCCAAACATACGGCGGGCCTCTTCCCTGATGAGGTCCAGCAGCTCGTCGTGCACGCGCGCATCGACCAGCAGGTAGTCGGGCGCCACGCAGGTCTGCCCCACGTTGAGCCATTTACCAAAGGCGACACGCCGCGCCGCAACCTTCAAGTTTGCCGTCGCATCCACGATGCAGGGGCTCTTTCCGCCCAGCTCAAGCGTCACGGGCGTAAGGTTTTTACTTGCGCGCTCCATGACGAGTTTGCCGACCGGAACGCTACCGGTAAAGAAGATCTTGTCCCAGCACTCATCGAGCAGCGCTTCGTTTTCGGCGCGCCCGCCCTCGACAACCGTCACCAAACGGGGGTCAAACGCCTCTTCGCAGATTTGCTTGAGCACCGTGCTCGATGCCGGAGCATAGGCACTCGGCTTGATGACCACGGTATTGCCCGCGGCAAGGGCGCCGGCGAGCGGCTCGAGCGTCAACAAAAACGGGTAGTTCCACGGTGCCATGATGAGTGTGACGCCATAGGGCACGGCTTGCGTTTTGCACACGCTCACGGCGTTAGCGAGATCGCACGGACGCAGGCGCGGACGACTCCACCGAGCCACGTGAGCGATCTGATGTCGAATCTCGGAAAGCGACGTACCAATCTCGCACATATAGGCCTCGTCATGCGACTTCCCCAAATCGGTCTTGAGCGCATGGGCGATATCGGCCTCGTGGGCCCGCACCGCATCGCGTAAACTCACGAGCGCGCGACGTCGAACATCGACATCAAACGTGGCGTGCGTCTTAAAGTAGGCGCGCTGATCGCCGACGATGCGCGCAATTTCCTCGGTGTTCATGGCACCCTCCTAGTTCTCGTCCTCAAACATACCACCCGCGACGACCTCGTACATATGCTCGAGCTCCGAGCGGTCCATCAAAAGCGGAACGGGGTACAGCGGATTGGCCTCGGCATCGGCATGCGCCGCCATCTGCGGAATGTCGGAGCGGCGAATGCCCGAGACATATTTGGGGATTCCCAGGGCCTCGTTCATGCGGTCGACCCAATCGATAAAGGCCTCGGCCGCAAGACTGTCCTGCGCGGTAGCCGGCGCAATGCCCGCCATGCGAGCAAGATCGGCAAGCTTGGGGGCGGCGGCGTCACCATAAGCGCGAAGCATGTGCGGCAGGATGATCGCGTTGGCCAAACCGTGCGGAATCCCGTAACGCCCGCCCAGGCTGTGTGCGATTGCATGAACGTATCCAACATAGGAGCGCGTAAAGGCAACACCCGCCTTATACGCCGCCGAAAGCATATTGCGACGAGCGCGCATGTCGTCACCATGCTCATAGGCCTCGAGCAAATTGTCGTGGATAAGCTGCACCGCCTGTCGCGCCATCTTACGCGTATAGGGCGTGGTGCTTCGCCCGATAAAGGCCTCAACGGCATGCGTCAGGGCGTCCATGCCCGTCTGCCCCGTAATGGAAGCGGGCAAGCCGCACGTAAACTCGGGGTCGTGGACTGCAAAACGCGGGATGAGCACAAAGTCGTTAATGGGGTATTTGTAGTGCGTCTCGTCATCGGTAATTACCGCCGCAAGCGTGACTTCGCTTCCCGTACCGGCGGTAGTGGGAACCGCAATAAGCAGCGGCAGGAGACGATGAATCCGCAGTAGGCCGCGCATCTTGTTGATGGGCTTGTTTGGCTGCGCAATGCGCGCCCCCACACCCTTGGCGCAGTCCATGGCTGATCCTCCGCCAAAACCGATAATGGCCTGACAGGCGCTCTCTCGATACAGGAACGCCGCTTCCTCCACGTTTGAGACCGTGGGGTTCGCACGCGTTTCGGCATAGACCGTAACGCCAATCCCCCTGGATGCGAGCGCCGTCTCGAGCGGTGCCGTGAGCCCCAGACGGGCAATGCCGGGATCCGTCACGATAAGGACCTTCTGAATCGAGCGCTTTTGAAGCACCGCGGGCACATCCTTGGCATGCTCTAAAATGCGCGGCTCGGTATAGGGCAGGATCGGCAATGCAATGCGAAAAACTGTCTGATATGTTCGGCACCAGGCACGACGGGCTAGATGCATAAAGGAAACTCCTTCATTTGTTGATAGGTCAACATTTGCTCGCCCGATTGTACTCAGCAAAGATCGCAGACGGCTTCCCAATCGTTAATCAATCAACATCTTCATATCTCGAAATTGTTTTATTAAAAATCATTCCTAATAGGCTTCACATTTGGTTGCATTTATGGATAATAGAACTCGTCAAGACGCACGTCCGGAGAGGGCCCTTACGGGACCGGACGAGCGCACAATCGCCATCGATCGAAAGGATCGAATCATGAAGTTTGTTTGCCCCGTTTGCGGTTATGTGGAAGAGTTCGACGGCGACCAGCTGCCCGAGGATTTTAAGTGCCCCCAGTGCGGCGTTCCCGGTTCTCGTTTCCTGAAGCAGGAGGAGGGTCAGCTCGAGTGGGCTGCCGAGCACGTCGTGGGCGTCGCCAAGATGGAGGGCGTCTCCGAGGACATCGTTGCCGACCTGCGCGCCAACTTTGAGGGCGAGTGCTCCGAGGTCGGTATGTACCTGGCCATGGCTCGCGTCGCTCATCGCGAGGGTTATCCCGAGATAGGCCTGTACTGGGAGAAGGCTGCCCACGAGGAGGCCGAGCATGCCGCCAAGTTCGCCGAGCTCCTGGGCGAGGTCGTGACCGACTCCACCAAGAAGAACCTCGAGATGCGCGTTGAGGCCGAGAACGGCGCCACCGCCGGCAAGACCGATCTTGCCAAGCGTGCCAAGGCCGCCGGCCTCGATGCCATCCACGACACCGTGCACGAGATGGCTCGCGACGAGGCCCGCCACGGCAAGGCTTTCGCCGGCCTGCTCAAGCGCTACTTTGGCTAAGCCAACCGCCTGAGACATAACCTCAAGCTCGATGAGGCCCGGACCGTATTGGTTCGGGCCTTTTTCGTGGGCTTATTGCAGCCGTTCTTGAAGAACAATGAGTGACTGAGGGCTCAGGTCGTCGTATTGAATAAGGACGCGAGATGGAGCGTTCTTAGTCGAAGCCCGATCACCCGTCCACAGGCAATCGGCGATGTTGACATAGGAAATACGAGCGTCAGCAAGAGCCTTCGCGAAACTCTCCCCAGCCCCATCCTCGGACAGGGCAACGGTACAGTAAAGGCCCGCGTCTGCATGCTCGATCGAGACCTCTCCTGCCGGAAATACCTTCCGCACAAGCGCCATCAGGCCATCACGCGCCTCGCGAGCACGAACGCGCACGCGGTTCACATGTCGCTCGTAATCACCCGATTCCAGCAAACGCGCCAAAGCGACCTGATCAACAGAGCTCACCGACGAGGCGTAGAAACCAAGGTTGCGCCTAAACCGCTCCATTAACTCATCGGGCAACACCATGTACGCCAAACGCAACGCCGATGAAAGGCTCTTCGAAAACGTGTTGGTGTAGATAACCGACTGGGCGGCATCGATCGACGCGAGCGCGGGAATCGGCTTCCCGGCAAGGCGAAACTCACAATCAAAGTCATCTTCGATGAGATACCGACCTGGTCGCTCTGCGGCCCAGCTCAGCAGCGCATAGCGACGCGCAATGCGCGTCACCAGGCCGGTCGGATACTGATGGGACGGCATCAGGTGAAGGACACCGGTCCCACTTTTCTGCAGAGTACTCAAGTCCACGCCGCCATCATCCAACGGGATATGCCGAACGTTGCAACCCATAGCCTGATAGATGCGCGTCAGGCGCAAATATCCCGGATCCTCAACGGCATACACCTTGTCGGCTCCAAGTAACTGAACCAACATGGTATCGAGCAGCTGGGCGCCCGCACCGATAACGATGTTGTCGGGATCGATATTCATGCCCCTCGTCCCACGCAGATGGTGAGCGATAGCGCGTCGTAGCCGAGCGGTGCCCTGTGCCGGTGCGGGCGAAAAGATCTCGCGCTCGTCTTCGGATGTCAACGTCGCCCGCAGTGCGCTTTGCCAAAGCCGCGCCGCCTCCAAAGCGGAAGGAGAGAGCGGGGCGAATTGCTCGGTCCGTCCGTTGACATCATGCGCGCTGGGGCCCACAGAGACGGTATCTCGGTCGATGCCCCCCGCAGCCAAAGGCAAAACCGGTGCATCCGAAAGCTCGCAAGCGTAGTAGCCACGCCGCGGCTTTGAGCAAATATAGCCCTCGGCAAGTAACTGGCTATATGCATTCTCGATGGTAATGACACTGATTCCCAGATGACTGGCAAAGGCGCGCTTAGACGGCAAATGCTCCCCCGCCGCAATGCGTCCAGCTACGATATCATCTCGAATTTGCTGGTAAACATACTCGTAGAGCGATGCCTCGCCGCGTTTTTCCAAATTGTAGTCAAGCATGAATTTGTCACCTGACCTTATTAAGTCATTCAATCTGGTATTAGTCTGACCTTGTTATTATCTCGAAAACTGAGTATTTCGCCATACCCAGCTCCCCGATAGGATGTTCCGTCAAGCAATGCACATGCCAACCAAGGGAGCAACCATGGCAGAACAGACCAGCAAGGCCGATCGCGTCAAACTCAACCGCGAACTCGCGCAGATGCTCAAGGGCGGCGTCATCATGGACGTCACCACGCCCGAGCAGGCGCGCATCGCCGAGGAGGCAGGCGCCTGCGCCGTCATGGCTCTCGAGCGCATCCCGGCCGACATCCGCGCCGCAGGCGGTGTGTCGCGCATGAGCGACCCCAAGATGATCAAGGGCATCCAAGAGGCCGTCTCCATCCCCGTCATGGCCAAGTGCCGCATCGGTCACATCGTCGAGGCGCAGGTCCTTCAAGCCATCGAGATCGACTACATCGATGAATCCGAGGTTCTCTCCCCCGCCGACGATGTCTACCACATCGACAAGACCCAGTTTGACGTCCCGTTTGTCTGCGGTGCCCGCGACCTGGGCGAGGCGCTGCGCCGTGTTGCCGAGGGCGCCACGATGATCCGCACCAAGGGCGAGCCGGGCACGGGCGACGTGGTCCAGGCCGTGCGCCACATGCGCAAGATCCAAAAGCAGATCCGCGACGTTGTTGCCCTGCGCGATGATGAGCTCTTTGAGGCAGCCAAGCAGCTGCAGGTTCCGGTCGAGCTGGTGCGCGAGGTCCATGCCACGGGCAGGCTTCCCGTCGTGAACTTTGCCGCCGGCGGCGTAGCGACCCCCGCCGACGCCGCGCTGATGATGCAGCTGGGCGCCGAAGGCGTCTTTGTGGGCTCGGGCATCTTTAAGAGCGGCGACCCGGCCAAGCGCGCCGCCGCCATCGTCAAGGCCGTGGCCAACTTCACCGACGCCAAGCTCATCGCTGAGCTTTCGGAGGACCTGGGCGAGGCCATGGTGGGCATCAACGCCGACGAAATTGAGATCATCATGGAGGAGCGCGGGCGCTAGTCCAGCAGAAAGGATCGCACATGAGCGATTACGCAGACCAGACGGTCGCCGTGCTGGCGGTCCAAGGCGCTTTTGCCGAGCACGAGGCAAGGCTATCCGAGCTGGGCGCACGTTGTATTGAGCTGAGGCAGGCGGCTGATTTGAAGCAGGACTTTGACCGTCTGGTACTTCCCGGCGGCGAGTCTACCGTTCAAGGGAAGCTGCTTGATGAGTTGGACATGCTCGAGGAGCTTCGTGCCCGTATCGCTGAAGGTATGCCCGTCCTGGGCACCTGCGCCGGCCTAATTCTGCTGGCTCACGACCTTGCCGCCCATGACGATAAGGGCACGCCGCGTTTGGCAACCATGGATGTACTTGTCGAGCGCAATGCCTACGGCAGGCAGCTCGGCAGCTTTCGCACCAAGGGGCAGGTAGGCGGTATCGACGGTGAGGTGCCGCTGACGTTTATCCGCGCGCCCCGCATCGTCGAGGTCCACGGCGACGCCAAGGCTTTAACGAAAGTCGACGGCCGTATCGTCGCCGCCCGTCAGGGCAACCAGCTCGGCGTAACCTTCCACCCCGAACTCGACGAAGACACCCGCCTCCACGAAATGTTTCTACAAATGTAGGCATCGAAATCAACAAACAAAATGAGAGTGGATAATCTCCCACTTTGAGCTTGAATGCAGACTCAAACCGGGAGATTATCCACTCTCATGCTATGCAATCGTTGGGGACGTTCTTAAACGACTAGTCAAACAAGAACGTCCATTACAGTCGAAATTGTCAGCCTGGGACCATCTCGGGCTACGATTGAGGCGCGCCCAGAACGGGCCG
>NZ_JBDMSL010000012.1:0-77298 GCF_039758965.1 Collinsella aerofaciens | reverse complement strand
GGCCAAAGGGAGCTCAAGCCCATAAGGAGGGCCTACGAGGCATGGGTCGAGGCCGGGCTTCCGCTCGATTGGGACAGACGGGCGTTCGAGGCCGAGCGCAAAATGGATTCTAAAAAACACCTTGCCAAATAGGAGCGTCAGGACGGAGGAAGCCCCGCAGCGCGTAGCGCGCAGCGGGGCTTCCGACATGTCCGAGGACGTTCTGAGAGATAGGCCCTTTTCCGTTTCCGGACGGCCCGGTGGGATCAGAGTACCCTTGCTGTTACTCTGCTTTGCCCACAGAGTTGAGGTTGGTCATGCGGATCTTAACCAGCTCGGTGATCTCACGCATGCCCTCCTTGGCCGGCTTCTTGGGATCGAAGCAGGCGGGGTTCTCGGCCATGTAGGCCATGAAGCCCTTGGTGTAGGCCTGACGCAGCTCGGTGGCGTAGTTAACCTTGCAGATGCCGTTCTTCACAGCCTCGGCAACCTGCTCATCGGGCACACCGGAGGTGCCGTGCAGGACCAGCGGCACGTCGACGGCGTCGCGGATGGCCTTGACCACGGACTGCTCGATGTGCGGATCGCTCGTGTACACACCGTGGCTGGTGCCAACGCCAATTGCGAGGGAGGTGCAGCCGGTACGCTCGACGAACTCCTTGGCCTCGGCCGGATCGGTGTAGGGGCTCTCGCCCTCAACCGCGGGACCGTCGTCCTCCTTGCCGCCAACCTTACCGAGCTCAGCCTCGACGGGCACGCCCATGGCGCGGCCAGCGTCGGCGACGGACTTGGTCAGAGCGATGTTGTCCTCGAAAGACTCGTGCGAACCGTCAATCATGACAGAGGTGTAGCCAGTGCGGAAAGCCTGCATGCAGCGGTCATAGCCATCGCCGTGATCGAGGTGCAGAGCGACGGGCACGGAAGCGCGCTCGGCGGCAGCCTTGACCATGCCGTAGAAGTAGTCCAGACCAGCGGTCTTGATGGTGCCCGGGGTGGTCTGCATGATGACGGGGGACTTGGTCTCCTCGGCAGCAGCCAGAACGGCCATAACAAACTCGAGGTTCTCAACGTTGAACGCGCCGACGGCGTAGTGGCCGGCCTGAGCGTCCTTGAGCATCTTTTCGGTGGTAACAAGTGCCATGAGCGTTTGCTCCTCTCCCTCGCCCGCATCTGGACATCGGGCGTAGTTGTTCACAAGGCGTTTTACCTTGCGTTTTACTTCGCTCATTGTATGAAATTCAGCGTCTTTGCACGTGCGAGATATTGAGCCCATGCAGGTCAATACCGTCGTTTTTGAAAAGTAAACGGAAGGAATTGGAGCCGAGTGGGCGTGTTCGATATTGAATTTTGGGCGTTGAGCGTCTTTCTTTTATAGAAAAGATAAGTAATCGAAAGGTGTTTTCTTACTCAAAAAGAAAATGAACGAAAATAGAGTCAACACAATTCCTGCAAATTTGACCGTGAATGGAGCAGCTATGGCCCATGCAACAACCCGAGCCTTCGCCGATGAGCGTCGTGCCGCCATCATGGAAATGCTCGAGCATAATGCCTCGGTGCAGGTAGCAGAAATCGCCCAGACCTTTGGCGTGTCCTCCGTCACCGCCCGCGCCGACCTGGACGCGCTCGCCGAAGCAGGCAAGCTGCGCCGCACACATGGTGGTGCCGTTTCGCTTCACAAGCGCCTGACCGTCTCCACGCAGGATCGCCGCATCAATGTCAACGTCGCTGCCAAGCAGGCCATCGCGCAAAGCGCCATCGAGCTCGTCAATGACGGCGACACGCTGCTCGTCGACTCGGGCACCACGGCGCTCGAGTTCGTCCGGCTCCTCGACCAGCGCGACGGCATCACCGTCATCACGGCAGACATTACCATTGCCGATTACATCGACGAGAGCATGCCCTCGGTCGATGTCGTCATGCTGGGCGGGGCGCTGCGCAAAGGCCATCGTTATTTGTACGGACCGCTCACTATGCAGGCGCTTCAAATGGTCCATGCCGATCTGGCCGTCATGTGCCCCGGCGCCTTTGTCTCCAGCTGCGGCTTTACGACCGACTTTCCCCAGATGGCCGAGACCAAAACGGCTATGATCGCCGCGGCCCATCAAAGCGTCGCCCTCATGGACGCCAGTAAGGTCAACGGACGTGGCATGTACCGTTTTGCCGAGCTGACCGATGTCGACGCCATCGTGATGGACCGTGACCCCGATCATGCCGTCGCCACCTCAATCGCCAAGGCCACCGACAGCGCACGTCCAGCCCTCATCATCGCCGGCGCTTAAACAAAAACCACCACAAAGGTGCCTGCCCCCTTTGTGGTGGTTGTGATAGTTGAGCGCCAAAAGTGAACGTGTTGCTACTTGGAGAGCTCGTCGGCGAGGGCCTCGATCTGGGCGCGCGAGGCGTCGTTGAGCGAGCCCAGCACAGTCACCTTGTTCTGCGTCAGGGTGATGTCCTTCATGCCCTCGAGCTCCTTGGTCATAACCTTGGCAGCTGCGGGCGCCCAGGAACCGGACTCGACAAGCGCCACGGTGCGGTTCTGGTAGGCATGCTCGGCGAGCGTGTGGATAAAGGTGCTCATGCACGGGAAGATCTCGCCCTGATAGGTAATGGAGGCGAGCACCAGACGGTCGTAGCGGAACGCATCCTCAACGGCCTCGGCCATGTCGTCGCGAGCCAGGTCAAAGACGGAGACCTTCTGGCCGCGAGCCTCAAGCGCAGATGCGAGCTCCTCGACGGCAGCCTTCAGATGCCCGTACACGCTCGCATAGGCAATCGTGATACCCTCGTCCTCGGGCTGATAGCTCGACCAGGTGTTATAGGTATCGAGGTAATAGCCCAGATTCTCGGTCAGTACGGGGCCGTGGAGCGGGCAGATGATCTGGATGTCCAGGTCGGCGGCCTTCTTGAGCACGGCCTGCACGAACTTGCCGAACTTACCGACGATGCCAAAGTAGTAGCGGCGAGCCTCGCAAGCCCAGCCCTCGGGATCCTCGATGTCGTTGGCGCCAAACTTGCCAAAGCCGTCGGCACTAAAGAGCACCTTGTCGGTGGACTCGTAGGAGAAGATCACCTCAGGCCAGTGAACGTTGGGGGCGCCGATAAAGGTCAGGCTGTGGCCACCCAGGTCGAGCACGTCGCCCTCTTTGACGACCATCTTGCGCTCGGGGTAGTCGGTGCCAAAGTAGTTGACCATCATGCGGAAGGCGCCCATGCTAGCCACAATCTGGGCCTGGGGGTAGCGCTCCATAAAGGCGGCGATGCCGGCGGAGTGATCGGGCTCCATGTGATGGACGACCAGGTAGTCGGGCGTACGGCCGTCAAGCGCGGCCTCGAGGTTGCCGAGCCATTCGTCGACAAAGCCGGCGTCGACCGAATCGGCGACAGCGATTTTATCGCCCAAGATAACGTAGCTGTTGTATGCCATACCGTTCTCGGACACGTCGTACTGGCCCTCGAACAGGTCAATGTCGTGATCGTCGACACCGATGTAGCGGATATCCTTGGTGATCTCCATCAGGCAAAGCCTCCTAGATAGACAAAAGAACCCGTCTATCATAACACTCGCCTTCATAGCCACGGCTATCCGTCAGCATCCTTACCGATTGTAATTGAGGCGGAATATACTGCCGTTGACCTGCACAAACTATGCGCGCAGCATCGCTGTGCTATGTCGAATGATGAGCTGGCCGGGAATACGAATGGCAACGGTTTTGCCCGCCGTACCCGCCTCGGGAACCGCATGCTCGAATACCTCGCGTCCGCGCTGATGTAGATCGAATCGCACGGTCGTGAGCTCGTTGTGTGCCACAAAATCATCGAGTGAATCGTCGACGCCCACCACGCTCACGTCCTCGGGCACGCGCAGGCCGCTATCACGCAGCGCGGCAATCGCGCCATTTGCCATCTGATCGTTTGCCGCGTAAATCGCCGTCATACTGCGGTCATGCTCGGCCAGGTACCTGCCGGCTTCGTAACCGCTGTTGGCAGACCAGTCGCCCTCGAGCGGCTCAGCCGGCTCGATGTGTTTACGCTCGAGTGCATCCTGCCAACCGGCGCGACGAAATTGCTCGTCGACCGAGAACGACGGGCCGCCAATATAGCGAATTTGCTCGTGACCCAGCTCAAACAGGTGATCCATAAGCAAGAGCGAGCAGCCGTAATGATCGGAGTCGACCGTGGTCACCCGCGGGTGCGCGTACATGGTAACGATGACCGTGCCAATGCCCGGCAGTGGATCAAACGTCTCAAAATCGGGCGCCATGCGGCTCATGCCGATGATGATGCCGTCCACGGGCAGCGCTGCCATACGACGCGTTGCCTCGGCAAGCGAAAACTCCTCGGTCTTGGACATCTCGACCAGCGTGATAGCACAACCGCGCTCGCGGGCCGCACTGGCAATGCCGTCGATCATCGTCAGGTTACCGAACTTGGTGACGTCGTTAACGCACAGCCCGACCGAATGGTAGCGGCCGTCGCGCAGCGAGCGACCGGCATAGCTCGGACGGAAACCGAGCTCCTGCATGGCTGCCTGCACGCGCTGACGCGTCTGCTCATTCACATTGGGCAATCCGTTGGCAACGCGCGAAACCGTCTGCTGCGAAACACCGGCAGCGCGGGCAACGTCGGCCATGGAGACCGGACGCGTACCTGTATCGTTGGACGGGCACCTTGCCACAGGATCACCTTCACCCTTGCGAGATCTGAATAGCGTGAATGCCGGCCCGGGCAGGAGTTTAGCCCGCGCCGAGGCCCGCTATCGTCGGACGCATGTTAACGTACTCTACTTTTTCAATCTGCATCTCTTCTGCTTTATAAGTCCATACGGCAGTACCGTTCACGGCTGTATTTCTACCGATTACCAGATTCTCAAAAAGTGACAAGAGTTGTGTTATGAGTACGTTAACATAGCCCGTAACGTGCGGCATCGTGAACACTTGGTTCATGCCGCTTCAAGTTGTTAACGTACTCATAACGGCGCAAAACTTACCCGTACGCGCCAAGGAAAGGACTCCGATGACCACCCCCGACGAAAAGACACTCGCCACGCTCACCAAGCTGTTTGAGGAGGAGTTTGGCCCCATCGGCGACCGCCAGGTGCTCTACGTGCACGCGCCCGGCCGTTCCGAAATCAGTGGCAACCACACCGATCACGAGGGCGGCCACGTTATCGCCGGCTCGCTCGATGTCGCTGTCGACGGCATTGCCGTAGGGACCGACACCAACAAGGTCCGCGTTGCCGACGAGGGCTACCCCACCTTTGAGATCACGCTCGATACGCTAGATGTTCAGGAGTCCGAGAAGGGCACGTCCGCAAGCCTCGTCCGCGGCATGGCCCACGAAATCGCTGCTCTGGGCGTTGAGCCCCAGGGCTTCGACTTCGCCTTCACCTGCTCTGTCCCCTCGGGCGGCGGCCTTTCGAGCTCTGCTGCTGTCGAGGCGGCATACGGTCGCGCCATGGAGACGCTCTGGGGCGCACCCGCCATCGAGCCCGTCGCGCTCGCTCAGATGAGCCAGCGCACCGAGAACAACTACTACGGCAAGCCCTGCGGCCTGATGGACCAGGCCGCCGTATGTCTGGGCGGCCTCGCCTACATGGACTTTGAGGATCAGGCTCAGCCTAAAACCCAGAAGCTCGAGCTCAACTTTGAGGATCACGGCTATGCGCTCGTGCTCGTTAAGGTTGGTGCCAACCACGTGGCCGCCACCGACGACTACGCCGCCGTTCCGCGCGAGATGCAAGACGTCGCTGCCGAGTTTGGCAAGACACGCCTGTGCGAGGTAAACGTGGCGGACTTTGACGCCAAGCTCCCCGAGCTGCGCGCCAAGCTGGGCGACCGCGCCTGTCTGCGCGCCGTTCACTACTGGTACGAAAACGGCCTGGTCGATAAGCGCTGGGCAGCCCTGAACGCCGGCGACATCGATCAGTTCCTGGTCCTGACGCGCGAGTCCGGCGCCAGCTCTGCCATGTACTTACAGAATGTCGTTGCCAAGCTGGGCTCCGAGCAGCCTTCGATGTATGCCCTGGCACTGGCCGAGCATGTGCTCGACGGCCGCGGCGCCGTCCGTATCCACGGCGGCGGCTTTGGTGGCACCATCCAGGCCTTCGTACCGCTCGAGCTTGTCGACACCTTTATCACCAAGATGAACGGCTGGCTGGGCGAGGGCTCTGCCCGCCACTACGCCATCTCTGACAAGGGGGCTTACGCGGCATGGCTGTAATGACTGACGTGCGCGAGGCCGCGCAGAACCTGATCGAGTACGCTATCCACCGATCGATGATCGGCCAGGACGATCGCATCTGGGCGTATAACACCATTCTCGAGTGCATCGGTGCTACGGGCCCGGCGCTCGACATGGCCTGGGCGCTCCAGGTCGAGAAACTCTCGCTCTTGCACCCCGATACCCTGCCCGACTTTGACCTTGAAGGCACGCTTGCCGCGCTTTCCGAGGCTGCCGTTGCCAACGGTGCTGCCGAGGACACGGCATCGGGCCGCGACCGCATCGCCATGCGCATCATGGGCGCGCTCATGCCGAGGCCTTCGGTTGTAAACGAGGAGTTCAACGGGCGCATAGGCGTCAACGAGCCCCGCGCCGCGACCGACTGGTTCTATGGCCTGTGCTGTGACGCCGGTTACGTGCGCCGTGCCGCCATCGCGCGCAACATCAAATGGAGCACCCCCACCAACTGGGGCGACCTCGAGATTACCATCAACCTGTCAAAGCCCGAAAAGGACCCGCGCGATATTGCCGCGGCCGGTGCCGCCAAAAACACGGGCGAGAAGTATCCCGCCTGCCAGCTCTGCATCGAAAACGAGGGCTATCCCGGACGCTCCGCCGCAGCCGACGGCGGCGCCCACCCCGCCCGACAGAACCTGCGCATTATCCCCATTCAGCTCAACGGCGAGCGCTGGGGCTTCCAGTACAGCCCGTACGCGTACTTCAACGAGCACTGCATTGCTATGAGCTCCGAGCATCGCCCGATGCACGTCGACCGTAAGGGCCTGACCTGCCTGCTCGATTTTGTGGACCTATTCCCGCACTACTTCATCGGCTCCAACGCCGACCTGCCCATCGTGGGCGGCTCGATTCTGTCGCACGACCACTTCCAGGGCGGCGCGCACGAGTTCCCCATGATGCATGCCACCGAGGTCTCGCAGTTTAGCGTGCCCGGCTTTGACCAAGTCAGCGGTACCGTGTTGCAGTGGCCGCTTTCGGTGCTGCGACTGCGCTCGCACGACCGCGCCCAGCTGCTCGACGCCGCCGAGAAGATCATCCTCGCTTGGCGCGAGTGGACCGATGAGTCGGTGGGCGTCATCGCGCGCACAGCCGACGGCGTAGCGCACAATACCGTGACGCCCGTCATCCGCCGCGTCGACTCCCGCGGCAACGCCGGCGGCGAGATCTACGAGGCCTATCTTGCGCTTCGCTGCAACATCACGACCGACGAGCATCCGCTGGGTGTGTTCCACCCGCATGCCGAGTATCACCATATTAAAAAGGAGAACATCGGCCTGATCGAGGTCATGGGCCTGGCTATTCTTCCGCCGCGCCTGGTTCCCGAGCTTGGCGCTGTCCGCGAGCACCTGCTGGCAGCCAAGGCCGATGCCAGCTACGACCTTGCCGGCGCGCTCGAGGGCGATGATCTATGCCGTAGCCACGCCGCATGGGCCGAGGACGTCTTTGCCCGCCGCGCCGACGAGCTTACGGCCGAAAACGCCATCGACATCCTGCACGAGGAGGTCGGCGTGGTGTTTGGCCACGTGCTCGACAACGCCGGCGTCTTTAAGTGGGACGAAGCAGGTCGCGCCGCTCAGCAGCGCTTTATCGACTCGCTGTAGAGCACGGACCCAGACGCTCAACGGCAGCCCCTACGACATAGCCACCCACACGACAACGGCGCCCGCCGACAACATTGCCGACGGGCGCCGTTTTATTGGTGCATCATAGCCGACCCCCTCGCACCAATTAGGAGTGTCCCCAGGTGCCGGCAGAAAAGGAACGTCCCTAACTGCCGCATCCGGAGCAAGACAACGCCGCAGGTAGAGGACGGACAGCGAGCGGGCCGCATTTGAGACAAGGTGACGCGAAACGAAAGGGCGCTGACCTTCTGGTCGCGCCCTTGAAGTTGAACGTCAGATTGTCCAAATGCGGCCCGCGCAGCGTCGACCGGTCCGCCGTTCGGTAGAACGGCGGAACCAATAGGTTTGATAAAACCGCGTAACCCTACAGTTCAGTCACGACAACGCTGTTGTAGACCTCGTCCCAGCGGTCCATAACCAAATGCCCGGTCTTGGGATCCATGGCGTTGAGCTTGCCGCAGGTATTGGCGGTCTTGAGCACCGTGACGTCGTCGGCGCCGGCAGCAATGGCATGCGCAAAGCCGGCGATGGTCGAGTCACCGGAACCCGTCGCGTTCACGGCCGCAATCGCGGGCGTCTTGGCGCGGAACGCGCGACCCTCATGGAAGCCCACCGAACCGGCAGCGCCCATCGAAACGACAACCCAGGGAATACCGGCAAAGCGGTCATCGGCGGCGAGCGCCTCGCGCAGGGCATCGACATCATCGGTCGTAAAGGACGTACCCAGCAGGCCGTTAATCTCGGTCAGGTTGGGCTTTACGAGCTCAGGCTTAGCGTCGGACTCCAGCGCGGCCTCCAGCGATGCGCCCGAGGTGTCGAGCAGCACCTTGGCGCCCGCCTCCTCGGCGATCTTGACGAGCTCGGCATAGTAGCCGGCATCGACACCACGCGGCAGCGAGCCCGAAAGCGTCACAACGTCCGCCTTCGCTGCAAGCTCGGCGAACTTAGCCGTAAAGGCCTCGAGCTCGGCCGGGGCGATCTGCGGGCCGCTCTCCAAAAGCTCGGTCTGATTGCCCTCGTGCAGAATATTCAGGCAAATACGCGTCTCACCGGCGATGGGCACAAATTCGTTCTTGACGCCGTCAGCATCCATAAGCTCGGCCATATAGGCACCCATGTGGCCACCAAGCAGGCCAGTCGCGAGCACGTCGTCGCCCAGCTGCAGCAACACGCGGCTCACGTTGAGGCCCTTACCGCCAGCGGTCTTTTCGGGCGTCACGCGGTTCACGTCGTCGATGATCAACTTGTCGAGCTGATAGCGCGTATCAATCGACGGGTTCATGGTAACGGTCAGAATCATATTGAACTCCTGTTTCCGGGGCACGACACGCGCGGCCCCAAACATACGATAGCTCGTTAAAGGATCTCGATCTCAAAGCCGCGGGTAACGGTCTCCCCCGGCTTGGCCACCAGGCAGCCACGCTTGTGCTCCAGGATATCGTCCTCGTCGGAGCAGGTGGACAGGCCGCCCCACGGTTCCACGGCCACAAAGTCACCCTCGGGCTTGCTCCACACAATCAGGTACGGCATATCGGGGAACGTCAGGCGCACGCCCTTGTCCTCGGTCTTCTTGGTCAGCGTAACCACGCGGCTCTCGAGCACGTCAAAGATGGTCTCCGCGAAGTCAAAGAGTTCGTGGGTCAGCGGCAGGTCATGGCCAACCATCGGGTTCTTGCTGCGATGCTCAACATCAATCAGGCCCGTCGAGGGAACGGCAGTGCAGAGCTCGGCGGCCTCGCGCTGCTCAAAACGGAGCTCGTAGTCGTCATAGGACTCGCCCTCGTCAAGCGGGCACTTAAAGCCAGGGTGACCGCCCACAAAGAACGGCATGTCCTCGGTGCCCTCATTGGTCACCTCGTACGACACGGCCACCTTTTCCGAATCGATCGTGTAACGAGCAACGATCTTAAACGGATACGGGTACTGCTCGAGCAACTCGGCATGGTCGGCAGAGCTTAGGCTCAGCGCAACCATGTTGTCGCTCTGCTCCTCGAGCTTCCACTCCTGTTTGCGCGCAAAGCCGTGGCGGGCGAGCTTTACCTCGCGGCCGCCCATGGTCATTGCGTGACCGTCACGAAGGCCGCCGCAGATCGGGAAGCAAATAGGTGCCTGGCCCGACCAGACCGCCGGGTCACCCTGCCACAGGTACTCACGGCCGTTGGCCGCAATAGAAGTGAACGATCCGCCAGCCGTGCTCAACGCAATGCGGACAGAGCCGTTATCAAGAACAAACTCCATGGGAATCTTCTCCTTCACATATCATCTCGCACGATCCATTGTGAACGTCGTGCCTTTAGCAGAAAGGTAATGAGGCAGCGCCGCAAACAAAAGAACAATGCACGTCCAGCCCGCTGGGCCAATTGGGCTGATAGCAAACCGGCCCGCGCCCCATCACAGAAACGCGAGCCGTCAACGGACTAGTTAATTACGCCGGATACCCGCTAATCGTGGTATTCGCCGCGGTCCCACTTCTCGAGGAACTCGTCAAAGAAGTGCGGGTCAGCCTGAGCCTCGGCGTCGGCCTTATTGCAGGCATCGATCTTGGCGATCAGAGCATCGTGCTCGGGAGTCTTCTCGTAGGGCTCCTCCAGGAAGGCAAGCATGATATCAGCCATCAGGAACTCGCCGGTAATCTTGCCGCCAAAGCCCACGATGTTGGCGTTGAGCTCGCGACGGGCATACAGGGCAGAGGTCATGTCGCGGACCAGGGCGCAGCGGGCGCCGGGAACCTTGTTGACGGCGTTGGTGATGCCAATGCCGGTGCCGCACAGGGCCACGCCAAAGTCGGCCTTGCCGCTGGCAACAGCCTCGCCCACGGCCTTACCGTAGATGGGATAGTGCGTACGGGTGTGGCTGTAGGTGCCGCAGTCGAGCACCTTGTAGCCAGCCTGCTCCAGGCGGTCGGCCAGATAGATCTTCTCGTCCGTAACGATATGGTCGCAACCGATTGCGATGGTCTTCTTCATCAGAACGTCCTTTCGTCTGAATTCACAAGTTGAGGTAGAAGTTCGAGTTCTCGGTGGCTCTCGTTAGGCCATCTTGTTGAGCATGTCGACACGGATCTGGTGACGGCCGCCGGCGTACTGGGCGCGCAGGAACTCGCGGGCGATCTTCTTGGCGACCTCGGTGCCCACAACGCCCGGGCCCATGGTGACCATGCGCGAGCCGTTGTGCTCGCGGGTCATGTAGGCGGAACGCTCGTCGGAAATGTTGGCGACGACCATGCCCTTGATCTTGACGGCGGCCATATAGGAGCCGACGCCGTACTTATCGAATGCGAAGCCCTGGGAATCCTTGTGCTCCAGCAGGTCCTTGGCAACGGCGGTCGCGGAATCGACAAAGTCCGCGGCAGGGGTCTCGGAATAGTCGACGACCTCGTGACCGTCGGCGATGAGCATCTCCTTGATGGACTCCTTCATCGACATACCGTCGGCATCGGAAGCGATTACAACCCTCATGACATCCTCCTTGAGAGATACGCAGGTGCGTAGTTTCTGTTTGGAAGTGTTGAATCGCGTTCAGGTCCGGGCATCTGAATGTGCGGTTCTTCACTGTTCGTGTTTATTTGAACACATTCGAACATCAACTGCAACAACTATTTGTTTATCTTTGTTCTTTTTTGAACAAATACCGTTCACGGATGATTGCTGACCGTTTGAGCCGGGCGCGGACGTAGCGACCATGTGTTCAACAAACAAAAGGGCGGCCAAGAACGTGTCTCGGCCGCCCTTCTTACAGTTGATCTTCCAAAGAACGCTTTGCCGCCTACTCAGACTGCCTGCCCTTCTTGACGTGCTTGGACGGAGCACTCAGAAAGCGGCCCGTCAGATAGTTCGCGGGACCGGAGATATCGATCCCCAGCAGGGTGTGGCCCAGCCACAGAAACGCCACGAGCACCAGCAGCGGGATAACGCACGAAGTCACGATCATCACGATGACGCCTTCAATCAGATCGGTCACCTGCTGCACGATCTCGTCGGTCATCTGCTTGGCGCCGCTGGTCACCGACGTGACGAGACCCGAGGCACCGTCGGCAAGCTGCTCAAGCACGCTCTTGGACTCTGTGGCCTCGGTCTTTTTCTTGCTTGTTTTTGAGCTATCGCTATCTGCCGCACTCGCAGCGTCGGCCGCCTTTTGCTCGGCCGCCTCGATGCTAACGCGATACGTTTCGTCGACCTTCTGCGACACCCATACGCTTGCAGGCACCAACGCCATGCCGATCATGGCGACCACCAGCACCCGTGTCGCCACACGGCGCAGGACAGCGCTCGTGCTCCAGCGCCCGTGAACGCCAAGTGAAACCGCAAAGAGCACCAGCGCAAACGGGATCAGGATGCCCAGACCCACCGACCATAAAATGGTCAGCAGATATTTTTCGAGGTAGAGCACGGCAAGCACGATACCCAAGTTTCCCGAAAGCTGCGCGAGCTGCTCGGCAACTGGCGTTCCCGTATCGCCCGGCAGCGCAGTGATACCCGCAGATAGGGCGACGCACGAGGTCGTGAGCGCCAAAACATTGCCTTTCTTTTGATCGATGACCTCGATGGTGGAGTCCCAGGTCTTGGTATCGGCAAAATGCGGACGAGCTACAAAGCCTGACAACAGCGCCAGTACCACGAGCGCAACGATAAAGCCAATCTGCAGCTTTTTGTTTGCGCACACGACATCGGACAGGCTGGGCTGCAGCTCTGTTACCGTCATGTGCTCGGTTATCTGGACAGGACGCCCATGAGCCATCTCGTGCGCGTCTCTTTTTTGTATTGACCCGTTATCCGGCATTTGGATACCTCCTCAGTCCGGCGTTTAATGCGAAAGAAAGTATACCCACCGAGCAAAAAACGAACGGGAAGACGAACAGAGCGCACCAAGACTGTCCCCAATGACTGTCTCGGGATGAGTTGCGGTGGAATAGGGATTGTTTTGCGCCCGCCGGCCCCTATTCAGTCCCCATTTCACCGCAACTTGGAGGAGGACAGAAAAAGCCCTGCCGCGGGTAGCGGCAGAGCTTTTGGAAGGGGACTTGGTTGTGAGGGCTCGTTAAGCGAGCTTGGCCTCGAGCTCGGCGATGCGCTTGTAGGCATCGATGGTAAAGCGGGTCTGCTTCTCCAGGATCATAGTGGTCATGAGAGTGTCCTGAGCGTGAGCCATGATGAAGGTCATCTCCATCTCGCCACCGCCGGCCTCCTGCGAAAGCAGTTTGGTCTGCGTGTCGTGGGCACCGATGAGCGCATCGCTGGCATCCTTGTGCAGCTGTTCGGCCTTCTCAAAGTCACCCTCGCGAGCAGCATCGAGCGCTGCAAGCAGATCGGTCTGGGCGTCACCTGCGTATGCGACGATCTCGAATCCAACCATCGAGATTTCTTCTTTGGTTGCCATATTGCGTTCCTTTCACATATGAACCAATGGAGAGCATCGCGTCCGGGCATACGCGCTGCGTTGTGTATGACAGAAACAATAACATTCAAACAAAAAAGAACAGCTCAAAACGTAATTTCGAACTATGAACGGTCACTTTTCGCCCGTGAACGGTTTTTAAACCAATCTGAACAATATCGAACACAATTAGCGGAAACCCAAACAGGACCGCACCCTAACACAAATCGCGCACCGTATCGCCCTCTACAAGCACACCGGGGATCAGCATGTGCTCCACGCCAGACGCACCCCCATCGGTGCCGGCAATCTTGTCGACCGCCCACATGCCGACGCGCTTGTTGTCAAAGCGCACCGTGGTCAGGCGACGGTCGGGCACGATATCGCCCAGACTGTCATCAACACCCACCACGCTCACGTCCTGGGGCACGCACTTCCCGCGCGACTCGAGCCCACGGATGCAGCCGTAGGCCATGGCGTCGTTGGAGGCATAAATGGCCGTGCAGGTCGGATCATCCGCAAGCACCTGGCCGGCAGCATATCCACTCTGCGCCGTCCAGTCGCCGCGCACGAGCTGCGGGGGCTCAATGCCATGCGCACGCAATGTCTCACGCCAGCCTTCCTCGCGCCGCATGCCCGAAAGCGAGCGCTCGGGGCACGAGATAAAGTGCACGGTCTTGTGTCCCTGCCCCAGCAAGTATTCGACCACTTGGCGTGAACAATCGAACTGATCGTTATCGACCGTCGAGCACAGCGGGTGCTCCAGCATGGTAACGAGCACTGTCTGCATACCGGGCAGCGGCTCAAAGGTGCCAAAGTCCGCCGGCATGCGATTCATGATCACAACCATGCCGTCTACCGGCAGCGCGCTCATACGCGATGATGCGCTCTCGAGGGTATACGGATGCCCGTCTACTTTAGTGAGGGTGATGGCATAGCCGTGCTTATCGGCGGCGGCGGCAAAGCCCTCCATACGGTCGAGATTGCCGGTGCCGGTAATGTTGAACATGGCGACGCCGACGGTCTTAAACTTACCGCGGCGCAGCGATCGACCGGCAAAATTGGGGCGATACCCCAGCTCGCGCATGGCGGCACGCACGCGTTCCTTGGTCTCGGGGCGCACGCTGGGCGAATCGTGCACGGTGCGCGAGACCGTCTGCTCCGAGACGCCCGCGAGGCGCGCTACGTCTTTGACGGATACCGATTTTTTAACAGCGGCCATAGGTCGATCTTTCTATGTCAACGATGCCATTGGTGGCACCTTGCGCAGTCATTTTTAACGCCTTCAAGTATATCCAACGCCTCCCCCACCATACGCTCACCACCCAAAACCTACCGTTCACCGACATTTTTGCTTCCCCGAACGGCTTTTGTCGATCAAATGTTAACGTTGCCATTGTGCAAACACAGAGCCTCCGGGCGGCTCAAACGTTTACGCACATGGAATCGACGGTCCACAGGCACAGGGACCACCGGTTCGCATCTTTTTTTGTGTCGCAAAATGGCAACGTCAACATTTTGGCAACCGAACGTCAAAAGCTACCATCGTTGCTAACCCACCGACTCTTAGGAGCATTGCATGGAGCAACTCATCGCCATCATCGAAAAGGGTCAGCCCTTTTTCAACGCGATCGCCCGCAACAAGTACCTCAAGGCGATCCGCGACGGCTTTATCTCCGTCATCCCCATCATCATCTTCTCGTCCATCTTCTGCCTGGTAGCCTCGGTCCCCAACATCTGGGGTTTCTACTGGCCCGATGACATCAACAACGCTCTGTGGAAGTGCTACAACTACTCCATGGGCATCCTGGCCATCGCCTGCGCCGCCACCACGGCCAAGCACTTCGCCGACGCTCAGAACCGCGACCTGCCCAAGAATAACCAGATTAACTTTATCTCATGCATGTGCGCGGCCATCATCGGCTTCTTGCTCCTTTCGAGCGACACGATCGCCACGGACGCCGCCAGCGGTTTCAACACCACCTACCTTGGTTCCAAGGGCCTGCTGACCGCCTTCATCGCTGCGTTTGTGACCGGCATCATCTACAAGTTCTTCATTAAGCGCAACATCACCGTCAAGATGCCCGAGCAGGTTCCGCCCAACATCTCGCAGACCTTCAAGGACATCATCCCCTTCTCCGTCTGCATCACCGTCTTTTGGGTTTTTGACATCGTCTTCCGCGCTGCTTTCGGCTTCTGCTTTGCCCAGGGCGTCATCCAGGTGTTCCAGCCCCTGTTCACCGCTGCCGACGGCTATATCGGCCTCGCTGTGATTTACGGCGCCATGAGCCTCTTCTGGTTCGTCGGCGTCCACGGCCCCTCGATCGTCGAGCCCGCCATCGCCGCCGCTCTCGTTGCCAACATGACCGACAACCTGGCTGCGTTCCAGGCTGGCCAGCACGCTTCCGCTGTCCTGACCCAGGGTGCCCAGTACTTCGTCGTCTGCATGGGCGGCACCGGCGCCACGCTCGTCCTGGTCTTTATGTTCTGCTTCCTGGCAAAGTCTCAGGAGATGCGCGCCGTCGGTAAGGCCGCCATCGTCCCCGTCTGCTTTGCCGTCAACGAGCCGCTGCTGTTCGCCGCGCCCATCGTGCTCAACCCCGTCTTCTTTGTCCCGTTTGTCTTTGCCCCGATCGCCAACATCTGGATCCTCAAGATCTTTATCGACTTCTTGGGCATGAACGGCTTTATGTACACCCTGCCCTGGACTGTCCCCGGCCCCATCGGCACCATCATGGGCCTGGGCTTCCAGCCGCTCGCCTTTGTGATGCTCGCCCTTATCCTGGTCGTCGACTTCGCTCTGTACTATCCGTTCTTCCGCGCCTATGACGCCCAGAAGTGCGCCGAGGAGGCCGAGATCTCCCAGGAGGAGCTCGCCGCCAAGAACGCCGAGAAGGCCGCCAAGCTCAACGACGCTTTCCAGGGCAAGGCCGATGCCAAGAGCGTTGCCGCCGGCGCTGCTGCCGAGGCCGTGAAGGCCGATGCCCCCGCCGCTCCCGCCGCTGTCGCCGTTGAGGCAACGACCGCCAGCGACCTCAACGGCAAGCGCGTACTCGTGCTCTGCCAGGGTGGCGGAACCTCGGGCCTGCTCGCCAACGCGCTGGCCAAGGCCGCCAAGGAGCGCGGCATCAATCTTGAGACCGCTGCCGAGGCCTATGGCAACCACGTGGACATGCTCCCCGACTTCGATCTGGTCGTCCTGGCCCCGCAGGCCGCAAGCTACCTGGCCGACCTGCAGAAGGACTGCGAGCGCGTGGGCAACAAGTGCGTCGCCTGCCGTGGCAAGCAGTATATCGAGCTCTCCCAGAACGGCGATAAGTCTCTCGCCTTCGTCTCCGAGCAGCTTTCGAAGTAAGTAACGCTCAGGGCCAGCCGACCATCCAAGACCGGCTGGCCCTTCGATTTAGACGATTGGATCATCATGTCCGTTAACCCTGCTAGCGTCACCAACCCACCCGCGCAGTTTCCCGAGGACTTTGTCTTTGGCGGCGCTACCGCTGCCTACCAGGTAGAGGGCGAGACCCGCACCCACGGTAAAGGCAAAGTCGCCTGGGACGACTTCCTGGAGGCCCAGGGGCGCTTCTCCCCCGATCCCGCTTCGGACTTCTACAACCAGTACCCCGTCGATTTGGAGCTGTGCGAGGAGTTCGGCATCAACGGCATTCGCCTCTCCATCGCCTGGAGCCGCATCTTTCCCAACGGCACCGGCGAAATCAACCCCGAGGGTGTCCAGTTCTATCACGATCTCTTCGCCGAATGCCACAAGCACCACGTTGAGCCGTTTGTCACGCTGCATCACTTCGATACGCCGCTTCCCCTCTTTGAGAAGGGCGACTTCCTCAACCGCGAGACCATCGACGCCTTTGTGGACTTTGCCACCTTCTGCTTTAAGGAGTACGCCGACCAGGTGACCTACTGGTTCACCTTTAACGAGATCTGGGCCGACGCCTCCAACACCTACATCGAGGGCACCTTCCCCGGTGGCGTCAAGGCGCATCTGGCCGAGGCTTTCCAGTGCGAGCACAACATGATGCTCGCCCACGCCAAGGCAGTACTGGCCTTCCACAACGGCGGTTTTAAGGGCAAGATCGGCGTCATTCAGTCGCTGGAGTTTAAGTATCCGCTCAACGAGAACGACCCCGCCGACATCAAGGCCGCCAACAACGAGCACGTGCTGCAGAACCAGTTTCTGCTCGACGCCACCTTCCGCGGCGACTATGCGCCCGACACCCTCGAGTGCGCCAACCGCCTGGCTGCTGTCTCGGGCGGCACCATCGAGATCCTAGACGAGGATCTGGAAATCATGCGCGAGGCCGCGCTCTACAACGACTACCTGGGCGTTAACAACTACCAGTGCCGCTTCCTGAAGGCTTACGACGGCGAGAACGACCTGCACCACAACGGTACGGGCGAGAAGGGCACTGGCCGCTGGCGCGTTAAGGGTATTGGCGAGCATGTGAACAAGCCTGGCATCCCCACCACCGACTGGGACTGGATCATCTATCCCGAGGGCCTGTTCGATCTGCTCGTCTACATTAAGCAGCGCTACCCCAACTACAAGCAGATCTTCATCACCGAGAACGGCATGGGCTACAAGGACCCTTACAAGGACGGTTTTGTGGACGACCAGCCGCGCATCGACTACATCGAGCAGCACCTGCGCTGGTTGCTCAAGGCCATGGAGGTGGGTGTCAACGTGGGCGGCTACTTCCTGTGGAGCCTGCAGGATCAGTTCTCCTGGACCAATGGCTACAACAAGCGTTACGGCTTCTTTTACGTTGACTTTGAAACCCAGAAGCGCACGCCCAAGGCAAGCGCCTACTGGTACAAGCACGTGGCGCAGACCCGTCGTCTGGACTAGTGGCTGGCGGGGTTGCCCGCTCACACAACCTGTCCCCATTTCTCAGCCGGGGGCGGCACGTCACACGGCGCGCCGCCCCCGGCCTTTTTGTGCAGGTCGGAAGCCGTTTGTCTCGATCTGTAACATCTAGCTGGTTATTTCACCCTTAACTGTTACAGATCGAGACAAATGGAATAAGCGGGACCGAATTGTCTAAATCTGTAACACTAAAACCGGTTTTGGACGTCTAGTTGTTACAGATTGAGATAAACGCACAGGGCAATCCTCTCAATCTCAATCTGTAACATCTAGCTGAGATTTTCGGCCCCACCTGTTACAGATTAAGATGAACGAGCCGAGCACGTCTACGCCCGCAGGTCCTTCACGCTGGAACGCTCGACCAGCACGCCCGACACAAGCGTACGGCTTCTGGAGCTCGGGGCTTCCAGACCTGCGACGACCTCGTTAAGCGCACGGATGCCCAGTTCGCGGTGGCGAAACTTCACCGACGTCAGAATCGAGTTGGGAATCGTCTTGTAGAGCTCATCGTCGAAGCCGATCACGGACACGTCGTCGGGCACATTGAGCCCTTTGTCACGTAGAGCCATCATCACGCCGTTTGCCATGCAGTCGTTAGCAGCGAGGACCGCCGTGCAATCGGGCTTATCGGCAAGCACAAGGCCCGCGGCATAGCCACTATCCGCATTCCAATCGCCTTGCAGAGGCTCGGGCGGCTCAATGCCACGTGCCTCGAGTGCCGCTCGCCAACCTTTCATACGGCACTGGCTCGACAGTGACTCTTTCTTACCAGAGACGAAGTACACGTTCTTGTGCCCGTGGTTCAAGAAGTACTCGCACGCCATGCGCGCGCCGCCCTCTTGGTCGTCACTGACGGTAGAGCAGGTAGGATGTTCCATCGGTGTGATAATCACCGTCTTGAGGTCTTTCGGCGCCTCAAAGGTATCAAAGTCATCGACCATCTGGCGCAGGTTGAAAATCATGCCGTCGACGGGGAGCTGCGACATCCTACGCGCCGCTTCGGCAAGGGTCATCTTCTCCCCCGCCCGCTTTTTGATCATCGTAAGAGCAAAGCCTCGCTCTTCGGCGGCATCGGCGATACCGTCGATCATGTCCACGGCACCGCCCGACAAGTGGAACAGCACGACGCCGATGCACCCGTAACGGCCCAACTTGAGCGAACGCGCGGCAAAGTTGGCTCGAAACCCGAGCGCCTCCATGGCCGAATGAACCTTATCGCGTGTCGACTCTCGCACGCTATCGGGCTCGTTAATCACGCGCGAAACCGTCTTGAGAGAAACACCAGCGGCAATCGCCACATCATTCATTGAGACATTTTTCTTGTCCATCGTTGCCACTGCTTCTCCAGTCGGTTTTACATCGCTTGTTTTTGCGTTCTAGCATACACTACCTGCCTGACTGATAAATCAACCGTTTACCGAACAATATCGACCGCTCACCCGTATATCCTTGTTGCTCTTCCAAAAATGTCTTACGTTGTCATTAACGAAATGACAACGTTGTCATTTCGCAATGCCTTCCTTAAGCAGGAAGGTTTCCGGGCAGTCCTGACCATCCATCGACGACCAGTTCCATCCACATGCATCGCGCATCAAGTAGCAAAGGAGCTCTATGGACGCCATCGTAAAGATGCTCGAAAAGCATCAACCGTTCTTTGAGAAGATCTCGAGGAACATATACCTCCAGGCCATCAAGGACGGATTCCTTGGGTGCATGCCCATTGTCCTCACCTCTTCGATCTTTCTGCTCATTGCCACCCTTCCCGGCGTAGTCGGCGTCACGCTGCCCCAGCCGCTCATCGACTGGTGCAACAAGCTCTACAACTTCACCATGGGCGTCATGGGCATCATGGTTGCCGGCACCACTGCCAAGAACTTCACGGCTTCCATGAACCGTCGCATGCCCGCCGGCAAAGTGCTCAACGACGGTTCCACCATGGTGGCCGCCCAGTGCAGCATGCTGCTGCTCGCAGTCACGCAGTTCACCACCAAGTTCAACGGCTCCGAGCTTTCGGTCTTCGATTGCACCAGCATGGGCACGCGCGGTCTGTTCTCGGCCTATATCGCCGCGTTCATTACCGTGTGGGTCTATAAGTTCTGCGTCTCGCGCGATCTGACCATTAAGCTGCCCAAGGAGGTCCCGGGCGCCATCGCTCAGAACTTCCGCGACATCATCCCCTTCGGTGGCGCTGTCATCATTTGCGGCATCATCGATGTGGTTGTGCGCAACCTCATGGGCGTTCCGTTCTCCGAGCTGCTTATCAAACTGCTCTCCCCGCTCTTCACCGCTGCAGAAACCTATCCTGGCCTTATCCTTATCCAGGCAGCCACCGCGTTCTTCTGGTTTATCGGCGTCCACGGCCCCTCGATCGTCCAGCCGGGCATCGACCCCATCCGTCTTGCCAACCAGGCCGAGAACCTGCAGGTTCTGCTGGCCGGTGGCCACCCCGCCCACTCCCTCACCTTTAACATGTCGCTCGTGGGTGAGTTCGGCGGCACCGGCGCCACGTTCATCGTGCCGCTTCTGCTGATTCTCTTTATGAAGTCCAAGCAGCTCAAGGCCGTCGGTAAGGCCTCGATTGTTCCTGTTGCCTTCGCCGTCAACGAACCGCTGCTCTTTGGCGCGCCGATGATCCTTAACCCCTACATGCTCATCCCCTTTGTTGCCGCCGGTTGCGTCAACGTGAGTGTTGCCAAGTTCTTTATCGATAACGTGGGCATGAACGGCTTCTCCTTCGTGGTGCCTTGGGCTACCCCTGCCCCCATCGGCATCTTCATCACCACGAACTTCCAGCTTATCGCCCTGGTATTTGTCGCGATTATCATCTTGCTGGACGCCATCATCTACCTGCCGTTCTTGAAGGCATACGATAAGCTGCTCTGCGACCAGGAGGCCGAGCGCGCCGCCGAGCTGGGTCTCGAGTCCGATGGTGCCGCTGCCATCGCCGCCAACGCCCCTGCGCCCGCTGTCGAGCAGGCTACCGCTTCCGTCGAGACGACTGTTGCCGCCGCCGACAACAAGCCTGTCGTCGATCAGCCCGAGCCCGCTGCCGATGCATCCGCCAAGAAGGATGTCGATGGCCTGAAGGTCCTCGTCCTGTGCGCCGGCGCCGGCACCTCTGCCATGCTCGCCAACGCCATCAAGGAAGGTGCCGCACAGACCGGAGAGAACATCGCTTCCTCCGCAGGCGCTTATGGTCAGCACACTGCCATCATGGATCAGTACGACGTCATCGTGCTCGCCCCGCAGGTTCGTAGCTACTACAACGACATGAAGGCCGACACCGATCGTCTGGGCATTAAGCTGCTCGCTCCCCGCGGTAAGGAATATATCGACCTCACCCGCGACCCCGCTGGCGCCATCAAGTGGCTCCGCGAGAACCTCGACTAGTTCCTCCCTCTGTTGGTGCCCGGATCCCCAGTTCGGGCACCTCTCCCTATTCGTATCCCACAGAAAGGATGACTCATGACCAACCCCATGCAGTTCCCCGACGGCTTTGTATTTGGCGGCGCCACCGCCGCTTACCAGGTTGAGGGCGAGACCCGCACGCACGGCAAGGGCAAAGTGCCCTGGGACGATTTCCTGGCAGCTCAGGGTCGCTTCTCCCCCGACCCCGCAAGCGATTTCTACAACAAGTACCCGGTCGATATCGACCTGTGCCAGCGCTTCGGCATCAACGGTATCCGTGTCTCCATCGCCTGGAGCCGTATCTTCCCCAACGGCACTGGTGAGATTAACCCCGAGGGTGTTGCCTTCTATCACGAGCTCTTTGCCACCTGCAATAATGCCGGCGTTATCCCCTATGTCACGCTCGATCACTTCGATACGCCCGAGGCCTTTTACCAGAACGGCGACGAGGGTTTCCTGACGCGCACGACGATCGACGCCTTTGTCGAGTACGCCAAGTTCTGCTTTGCCGAGTTCACCGAGGTCAAGCACTGGTTCACCTTTAACGAAATTCCCGCGACCGCCGAGGGCAGCTTTATCGTTGGCAACTGGCCGCACGGCGAGAAGTATCGCCTGGACAAGGCCTTCCAGCTCATGCACAACATGATGGTGGCCCACGCCAAGGCCGTCGTCGCCTTCCATGAGGGCGGCTTTGAGGGCGAGATCGGCATTGTCCAGAACCTGGAGCCCAAGTATCCCCTCGATCCCAACAGCGCTGCCGACTGCGAGGCAGCTCGCATGGCCGACGTCATCAACAACCGCTGGGTACTCGACGCCACCTTCCGCGGCCACTATGCAGCCGACACCATGGAGGCTGCAACCAAGCTGGCCCATATCGCCGGCGGCGAGCTCGACGTCCGCGACGAGGACATCGCCGCGCTGACCGCCGCGCTCCCCTACAACGATTGCCTGGGCGTCAACACCTACAAGTGCCAGTTCCTGCGTGCCGCCGAGGGCGAAAACGACATCAACCACAATGGCACCGGCGACAAGGGCTCCTCGCGCTGGTTCCTCAAGGGCGTGGGCGAGTCATGCGTGCGCGAAGGCGTACCCACCACCGATTGGGACTGGATCATCTATCCCGAGGGCCTGTACGACCTGCTGCTCCGCATTAAGAACGATTACCCCAACTACAAGAAGATCTACATCACCGAGAACGGCATGGGCTATAAGGACGACTTTGAGGACGGCTTTATCGACGACGCCCCTCGCATCGACTACATGCGTCAGCATCTCGCGTGGATCCTCAAGGCAATCGACGGCGGCGTGAACGTCGACGGTTACTTTGTGTGGTCGCTGCAGGATCAGTTCTCCTGGACCAACGGCTATAACAAGCGCTATGGCCTGTTCTACATCGACTTTGAGACCCAGAAGCGCTATCCCAAGGCGAGCGCGTACTGGTACAAGAACGTCGCGGAGACCGGCCTGCTCATGGCCTAATTTTCCGCCGCATACCCCCTGTCGGCCGCATGCGAATCCCTCCACGGGTTCGCATGCGGCTTTTTGTTTTGGCTCGGACCTGAGCGGGCCGTTTGTCTCAATCTGTAACATCTAGCAGGGATTTTCAATCCTAACTGTTATAGATTTAGACGAACGGGCGACCAGGGCTGAAAGATCTCAATCTGTAACACGTAGCCCACTTTTAACCGTCTAACTGTTACAGATCAAGACAATAAGATAGTCAAATCCGAACTTTCCAAGCAGTTATGAACCATGGTTTCCAGTTTTCGGTATCACGAACATACTTTCGGTATCATTTAATGGTATTATGATATCGAAAGTATGTTCGTGATACCGAAAGGAGCCGCATGCGTCAGTTCGATTACACCACAGTCCCAGCGGAACTCGAAGCAACTCCAATCACCAACCTCCTCCTCTCGATACGCGAGCATAAAGGCCGTCAGCTTGCTCTGAGTCAAGTCAAACCCGAGCTTCTATCGTCCCTAATGGAGGAGGCTAAGATCCAAAGCACCCGATCCTCCAACGGACTTGAAGGAATTGTTACCACCCAAAAAAGACTCAAAGCGATCATGGCGTATTCCGCCAAGCCAAGCTCCCGTGCAGAGGAAGAAATCGCTGGATACCGAGATGTGCTGTCGCTTATTCACGAGCAACACGATTCCATTCCCGTAACGCCATCGGTCATTCTGCAGTTGCATCGTGACCTCATGGCGCACACGGCAATCTCGTATGGAGGCCATTGGAAAGATGGCGATAACGAAATCGTCTCCATTGACGATCAAGGTAATCGATTTGTGCGCTTTAGGCCCCCTTCGGCTCTAGCAACCCCGGGACTTATTAAAGAAGCCTGCCAGTCCCTCAACGATGCTTTATCTCGCCAAGTTTGCGATCCCCTCCTTATATCGCTCCGCTTTATCTTCGATTTTGTTAGCATTCATCCCTTCAACGATGGCAATGGCAGGATGAGTCGGCTCCTTACAACGCTGCTGCTCGAAAAGACTGGATACGACGTTGCGCGTTACATCAGCATCGAGCGACTTATTGAAGACAACAAAGCGCTTTACTACAACGCCCTCGCTGCAAGCTCCACTGGATGGAATGAAAATCAAAACACCGAAGTACCCTTTATCCGTTTCATGCTCGGAACAACCCTGGCCGCCTACCGACAGCTCGAGCAGCGTACCTTAATTGAATCAAGCACTCGTCCCATGTCGAAGCAAGCGCGCATCGCTGTTCTATTTCAACAGAGACCCGGCGTCATTAAGAAATCCGACATCCGGTCCAACTGCCCCGATATCAGCGAGGTAACCGTTAAACGAACCCTCGGTCAGCTTGTTAGTTGCAGCGCAATCGAAAAAACAGGAGCGGGTCGTTCGACGGGCTACATACTCAAAGACGTCCATGCTCTAGAACTATTCTTGCAATCCACAATACCCGATAGCGAGGCCGCAATAACAAAAGAGGCTCCAAAGGATAAGCTCCTTGAACGTGTAAACCACGCCGAGGATGAAAGCAGAGAGGGGCTCTATGAAGACTACGATTCATTCTCAAGGGACATAAAGACGAAATACGGAGTCTAGTCATATCCCAGAATAGCCTCATCCTTGTTGCCCAAAGTTATTTACGCGTCATTGTGAAGCGATAACCACTGCGCCGGCAGGGGCAGAAGTATCGTCTGTAGCATTAGCTAGCAGATGACCCGCGTATGTTCCTCGATGGCGGCACGGTCCTCGGCGGCGATACCCGGCTCGCACACCACGGCGTCCAGGCCGTCCAGGCGGCAGAAGGTGTAGAAGTCGCGCTTGCCGATCTTGCTGGAGTCGGCGATCAGATAGCGCGAGTCGGCCTTGCTAAAGGCGAGCTGCTGGATGCGGCCCTCTTCCATGTTAGACGTGGACACGTCGCCGTCCAGAATGCCGTTTGCGCCGATAAAGGCTGCGTCGATCCCCAGTGCGCGCAAGGTGTCCTCGGCCGTGGGACCCACAAAGGCGGCAGTGCGGCGGCGGTACACGCCGCCCACCAGGCACAGTTCGCAGTCTTCGCGCGCCTCGAGCAGATTAAACACCGAAAGCGAATTGGTCACAATGCGCAGGCGAAACGCCGGCAGCATCGAGGCCATCTGTTCAACCGTGGTGCCCGTGCCCAAAAAGATGGTCGAGCCTTCCTCGATAAGCTCCACAGCACGGCGCGCAATCTGCAGCTTTTCCTCGGCATGCTTGGTGCGCTTTTCGCTGTGTGAGTACTCATGGCGCAGCATAGCGTGGGGACGGCCCTGTGCACTGCGGGCTCCGCCGTGCACGCGCTCGATCTCGCCTAGGCTCGCAAGCTCCTCAAGGTCGCGACGGATCGTCATGTCCGAGACACCTAACGCATCCGAAATCTCCTTAACCGAAACCGTGCCCTGCTCATCGAGCAGCTGGCGAACCCTATCCTGTCGCTCTGCCTTAATCACGATGAATCCTCGCCGTTCTATGCGTGCATATCATTCAAACAGTAACGAACAAATTGTATCAGACCCGCGCGCGTCAAAAATGAACGCCCGCACAGCTCCAATCATCACTTTTTTGAGAAAAATACCCTCTGCTTTAGTGGGGTGTAGTGATAATCTCGCCTGTTCGCGCTACAGTTTGACGGAAATACCTCGATGTTAGGAACCAAATGATCACTTCCGAGCTTTTCGGCACCGCGCCGTGCGGTACCCCCGTTCATCGTTACACTCTCAACGGGCCCGAGATCTGCGTTCGCATTATGGACTATGGCGCCACCGTACTGGGCATCGATGTGCCCGACATCCCCGGCAACGTGCGCGATGTGGTGCTGGGCTTCGATAAGCTCGAGGATTACTTTGACAACCCCGCCTGCTTTGGCGCGACCATCGGCCCTGTGGCCAACCGCACTGCAGGTGCCACGATCACTATCGCTGGCACGGACTGGCATATGCCGGCCAACGAAGGCGCCAACAACCTGCACAGCGACCTTGAGCACGGCCTGCATAAACGCGTGTGGGACGTTGAACTCGACGAGACTCACAACGCCGTTCGCATGACCACCTCGCTTGAGGATGGCGAGCTGGGTCTCCCCGGCAACCGCACCTTTACGGCCGTGTTTACCGTGACGCGCACCGGCGTCTTCCGCATCGAGTATGGCTGCGAGAGTGACCGCGCAACCTACGTGTCCATGACCAACCACACGTACTTTAACCTTGCCGGTCATAACGCCGGCATGGACTGCGAGCACTTCTTTGTTGCCAACGCTGCCCACTACCTGCCCATTAACGAGCAGAACATCCCCACCGGCGAGATTGCTCCGGTCGAGGGCACGCCGTTTGACTTCCGTGAGCTGCGCCCCGTCGCTCCCGGCATGGAAGCCGACGACCCGCAGATTAAGCAGGCCCGTGGCTACGATCACTGTCTGTGCATCGATGGCTATCAGTACGGCCGTAATCTGCGCCGCGCGATGCATGTTGAGGAGATGTGGACCGGTCGTGAGCTGGACTACTACACCACCGCCCCGGGCGTGCAGCTCTACACCGGCAACTGGCTGGGCGACGAGCACGCCAAGGACGATGCTAACTATGGCTGGGGTGCCGGCTTTGCCCTCGAGGCAGAAATGTACCCCGACACGCCGCACCAGCCGCTGTTCCCGCAGGGCATTGTGGGCCCGGGTCACCCCTACAGTAATGTGATCGAATACCACTTTATGAGGCACTAAACGCACGGCGCAACATATCGCACAACAGCGCCCGCCGGCACACCGCCGACGGGCGTTTTTCTATCCAGTCGAACGCCCGCTCGTTCGCGGCGTGGGTCGGCCTGACGCCCTCCGAGCACTCCAGCGGGGAGAGCGACCGCAGGGGTGCGATCACCAAGGCCGGCAACAAGCACCTGAGGAAGACGCTGGTCGAGGCCGCGTGGCACTACCTGACGTGCTCGGGGCGGCCGAAGGACCTCGCCAAGGTCCAGGCCCCGGACCGGGTCGCCCGGAGGCATGCCGCCAAGGGCGTGCGGAGGCTTGTCGAGAGGCGGGAGGCGCTGCTCGCGCGCGGGGTCCACGGCAGAACGTCGCCACGGCGCGCGAGCTCGCCTGCTGGGTATGGGCGGTCGGCCTCATGGCCGAGGAGGCGTAGGGGGGTGTTCCTATAGTTTTGTCAACTGGGCAATGCTGTTTTCGAGATTGAATCGCGACATGCTAACGCCAGGCCTTTCGGCCGATGGGCTCCAATCTGTTCGGAGCGCTTCGACTAGGCGGCGTAGGGCACCCTGTCCCGCATGATCGCGTAGATGACCTTCAGCCTCTTTCGTGCCAGCGCCTTGAGCGCCTTGCCGTGCGGCATGCCCCGCTCTCGGCACCTAGCGTAGTAATCGCCCCATCTTCCCTCTGTCCGGGTAAGGCAGTTGCACGAGAATATGAGCAGGTTCTTCAGCCTCTTGTTGCCTTGGCGCGATGCCGTCACCGAGGAGATCGAGGTCCCCGACTGGCGGTTGCGCGGCGCCAGGCCGCAGTACGACGCGAGCCTGTCGTGGCTTGGGAAGTCTTCGATATCTATGGAGATCGCGAGCTCGGAAGCGGTTTTGGGGCCGATCCCCGGCACCGTCAGGAGGCATCGGTAGGTATCGTCGCCCTCGAGCAGGGCGGAGATCTCCGCCGTGATCGCCTCGATCTCCGCCGAGTTCTCGGATATCCTGCGCGCGAGCAGCCTCACCGCCCGGTCCTCGGCGGCGACGACCGACGCATCCGGCCTTGTCGAGGAGGTTGTCGAGCGGACGAGGGCCTCGATCTTACCGCGCGCCGCCCCGCGCGTGAGCGCCGCCGCCCTGCGGGGCCCGGCGTCGGCTACCGACCAGGCCCCGCCGAGGGATGCCATGAGCCTCAGCTGGGGCCCGTCGGACAGGTCGACCAGTGCCTCGAAGGCGGGGCACGATTCCAGCAGGATGCTGCGCAGCCGGTTCTTGCTCCTGGTGTTCTCGCAGGTCAGGAAGTTCCTCTGGGCGGCCAGCGCCCTCGCCGCCGCGACCGTCGGGCCTGGGTCTCCGACCGGCAGGAGCGCGTCGGGGATGCCAAGCGCCGTCTTCGCGATGACCATCGCGTCTCGCTCGTCGGTCTTGGCGTCGCCGGCGAAGAGCCTGGCGGCCCCGTGTGCCGCGAGTCCCGGCAGGTACGCCGCCGACATCCCGGCCGCCCTGGCGCGGGCGAGCGCGAGGGCGCCTATGTTGCGCGACTGGTCGACGACCACGAGCGCGTCGGGGAAGCGGCCGAACAGCGAGTCCAGGTCGTCCTCCCTGTTCGCGACGGGGGCGCTCAGCAGTATCTCGCCGTCCCGGGTCGCGACGCATGCCCAGTGGGACGATTTCCCGACATCGAGCCCGATGACGGCTTCCGGCATTCTAGGTGGTGCCACGGTGGTATCCTCCAATCGGTAGGCCGATCGGAACCCCTCCCTGCGACACCCACATTACCTGGCCGTGGCGCTTGCGCCCGGCAGTTTCCTATCAGTCGTCCGGAGCGGCAAGCGCCCCCGGTGGCAACACCCCCCGGGCCCTCTACGGGGCAGGGGCAGACGGCCATCCGGAGGCGCCCGATCGGCGGCCCCTCGGGGCTTGCCCGTATCGTAGGCAATGCGCCGAATGCTCGCCATCGAAATTTATCGGTGGCCCACTTCAGACTGTAATGGGCGTTCCCCCGCACATAAGCCGATCACCCCGGAAGCGGTTGGATCCGAAGCCGTTGAGGCGAACCTCAGGTCCCTTTTCTGCGAGCGCCCAGGGCGCCACACGCGTGCACAGACTGTCGGTTCGACGAAGAAGCCTCAGCCGTAGCAACGGATTGCCCAGCGAGAGATCGCCACGGGCGGATATTAAACTGCAAAGACGAGCGTCGGTAAGACACGCCGAGGTCGCCGCGGACGGGCTGATATAGGGAGGGGGCCTGACCCCACATCGTTGGGGCCAGGCCCGATTTTGCCTCTTGACAATGTCCTGCTCATATTAAAAGGACAGCCCTTGCCAACCCGGACGGCAAACCGGCCAATCGGCAAGGGCTGTCCCCGATCGCTAGTCGTTTAAGAACATCCACGACGACCGGGTGGCAAGGAGTCTCCCCAAGCACCGGCTGGAAAGGAACGTCCCCAGGTGACGGGTCGAGGATAGGCGTGGATTTGGCGCTGATGCGGTCTCAGTCATAGAAAAATCCTCTCCGCCCACAGAGAAGCAGACAGAGAGGATGGCACCTGCTGAAATGGGTTCGAAATCGAGTGGGCTGACCGCCTACTCTTGTTTGGTTCGTTCAATAACCTTTTTGAGAGCCTTTATCAACTTGTAAACGAGATAGATCACCGCAGCGGTGATTCCGACCTCAACCAGAACTATAGCCAGGAGGGAAACCTCTCCGCCAATGTTGATCTTACCCAACACGCCCATATTGAATCACGCTAGATATGTATGCAGTCGTGAGCCATTTATTTCAGCTCCAAGAGTATAAGTCGCAGACGCCATACCGCCTACACCGGTAAAAAGAAAGCTCCACTTTGTTCGTTTGGAAGAAAAACTCTTACTGAAATTCGATAAGGCAGCACCAACGGAAGATGCCTTATGGCCCCACCACGATGTAATGTTGTAGTTCTTGATTGATATCCAGTACTCAGCATCGAGCACTCCAGTATAGAAGTAAACCTTCCAATTCCCATCAGTAGCGTTGTAGTAGCCGTCCCAAATCGGGGCAACATCAGCTTGCTCTTTCTCTATCCCAAAAACACCTGTAGAGCCATCTGGCAGCTCGATAGTACGTTCTTGTTTCGGCCCATCATTCAAATCGAAGCATGCGTCGGCGGGCGTCAAATACTCAGAAGCATTTGCGGAGGGCAATAAAATAAATCCGGTGGCGAAAAATAGGACAACCATTGCTAACAACAACTTGGGCATTTTTTTCATCATGTCCTCCTGTCACGTGTCATATGTAACGACAGCCGCGGCAATTTAATTATCGCCTGGTTCTAACAATTTATTTTCCGGCACAGCGACTAATCCGCAAAAGGCGCCATTTTGTCCGTTAGCGGTTTCTTTTTTATCAACAGACGACCAGGTTCCGACAACTATGTATCGGGGGCGCTCTTAAACGGCTGGTCGTTGGGCGCGCTCTTTCGCCGCCCGGCAGAGACGATATGAGCAGGACATTAAACATTGAGAGCCCCTGCTCATATCGTCTCTGACGGGCGCCCATGGCGCCACACGCGTGCACAGACTGTCGGTTCGACGTAGAAGCCTCAGCCGTAGCAACGGATTGCCCGGCGAGAGATCGCCGCGGGCGGATATTAAACTGCAAAGACGAGCGTCGGTAAGACACGCCGAGGTCGCCGCGGACGGGTTGATATAGGGAGGGGGCCTGACCCCACATCGTTGGGGCCAGGCCCGATTTTGCCTCTTGACAATGTCCTGCTCATATTAAAAGGAACGTCCCCAAGTGCCAAGGGTGTCCCCAACGACTAGTTGAATGGGGTCGGGATTGGAGCTGGGGAGGTAGCGGATTTCTAGCTCTATGCCGAGTTCTTGCAGCTCTTTGAAGGCGGCGACGTCTGTGTCGTCTACGGCAACTGTAGGCGTCGCGGGACGCTTGCCCTCCCCTGCTTGCATGTGACCGATACTGATCTTGGTAATGGGCACACCGCCCTTAACCAGCGCGAGCGCATCGGCGGGTGAGGCCACCATGATCAAAATCCATTGACGCGGCGTTGCGGTCTGAATGATGTCGATGGCCTTTTGCACCGAGAAAAACCGTGTCCACACGCCATCGGGCGTCGCCACCCTCATAGGGGCCCACTTGCGCGAATCAGCCGCAATCTCATCGTTGACGATTAAGACAAGGTTGGAACCCACGGCTTCGTTCCATAGCTCAACGTCTTGTCCGTAAATAAACCGGTCATCGATGCGCGTGAGAAGAATCTTGGGTTGAGCCATCGCCGCCCCATTCTGCTTGAGATCCGTAAGAGCAAGACATCACGTCTCCAATATTAGTGCATTTAAAGTGAGAAAAGCCGTCAGAACACTTGCGCGGATGTGCGATGTCCCGTATCATAGACAGCCGTTGACGCTCCTGTTGCGTCACCACATGGCCGCCAGCGTAGCTCAGTTGGTAGAGCACCGCTCTCGTAAAGCGGGGGTCACCGGTTCGAGCCCGGTCGCTGGCTCCATTGCACAAGATAGCCGCCTTCGGGCGGCTTTTTTGTTACCGATTTTGAGTGCGTGCGCGCCAATCCAAGCATCGCCACGTCAACAGCGGCCCACTCGGTGGACTTCGGGTTTAATGCTTAGGGGCGGGGATTTACCAAAGTGAACTTTTAATGAAAAGAAACCCAGCTGCAACAATTGCCATGGTGAGGGCTCGAATTGGCCATATAGATCTAAAATAGTCACGATCCCTTCTCTTTTGCTGGAACGATATATCTATACAAGGTTGTGAGCGGAAAACAAAAATACGTCGATTGCTATCCGACAAACGGGTCTGGAATTGCATTCACCGGCATTTCGGGGCAGATTGATACACATGTACGAAAGGGAACCTATGTGGTGCGTTGGGTTGGAGCTGCTGCAGGCCCGATATGGATTGCGGTCTTGCGCCCCGATGTCCAAATAGGTTTCTCTCTCTAGACGGGAAGTTGCTCATGGACGCCATATATGACGGGGATGACTGGGTCGATCATTATACTTGGCGCCTGGTCGGCTCGAACGACAGTGGGGATGTGGTGTTTGATGGACTATGTCCAAAGCATCTCCATCCTTTTGTCTCGTCGTTAATTGAGAGTTCCGCTCGTGTTGCCCCCTACAGCTCGGCATCGCTTCATGATACGGACGTTTTGAAGACCATAAGGGAATCAATTGACGATGGCACGATGAGCGGCCCGCTGTTTTCTCGGCTTGTGGGGCTAGATGAGATTGGCTCGAAACGACTGCTTGCGGGCGAAAAAGTGGAACTCACTTATCGGTCGATGATTTCAATCCTGCGGCTAGCCGATGTTCTTCGCAAATAAATGAGGCTTCCCTATTCAAAAACCGAAAACCCCGCCAAACGTGATTCCCCTAGAGAAAGCACGTTTGGCGGGGTCCTAGCGTGATTTCCCTAGGGAAATCACGCCATCAGACGAACAGCTCAGCCGAGCAGCGCGTTACTCCTCCCAGTAAGCGTCTGCAAGCAGCTTAAAGCAGATCTTCTTGACCGGCTGCGCGCCATCGCCCGGGAACTCGAGCGTGGGCATGTGAGGCTCGCCGGCAACAAACAGCGCAAACTTGTCGTCAGCAAGATCGCCGGCGATCGAGGCGTCGGAATCGACCAGATCGTAGTCGTCCTTCTCGTCAAACTCCTGAACCAGCGTCAGGCTGCCCGTGGCAACCTTAAAGGCCTCGCGACCCTCGACGTCGATCTGCAGGTCGTGATAGCGCTGATGCGTCTCATAGTGAGCCTCGCCTTCGGGACGCGTCGTGGGAGCCATGACGTTCGCAAAGACCTTGTCGCCCAGAATCGGATGGCTGCCGACCTCGAGCTTCGCCGGATCGTTCTCCTCGAGCCAATCGATCAGCACGTCGAGGCCCTTGAGCATTCCACGGTACTCCTCGATATCGCCCAATGCACCGTAAATCATCTAAATCCCCTCTCGGATCGTTTCTTTGGCGGCTACTCGGCAAACGCATTACCGACGCTGTTGCCACCCACATGCGTCTCGACCAGGGTAAGGTCGGGATTGAACACGACAGTGTCGGCGTCGCGCCCCGGCATAATGCTACTGCACCTGTCGGCGACATGAGCTAGCAACCGATGCCGGGGCCGCAGCACAAGCTCCTACAGCTCGGTCACGACAACGCCGTTGTAGACCTCGTCCCAACGGTCCATGACCAGATGGCCAGTCATGGGATCCATGGCATTGAGCTTGCCGCAGGTGTTGGCGGTACGCAGCACCGTCTCGTCGTCTGCGCCAGCAGCAATGGCATGCGCGAAGCCAGCGATAGTGGAGTCACCAGAGCCCGTGGCGTTAACGGCAGGGATATCGGGCGTCTTTGCGCGGAACGCACGGCCATTGTGGAAGCCAACGGAGCCGGCAGCGCCCATGGACACGACGACCCAGGGGATATCGGAGAAGCGGGCATCAGAGGCGAGCGCGGCGCGGAGCTCGTCCACATCGTCGGTGGTAAAGCTCGTGCCCAGAAGGCCGTTGATCTCGGTCAGGTTAGGCTTGACCAGATCGGGCTTAATTTCGGACTTAAGGGCGGCCTCGAGCGAAGCACCCGAGGTATCGAGCAGCACCTTGGCTCCGGCGTTCTCGGCAATGCCCGTGATCTTGGCATAGTAGTCTGCCTCGACACCGCGGGGCAGAGAACCCGAAATGGTGACGACGTCGGCCTTGCCCGCAAGCTCAGTAAACTTGGCGGTAAAGGCATCGAGCTCCTCGGGGGCAATTGTCGGGCCACTCTCGAGCAGCTCAGTCTGGTTGCCGGCGTGGAGGATGTTGAGGCAAATGCGAGTCTCGCCCTTGATGGGCACAAAGTCGTTGTTAATACCGTTGGCGTCCATGAGCTCAGCCATGTAGGCGCCCATGTGGCCGCCGAGCAGACCGGTTGCCACAACGTCGTCGCCCAGCTGACCCAGCACACGGGCCACGTTGAGGCCCTTGCCGCCGGCGGTCTTTTCGGGCGTCACGCGGTTGACGTCGTCGATAACGAGCTCGTCGAGCTGATAGCGCGTATCGACAGACGGGTTCATCGTAACGGTGAGGATCATTTTTAGCTCCTTATCTCGCAGGCTCCTTGTGCCTCGCGATACGAGTCGACAAAACGGAATTACAGGATCTCAATCGTGAACGAGCGAACGACGGTCTCCTTGGGCTTGGCGACAAGGCAGCCGCGCTTATGCTCAAGCACGTCGTCCTCATCGGAGCAGGTCGAGAGACCGCCCCAAGGCTCAACCGCCACAAAATCGCCCTCGGGCTTGCTCCACACAATGAGATATGGGAAGCCCTCAAAGCTCAGGCGGACGCCCTTGTCCTCGCCCTTTTTGGAAAGCGTGACCTGACGGCTCTCGAGCACGTCAAAGATGGTCTCCGCAAAATCGAAGAGATCGTGCGACAGGGGCAGCGTCTTTCCCACCATGGAGTTCTTGGAGCGGTTTGCCACGTCAATCAATCCAGTCGAGGGAACGGCGGTGCAGAGCTCCGCAGCCTCGTCTTTCTCAAAGCGCAACTCGTAGTCCGTATAGGCCTCGCCCTCATCGAGCGGACACCTAAAGCCGGGATGACCGCCGATAAAGAACGGCATGTCCTCGGTGCCCTCGTTGGTGACCTCGTAGGAAACGCGCACGGCAGCGTCCTCGAGCGTATAGCGGGCGACAAGCTTAAACGGATACGGATAATCGCTCAGCAGCGCGGCGTTATCCTCCGAAGCCAGGCACATCGCCAGCTCGCTCTCGCTCTGGCTCAACAGCTTCCACTCCTGCTTGCGCGCAAAGCCGTGGCGGGCGAGCTTCACATGATGTCCGGCAAACGTCATGGCGCTGTTATCGCGCAAACCTCCGCAAATCGGGAAGCAAATCGGTGCCTGGCCGGACCACACGGCGGGATCGCCCTGCCACAAGTACTCGCGACCTCCAGCCTCAATCGAGGTAAACGAGCCGCCGGCCGTGGAGACCTTGATAGAAATCGAATCGTTGGAGAGAGCGTATTCCATTGTCCATCCTTTCGAACAACTGCTTTTTGCTCGCAAGAACCCGTCTCGGCCCTGACCAAAGGACAAACCCGCACGTTCATCGATGCGTCCGGTTTCCCAGCCATGCAACGGGGTACCATACAGACATTGATGCAATTACAGCTGAAAGGCCTTCTTATGCGAACCATCATCCTTTATGCCTCGCGCCATCACGGCAATACGAAAAAGCTCGTGGACGCCATCGTTGAGGCGCACCCCGAAATCGATACCCTCGACGTGAGGTCACTCGGTAAAAACGAGTACCCCAACCTGCACGAATATCATCTGATCGGCGTCGCCACGGGCATCTATTACTCCGAGATCGACAAAGATATGGCGCGCGTGCTCACGAACGTACTGCAGCCGCAGGACAAGGTGTTTGGCCTTATGACCTACGGTGGCAAAAACAAGTGGTACGGCAAGGATATCGATGGCATCTGCCGCATGAGACAGGCCATCTTTATGGGTGTCTACGGCTGCCCCGGCTTTGATACGTGGGGACCGTTCAAGCTCGCCGGCGGCGTCCAGAAGGGGCACCCAACTGCCGAAGAGATTAAGGGAGCCGTCGATTTCTTCAACAAAATCGAAGACGAGTATGGCGACATCATCGTCGAAGAGTACGCCAAGCGCGAGAAGCGTCTAGCATACGAAAAGGAGCATCCCGCGGGGGGTCTTGTGGCCGGCGTCAAGCGCACGGCAAAGAAGATCGCTAACAAGCTGTAACTGTTAAGGTGCTTTTGAGCGTTTAACCCATACGGCGGGTCCGAGCAGATTCGGGCCCGCCGTCTTTTTCTATCGTTACTCGGTAAAGGCGTTGCCGACGCTCTGGCCGCCAACATACGTCTCGACGAGGGTGAGCTCATGGTCGAACACGACAAAGTCGGCGTCGCGACCCGGCATGATGCTGCCGCACTTATCCTCGATGTGCGCGGAGCGTGCCGGCACCTCAGTTGCCATGCGAATGGCGATATCGGCGCTGGCGATGCCCCAGTCGACGATGTTCTTGACGCCCTGGGCAAGCGTGAGCACCGAGCCGGCAATGCTCTTGCCGTCGGCGAGCCAGCACAGGTTGTCCTTCATGATGACGTCCATGCCGCCACTGGTGTAGCTGCCCTCGGGCATGCCGCCGCAACCCAGGCAGTCGGTGATGAGCACCGTGTGCTGCCAGCCCTTTGCCTGCAGCAGCGCCTTGATGGCGGCAGGGTTTACGTGCTTGCCGTCACAGATGATCTCGGCGTAGGTCTCGGGCGTGGACATGGCAGCGCCCACGACACCGGGCTCACGGTGATGCAGCCCGCGCTGGCCGTTATAGGTATGCGTAAAGCAGCTGGCACCGGCGTTGATGGCGGCGATGCACTCATCGTAGGTGGCGTCGGAGTGACCGATACTGGTCACCACGCCCTTGGCGTTCAGAGCAGCCGCATAAGCAGCGGCACCGTCGCGCTCGGCCGCCATGGCGCTCTTAACGATGCGACCGCCCGCGGCCTCCTGCCACTGGTCGAAGACCTCCTCGGAGGGATCGATAAGATAAGCGGGGTTCTGCGCGCCCACGTGCTTCATGGTAAAGAAGGGGCCCTCCAGGTAGATGCCCTGAATGCGAGCACCGCAGAAGTCGGGGCCGCGGCCCTCGTCAGCCTGGGCGATGGCGGCGCAGGCATCCTTGATCTGCTCGACGCCATCGGTGAACGTCGTGGGCAGCCAGCTGGTGGTACCGCGACGGGCGAGCTCGGTTGAGCTGATATCGATGCCCTCGGGATCGTTATCGGTAGTTGAGTGGTTGTAGAAGCCATGGATGTGAGTATCGACCATACCCGGTGCGATCCACGATCCCGTGTAGTCCTTAATCTCGCAAGAGGGCTCGTCGGCCTGCCAGGCGCCAAAAACGCCATCCTCGACCATAAGATAGCCGCCCAGTTGCGGGCCTGCCGGCAAGAAGAACTTGTCAGCCTTAATTGCGTACGTGCTCATATGCACTCCTCGCTTCTAAAGCAGTTGACTGTGGTGATGCTTATACCCAGCTCACGTAAAACAAAAAGCGCCCGCCCGCCGTTATGAGCGGACGGGCGCCCTTACAGGGGGACGCGATTAAGCGGTGAAGGGGTGAATCGTCACGCCCTTAACCACGCGGTTGACCGTGCCGGTGGGGCTCGGCGTATCGGGCGTGTTGCCCACGCGCACGGAGTTGAGCAGGCTGATAGCCTGGGCAAACATCACGAACGGCAAGGCAAGGTAGCCCTCGGGAAGCGCCTCGTAGCCCTTAAAGGTGAAGGACTCGCCCTCGTAGACGGTAGCGCCTTCCTGCTGAACGGCAACGGTGTGCTGAGCGATCTTGTCGCCACCGATCTCGTTGAGGATGTCGATGTCGTACTGACGGGTGTAGGCGTCGTTGTTGACGAACACGAAGACGAGCGTCTTATCGTCGACGAAGGACTTAGGTCCGTGACGATAGCCCATGGAGGTGTCGTAGGAAGTAGCAACCAGACCGTGAGCGAGCTCGAGGATCTTGAGCTGGCTCTCCTGGGCAAGACCACCGAAGGAGCCAGAACCCAAGTAGGTCACGCGGTTGAAATCGCCAGCGAGGTAATCGGCGATCTCAGGCTCACGGGAGATGACCTCCTCGCCCATCTTGGCAATCGTCTCGACCCACTCGGCCTTCTGCTCGTCAGAGGCAGTGTCGAAAATAAGGGTGGAGAGCAGGGTCATGCATGTGTAGGAACCGGTCATGGCGAAGCCCTTGTCGTTGGCGCGCGGGATGAGCAGCGTCAGCGCATTGGGATCATCGGCGGACTCGACGGCGAGCTTGCCCTCGGGCGCGCAGGTGATGTTGAGGAACTTGACGTTGTGGACGAGCTCCTTGGCAACGGCAACGGCGGCAAGGCTCTCGGGGCTGTTGCCAGAGCGGGCAAAGGAAACCACGAGCGTGGGATCCTCGGCGCGCAGGAAGTCGCGCGGGGCGCTCACGATGTCGGTCGTGGCGATGGGCTTAAAGTCGTAGAGATCAGTGTTGCCAGCGTGACGCAGGTACGGGGCGCATGTATCGCCAACGTAGTCGGACGTACCGGCACCGGTGAAGACAACGGACAGACGACCCTCGCCCATAGCGCGAGCCTCGGCCAGGAAGGCCTCGATGGCCTCCTTGTTCTCGCGATAGATGTTGAGCGTATCGCGCCAAAGCTCGGGCTGCTGAGCAATCTCGGCCGTGGTGATCTGGGCGCCAAGCTCGGTGAGCTCCTCGACACTCTTCTCGAACATTTTTAATACCTCTCTCTAGAAGTAATCCTCTGACGTGCAATTATACACTTCGGTTGGTTATCTGGTAGTAACCAGTTAAATGCAAAGAATCACCATATGGAAACGATGCGAGCACTAGTTGCTGCGCTGGTGGTAAACCTTGTATTTAAACTGATCGGCACGAGCAACCGAGAGTGTGTACTCCACTACCTCGTTTGACTCGTTATACGTAGTCCTGACCAAATCGAGCACAGGCGAGCCCTCGACAATTCCCAAAAGGTGGGCATCGGTGGGACGGGCTATGCTCGCATAGAACTCCTCTTCGGCCACGCGAATCTTTTGCTGAAAGTCCTGCTCAATCACATCGTAAAGCGGCTTACGCTCTAGCAGTGGTCGCTTTAGGGATAGAAATTGACGAACCGGTAGATAGCTGCGTTCGACCATCATGGGCATGTTGTCGGCAGAACGAAGACGCTTGAGCTTAAAAATGCGATCACCGATACGCAATCCCATATGCTCAGCCAGATTCTTATCGGCCTCCATCTCGCAAAAATCGAGAATCGTGGTCTCGGGTTCTCGACCCATCGCGCGCATCTGCTCGGTAAAGCTGTAGGACTGCATAAGATTGGTTGCCTTTGCCGAACGGTCGGTCACAAAGGTACCGCGACCGTGCTGCCGAACCACCAGTCCTAAACGCTCCAGTTCCTGCAGAGCCAGGCGTACCGTAGTGCGCGAGAGACCATAGCGCTCCGAAAGTTCGCGCTCGGAAGGAATCATGTCACCGGCGCGATATTCATGGTCAATCTTTTCGGTCAGAATATCGACCAGCTGATCGTACAGCGGTTGCTTACGCGCTCCGATCGCCATCCTATCCTCCCTTTTGCTCGAATTCGGCTAACTACCTAGGGTGTTATGCATTATCTGTCTGCCACACCCGAATCATTAAGAAAACAAAAGCCGCGCGCTCTTTCGAGCACGCGGCTTTTAACATACACATGGCTTAAGGGGTCGGGGTGTGAGCCGCGTAGGGACACACCCCTCAAGCTAGAGCCTTACCAGATGCTCGGCCAGAGACCAAGCGGGCCAGCGCCCAGGATGCCAAGGACGAAGAGCAGGAGAATGCCCTTGGTCGGGGTCCAGCTGTGCTTAGCGAACATGTAGTAAAGCAGCAGCGTAAGCATAAGCGGGACGAGCTTCGGGACGATGGTGTTGAGGGTGTCGGCAACAGAGAAGTTGACCGGATCCTCGGTAACGGTGCCGTAGGTCACGGACTCCATGCCGTTACCCAGATCGGTGACGCCGCACTCGACAGCGTTGCCGTCGGCATCGGAAGCGGTAAGGGCGTTGCCGTCCTTATCGGTCATGGCGATGGTACCGGCCTCAGCGGTCTCGGTATCGATGCCCTCCATACCGGTGAAGTTCTCGGCCTCCTTCTCGGAGACGATCACGGTAGTAGCGGAGAGGCCACGGGTGGTGCCGTTGGGGATCTGGAGGTTGATCTGGGTGCCACCCATGGTGACGACCAGGCAACCGACGACGAAGACGCCCATGATGGAAGCGGCACGCGTGAAGGCCTGCATGTTGGCGGTCAGAGCGTCAATAGCGCTGGTGCCAAGCTTGTAGGACCAGTTCATGAGCCAGAAACGCAGAGCGAACTGGACGACGTTGAAGATCACCAGGAAGATGATCGGCGCAGCGGCGTTGCCGTTGATGGCCATGTTGGAGGTGATGCCAGCCGTGATAGGCACGAGCGTCAGCCAGAACAGGGCGTCACCGATACCACCGAGCGGGCCCATTGCGGCGACGCGGACGGCGCGGATCGTGGGGATGTCAACCTTGTTCTGCTCGAGCGAAAGCACGATGCCCATAACAAAGGTGACGAGGAACGGGTGAGTGTTGAAGAACTCCAGGTTGTGGCTCATGGAAGCCGCGAGGTCGTTCTTGTTGGTGTGGATCTTCTCCAGACCGGGGATGATGGAGTAGAGCCAGCCAGCGGCCTGCATACGCTCGTAGTTGAACGAGGCCTGCAGGAAGCAGGAGCGCCAAGCCATCTTGTTGAGGGTCTTCTGGTCGAGCTGCGGAGCAGGAGTGAGATCCTCGTAGTGCTCCGGGATCACATACTCATTAGATGCCATCTTCGAAGTCACCTCCGTCAGAAACAGCTGCACCCTTCAGCTCGGTCTGCTGCTGGAAGTCCCAGAAAGCGATGCCGAAGCCGATGAGAGCGAGGATGAGCAGAGCAGGGGTTGCCAGCGAATCGTTGGCAACGGTGATGAGCGCGAGGCCAAAGCCCATGAGGAAGAAGCCCCACATATCGCGGTTCATCATAACCTTGAGCAGGACGGCGAAGCCGACGAAGCGCATCATGCCGCCTGCAGCGGACAGACCGGTCTGCAGCCAAGTCGGGATGGCGGAAGCGATGGTCTGACCAATGGTAGCGCCAGCGATGAAGAACAGGGTGACGACGACAGCGAAAATCAGGCCAAGCAGGGCCATGGCGAAGTAGTTCAGGCGCTCGATGCCCTTGGTGTCCGCGTTATGAGCCATGTTATCGGCCGTGGACATAAGCGGGGACATAAGCGTGAAGACCAGGGTAACGCCGAGCTGGCCAAGCAGAGCGAACGGAATGGCGAGGCCGACTGCCGCGTTGGGCTCGAGGCCCGTGGCGATAGCGAGAATGGCTGCCATGATGCCGCCGATGACGGCGTTAGGCGGCTGAGCGCCTCCGATCGGCATGTTGCCGATCGTCATGAGCTGATAGGTACCACCCACGAGAAGACCGGTGTTGAGGTCGCCAAGGATAAGACCGATGACGGCGCCGGTGACGATGGGCTGATAGAGAGACTCGAGGAAGTCAAACTGGTCGATTGCCGCGATGAACGTGACGACGAAGACCAGAGCGATCTGGATGATCGAGTATTCCATCTTGCTCCTCCTTTCAAAATGTATGTACGCACTTTGGATATCACGTACAGAACGTCAGGGTTTCACTCCTGACAACGTGGATCACGAGGATTACGAGAAGAGCTTGCTCGTGTCCTCAACAGGCGTGCTCGGAACGCGCCTGATCTCCAACTCCACCCCCAATTCCTGCAGCTCTTTAAACGCAGCGACATCCTCGTCGTTAACTGCGACGGAGGTGGCGACTTGGCGCTTTCCTTCCGACATGTGCATGTTGCCGATGTTTACCTTCTTTATAGGCACACCGCCCTTGACGAGCGTAAGCACGTCTTCCGGTGTTTCGGCCACGATGAAGATCTTCTGGCGCGGGCTCGCCTTGCCAATGACGTCGATGGTCTTCTGCAGGGAGAAGAAACGCGTAGCGACGCCGGCGGGAGCGGCCATCTTCATGAGGTTCTGGCGCATGGTGTTGGTCGCCACGTCGTCGTTGGCGACGAGGATAAGGTTGGAGCCCAGGGTGGAGTTCCACTGGGTGGCAACCTGACCATGAACCAGTCGGTTATCGATGCGGGTAAGAAGAATGTTGGGTTCTGCCATGTTGATCAGCTTCCTTTCGTTATTTGCTGACGACAGTTACTTGATCTCCTGAATCGCGTAACGCGAAACGTCTACGACGGCTCCGGATCGGACTTTGATCTGGACCTTTTCGCCTTCGATGCCTTTGACGGTTCCGTAGATACCGCCGGCGAAAAGAACCTCCTGACCCGGCTTGAGCTCGGTGTGCAGCTCCTTGAAGTACTTCTGCTTCTTCTTCATGTTGATTTGCGACCAGATGGTGTAAATCAAACCCATGATGACAAGCAGGCCTAAAAGGGCGACCGAGGAGCTCAGGACGTTGGCTCCGAAATCGGCCATTAGATGCCGTCCTCGTCGCCGAAGATATCCTCTTCGTCAGAGCCGGCAACGGATGCGACCGTCTGGGCGGTGATGCCCGTCTGGCCAACGGTCACGGCCTGCTCGCCAAGCTCGGCGAGCGTGGCGTTACTGCGGAGGAACAGAAGCTCAATAACCATGGGAAGGTTAGTACCGGTCAGAACCTCGACGTTGTCGACATCCTGGGCAATCATCATCGACTGGTTGAACGGGGTACCGCCAAGCAGGTCGGTAAAGACGAGCACGCCATCGCACTCCTCGCGCATAGCGGTAATAGCGGCGCGGAGATCCTCACCGTAGGAAGCAGCCTGGTCGCCCTCAAAAGGAACGACGGTAAAAGCAGGCTGGTCGCCGGCAACCATAGCGATAGCGCTTGCAAGGCCGGGTGCGAACTGTCCATGACCGGTAAGAATAAAGCCAACCATTCAAATTTCCCTTCCGAAGGTGTGTACAATCTGAGTCCGATGATTTTCGGAAGCCAGCGGGCGCTCGCCCTTAAAGCTTCTTAGAAAGCCTTCTTTGAAGACCAGTGGTTTCTAAACTGGTAGTAACCACGTGACGTGTTGTTGTCACTATATCACCCCAAAAGAGGTCGCTTTCGTTGATTCATACGGTAAAACGTTTTTGCACCGCTCACGGTGATAAATCGACCGTTTACCGGTCGTTAACACTTCTACCTGTGGTTTTGAAACCGTTTCGAAACGCTTTGGCAAAAGATCGGAACTTTTTTTGTGTCTAAACAACGCAGGGTGGCTAAAAATAGCGTGTTGAAAAATTGCAGGTCATTGTGAAGATATGTGAATTGGTCTTTTTGACTTAATACCAGTTAGAACCAGTTTTGAGATTATCGGTGAACGGTAGTTTTCGGCCGTTCACCGGTTACTTGCAATCGTTTGCAGTCGTTTTCCCAGATGAATTAGGGGAACCCGATGGAGCGCTTGCGCGATCACGGGAAGTTTTGACATTTATCCTCATCCCCCGCGCGCCAAACTCCGACACCCAAACGAGCTAATAGTTCATGCTAATCGTTCTCAATCATTACTTACTCAATATTCGTAATTATTTATCGTTTATCGTTAATTCTGGTATGATACAAGTATCATCCAAAAGATTGGTTGGAGGGGCTATGATCCGCCGGAACGCATCCGCATCGAATGAAGCCATCGGTCGCGAACAGACAATAGCCGAGCTGAGGAGGCTCGCTCGCATCTGCAAATGGGCCACAATCTGCATTACCACCGCGCTCGCCCTGGGACTCCTCGCAGTCATTGCGATTGACCTTCTACTTATATTGCCCGGCCTCTCCCAAGGGTCGTGCCTCCAATCCGTAGAACTTCAAGCCGGCGAAGGGCCGTGCCTGGCTATTGTCGGTACCGATGCGCAGGCCCCACTTATGCTCGTCGCACACGATGGTCACACTGCCATAGGAAGCCTCTTGATGACATGTCTCGCGCTTACCATCGCGATAAGCGTGCGCAGGCTTTTCTTCAACATTGAAAAGGAAGGCAGACCCTTTGACCTTGAATGCAACCAGACGCTTCGTCGAGTAGGACATTTATTCCTTATCGGCGGCGTTGCCGTGAGGCTTCTTGGTGCCGTAATCACGGGATTGATACTCTCAGGATTTGGCGGCAGCTTTACGGATGCGTTCGTCGGCCAGTTATTCGAGCCCTCCATGCTCTTTGCAGGCCTGATTATTTGCCTGATTGCCAGTATCTTCCGCTACGGGTATATCCTGCAAAAACAAGATGACGAGTTGCTCTAGGGGGAATCCATGATTATTCTGCGGCTTGACCGCATGCTCGCCGAACGCAAGATCTCATCCAAAGAGCTTGCGGAACGCGTGGGCATCTCCCAGGTCAATATGTCACGCATTAAGACGGGCAAGGTTTCTGCCATACGTTTTTCAACTCTTGACGCGATATGCCGGGCACTCGACTGCCAACCGGGCGATGTACTGGAATATATATCCGACGATGAAGCCGATAGCCTTTTTGGGCTTAAAGATGAATAGCCATAATTAAACTGCCGATCACGCTCTCAACGCAAATAGCCCGCCAGAACGACTTCCGTACTGGCGGGCTATTTGCTGTCTATCGGCTAGATGCTCGATGAGCCGTGCAACTCTTTACGCAAACAGGCCGTAGACGCTGATGTTGGCCTTGGCGTAGAGGCCGTTAGCATACTCGGTCCACTTGGAGCTGGCGCTCGAAGCCTGCGAGGAATACTGCTGGTAGGCGGTGTAATAGGCGGTCATGGCCTGCTTATAGGTAGCGCTATCGGCCGTAAAGGCATCGTCAGCGAAGGCCTTAGCGTAGGTGCTATCGGCGTCCTTCCAGGTACCCTTTTCGCTATCCCACTCGTCGCCGGCAAGGTTGATGATGTAATCGGCGTAGTCCTTGCTCGCGGTCTCCTCGTTGCCGTCAGAAGGCTCGGTCGGGGCGGTCGGCATACTTGCGGAGCTATCGCCCACCTTCTTCTTGTAGAGCTTCTGCAGCGTCGCGGACTGACGGACGATCTGCTTGGCCTGGTCCTTGGACACGCCATACTGCGTGGCCATGGTCTTGTAGTCGGAGGTGCCGATGGAATCCTCGGCGTACTTCTTCATTTCCTTGGAAGAAACGGTAATGCCCTCGTCCGCGGCAGCATCGAGCAGGATCTTGTTGCGCACGTAGGACAGGATGACGTCGGCAGAAGGAGCAGTATAGTTGCCGTCACTATCCTTGACGGTGTCGAGGCTGTACTGGCTCTCGATGGCCTCACGCGCGGTGATGTCGCTCTTCTTGCCGTTGTAGCTATAGCTTGCCACGGTCGAATCGAGCTGGTCCTCGGTGAGGGTCGCCGAGCCAACACCCTTGCCGCCAAAACCACCGTTGCCGATAAAGAAGCCGACCACCGCAGCGATCACGATAGCGACCACAAAGGCGGCAATCATCGTCTTCTTGTGCTTGGATGTATGGTCGTCTTCGTCGGAGTCGTCGTCCTCGTCCTGCTCCTCGGGCATCAGATTCTCGTCAGCGGCATCCGCGGCAATCTGAGCCTCCAGGCGGGCGTCCTCCTCCTCGGCAGTCGTGCCGGCAGCAATGTGCTCGGCAGACGTACCGGCGACCAGATCGATCTTCTCGTCCTCATCACCGTCGGGGCCTTCGCCGCGCTCGATGATCTGGATGCCGTCGATCTCGTCCTTCTCGTCCTTCTTTTGAATCAGACCCATATCAGTTACTCCTTGTTAGGAAACATAGTCCGCAATAGAATACGCCCGACAGAGCGCCGGGCGTATTGATTCTCAGGTTATACGCAAACACTTAAGTACTATTTAGGCGTTTGCAGTCTGCATGCCTTAGGCCAGGTGCGCGATAACGGCATCGGCAAAGGCCTGCGTGCCCACAGCGCCCTCAACGGAGCCGGTCTGGGCACGACGAACGTCGCCGGTAACCTGCTCACCCTCGTCGAGCGTGGCAGAAACGGCGGCGCGAATGCGATTGGCCGCGTCGTTCTCGCCCAGGTGATCGAGCATCATAGCCGCAGACAGAATCTCGGCCGTGGGGTTGGCGATATCCTGGCCAGCGATATCGGGCGCGGAGCCGTGCGTCGCCTCGAAGATGGCGCAGTCGGCACCGATGTTGGAGCCGGGGGCCATCCCTAGGCCGCCCACCAGGCCGGCGCACAGGTCGCTCACGATGTCGCCGTACAGGTTGGGCAGCACCAGGACATCGAAGTCGTTGGGGTTCTGGACCAGGCCCATGCAGGTGGCGTCGACAATCTTGTCGTTGAACTCGATATCGGGATAGTTGGCGGCCACCTCGCGCGCAACGCGCAGGAACAGGCCATCGGTCGCCTTCATGATGTTGGCCTTATGCACGGCCGTCACCTTTTTGCGGCCGCAGCGGCGGGCATACTCAAAGGCATACTCCACAATGCGGCGGCTCTTGGCGATGGAGATGGGCTTGATCGAAATGGCGGAATCTGCGGCGAAGGTCTTCTGACCCGAGCGCTCGACAAGCTGCGAGAGCTCCTCGACCTCGGCAGCGCCCTCATCGAACTCGATGCCGGCGTAGAGGTCCTCGGTGTTCTCGCGCACGATGACCAGGTCAACGTCGCGGAAGCGCGAGCCGTCGCCCGGCTGCGACAGACAGGGGCGCACGCAGGCGTACAGGTCGAAATGCTTGCGCAGGGCGACGTTAACGCTGCGGAAGCCCGTGCCGACCGGCGTGGTGATGGGGCCCTTGATGGCAACCTTGGTCTCGGCGACCGCATCGAGCACATGCTGGGGCAGCGGCGTGCCAAACTCGTCCATGACGCCGGCGCCGGCCTCCTGGACGTTCCAGTTGATCTGGACACCGGTGGCCTCGACCACGCGGCGCATGGCCTGCGTAATCTCGGGACCGATACCGTCACCGGGAATCAGGACTACATCGTGCGCCATAATCTGTTACTCCTCGTCTTCGGCGTCGTCAGATTTTTTAACGCTAGCACGCTTCTTCTTTTTGGAGAGATCCAGGCCAAAACGTTTAACAAGCATTTCGCAAATCTCGCTCGAACGGGCCTTGAGATAGCTGCCCTTGCCATTCTCGGCGTCGAACTTAAGGCGCAGCGCGAGCTTCTCGGCGACCTCGGCGTCAATCTCACCCTGGCCAAACTCATACAGGCAACCGAGCATGTCGCGATACTCGAGGTCGCCGTGGTAGCACTGGATGGCCTCGTCCAGGATCGGCCAAGCCTCGCGCGAACGCTCGACGCTCGTGGCGCCCCACACGCACAGCAGGCGGAAGGCGGCATAGCGCAGCGTGGAGGAAATCTCGTCGAACAGCGCGGTCTCGGCGCCCTCAAAGGCATCGCCCAGCTGCTCGGGGCAGGTGGTGGCGAGCACCGCAAGGGCATCGAGGGCCTCCCAGCGGGTCTGAGCCTCGGGGCGGTCAAGTGCCTCGATCAGCGCGGGCACGCAGGGCACGACGCGCTGCGGATCGCGCTCGGCCAGCAGGTGCAGCACGCGGGCGGCAAACTGGCGGATACGGCGCGTGGGGCAGCCGAGCTCCTTGACCAGACGGTCGACGGCGTTCTCGTTCTCCTCTGCCAGCTGAAGCTGTGCCAGCTCCTCATCGGTGAGCTGTTCTTCCTTGTTTTCTGCCATAGTTACCTCTTCTTACTATTTCTTAGCGTGCTTGCCAGCACCCTTGCTGTCATCGGTGACCGAGATGAGCTGTCGGTCGGCTGCGCCATTGCGACGCGCGCGGCGGCGTTCCTCGGCATCGCCCGAGTCGGCAGCGGCGCGGTGAGCCTTGTTGACGTTAAAGACCTCGTCATGCTTGCGCCACGGGCCGACGGACTCGCCAAAGCTCATCTTAAGGCCGGCGATAAAGCCGCCGAGCCAGCCGATCGGCGCAAACTGCACCAGCGGGAACAGCGAAAACACCCAGGTTAGCAGGACGACCGCCGCCGCACCTGCAAAATTGGCGATCCAGTAGTCGCGCTTGGTGATGACGCGCTTTTCGCAAGCCCACTGGCCGCACAAAAAGCCGATGTAGATCGCAAAGAGAAAGAGCACCAGCGCAAGCACCACGAACGTCCAGCTCATGGGCGCTACTCCCCGTGATGGTGGCCGCAGCAGCACTCGTGGTCGTCGCCATGCTCGCCGCAACCGCAGCCGTCCTCGTGAGCACCGTGCTCCTCGGGACGATACTGCGACCAGTCCAGACCGGCGGCGATGGCGTCGGCCTCCTCCTTGTAGAGGACCGTGATGGCCTGGGTGCCCAGCTTGGCGCCACCGATGGCGTCGAGCATGTCGTAGAGCGTAAAGGCCACGTCGGCGCCGGGCAGCGCAAGCTCACGATCGTCGGCATAGGCGAGCGCCAAGCGCAGGTCCTTAATGAAGTGCTCGACCATAAAGCCGGGCTTGTAGTCGCCGTCGAGCGCCTTGGGAGCCAGGCTCTCCATGGCGCCGGACTTGCCGGTACCGCCCAGGATCATCTGGCGGGTCTTCTCCAGGTCAAGGCCGCTCAGCTCGGCAAATGCCATGGCGTCTGCCATGCCGACCATGCAGGCGCCCAGCGACACCTGGTTGGCGAGCTTGGCAGCCTGGCCCTTGCCGGCGCCGTCGAAGCAGCAGATGTTGGCCGCGAAGGTGGCAAGGATGTCGCGGACCGGCGCGATGTCGTTCTCGGTGGCGCCCACGATAGCCGTAAGCGTGCCGGCGATAGCACCCGACTCGCCGCCGGTGACGGGGCAGTCAAACGCCATGCGGCCGGAGACCTGGGCGGCCTCGGCAATGTCGCGCGCCAGCTCGGGCGAGCTCGTGGTGAGGTCGATCAGGACCGCGCCGGGCTTAGTGCACGCGAGCAGGCCGTCGCCCGCCAGGTAGAGCTCCTCGACCTCGGAGGGATAGCCCACCATGGTAAAGACGACATCGGCGTTAACCACGGCATCGGCCGGCGTATCGGCCCAAGCGGCACCGCGCTCGATAAGCGCGGCAGCCTTGGACTTGGTGCGGTTGTTAACCGTGACGGGATAGCCGGCATCCAGGATGTGGCCGGCGATGGGGGCACCCATGATTCCGGTGCCGATAAATGCGACGGAGAGCTTGTTTGCCATGAAACCTTTCCTTTTGGGTTGGGTGTTGTTACCAGGTTGAATACTCGGTGCCAGCGTTTGGGCTGTGAGTCGAGGGCGATAACGGACGCAGCGCTTGCCTACTGACCGCGCACGCGGCGGGCGATACGGTCGGAAAGCGACGCCTTGTCGGCGCGGTTCTTACCCCAAAACGCGCAGCCCACCATGCCGGGGCCCACGTGCGAGCCGATGGTGGGACCCACGGAGCCGCGAATGATCGTGACGTCGGCGCAGCCCTCCTCCTTGCGGATGGCGGCTTCGAGCCAGTCGCCGTCCTTTTCGGCATCGGCCGTCATGATGGCGATGGGCATGGTGCGGTCGGGCACGTAGTTCTCGCGGAACGACTTGAGGATGGACTTGAGTGCCTTCTTGCGGCCGCGGTTGACGCCGATCAGCGACAGCGAGCCGGCCAGGTCGTAGGAGAGCTCGGGCTTGACATCGAGCTTTGCCGTGAGCTGCGCTGCCGCGGGCGGAATGCGGCCGCCGGCAGCCAGTGCGTCGAAGCTCTCGAGCGTAAAGTAGCCGTGGACGTAGGTCTTTGCCTCGTTTGCCCAATCGACCAGCTGCTTGGCGGTCAGTCCCGCCGAACGCTGGCGCACGGCCTCGAGCGCCAAGAGCGCGCCGGTCGCACAGGGCAGAGCGTTGTCGACCACGTAAAGCTCAAAATCGGGATACTCGGCGCGCACGGCATCTGCCGCCTGGCACGCGGAGTTGTAGCTCGACGACAGCGCCGAGGTAAAGCACAGGTAGACCGTGGGCGTGCCCTCTTTGGCGCACTCGGTAAAGAACTCGATATAGCGACCGAGCGACACAGCCGAGGTGGACACGCGGGCACCGGCGCGCATCCGGTCGTAGAACTCCTTGGGTGTGATGCTCGACCAGATGTCATCCGTGCGCTCTTCGCCATCGATAATGAAGGGGAAACCCAGGATATCGACATCGAGGTTCGCGGCGACCTCGGGGCTAAAGTCGCAGCAGGTATCGACGACGATGCGGCAACGGTCCGAATGACCGGCGGATGCGGCCTTGTCCATCAAAGCGACTCCTTACGTAAAAAGGCGGCCACCCGCATGGGATGGCCGCCAACCGTTAACTCATGCAAGTTAACGTATTTTACTCGTCAAGTGTTTCGATACGGGGCTTGATGATGCCATATCCACCATTCTTACGGTGATACACCACATTGATAAGGCCGGTCGTCGCGTTCTCGAACACATAGAAGTCGTGGCCGAGCAGATCGGTCTGCACCAGCGCCTGCTCCTCGGTCATCGGGGTGACGTCGATAACCTTCTCGCGGACGAGCAGGTCGTCCTCCTCCTCGGGCAGCAGCAGGTCGGCCAGATCCTCGACGCGCTCGACCGGCGCGACATCCGCGGCGCTGGCACCGCCCTGGCGGTTGTCCACGACCTTGGTCTTGAACTTGCGCAGCTGGCGGGTGACCTTATCGGCGGAGAGGTCGATGGCGGTGTACATATCTGCACCGTGCTCGGCAACGCGAATCACCGAACCGCGGGCACGAACCGTAACCTCGACGATTGCCGGGTTGGGGTTCGAGGGGTTCTTCTCATAGCGAAGTACAACGTCGACCGTCATGGGCTCGATATCGAAAACCTTGAGCGCCTCGCCGATCTTCTCATCCACATGCGCACGCAGAGCATCGGTTACCGTCGTCTTGCGTCCAGAAACCTTGATATCCATACGTGGCTCCAATCTGCCTCGGGGACTTACTGTACTGGCTATGTACCCATTGCCGTGCATTTAATCACGCGGATTCCTAAAGACCCGAATAACGATTGCTTGATACCGCATACCGAAGTCTCGTACTTTTCCATGGCAAAGTGCGCTATAGGAGGGAGCCGACAGATTTGTATTTGGTCCCGAAAATTGGCTTTGACCTGCTGGTTTTATAGGGATGAAAAAGCCGGGCTCCCCTATTGGGGAAGCCCGGCAGTGCGTGTTGAAACCGTGAAGAGGTGTCCTTTCCAACGTATAGGAGACACCACCCCTAGCAATAACTAGCTATTGAGTTTGTTAATGTCGTCGTCAGTGATAGTGCCTTCCTGGCTGGACGATTTGTCCTCGGAGGATGCGGTCTCATTGCCGGAATCGGAGGACTCGCTGCCGGAGGACGTGGTCTCACTGGACTCAGAGTCGCCCGGCTGCACGTTAGCGCCCGAAACCGTCTTAGTGGTGAGGTCGTAGGGCATCCTGCCATACCAGACGCAGTGAACTGCCTCGAGCGTGCCGTCGACCGTGATGTCGTCGAGGGCATCGCTCACGGCACGGCACAGTTCGTCATTGGACGAGAGGCCCGCAACACCAAGCGTCGAGGGCGCCTCAAGCGCACCGACATAGGAGACCTCGCTCATCAGGCGTGCAAGGTAGCCGCCAGCCGTGGAGTCGCAGATCACATAGTCGACCTCGCCGGACTCGAGCGCCTCAAAGCACTCGTTGATGTTGGAGTAGGTCTTTTGGTTGGCGGTAATGCTCTGCTTGGCAAGCGCCTCCTGCGAGGCCGAGGACATCTGGACACCCAGGGTAGACGTGTTAAGGGTATCGGTGGAAACGCTTAGCGACCCACCATCGCTGGTTTTACCGAACACAGAAGCGGCATCGTACAGGCAGGTGCCGAGCGAGCTAACGTCCCCGTCTGTGGAGTTGATCTCGCCGATAAAGATATCAGCCTTTTTGTCGCCGAGCGCGGAACCTGCCGAGGACGCATCGACAAAGGCGACCTTAAGGCCCATGCGGCTTGCGAGGGCGCGGGCGGCGTCGACCGCATATCCCGTGAGCTCGCCGTCGGCGCCCTGCATTGCCTGCGGCGCATCGGAAGTATCGAGGGCGACCGTCAGGGTTCCGGGAGTGACCAGGGCATCGTCCGACACCGCCGGCGTGACGGTCTCGTACTCGATCTGGTCGATCGTGGGAGTCGTGAACGTAGACAGCGGGTTGAACGCGCATCCGCTCAGGCCCAAAACGGCGATGACCGCTGCGGTCCCAGCACCTAACCGAGCCGCGTGCATCAAGCTGCCCCTCACCATGTCCACTACCCTGCCTTCTGTGTCGTATACGATCCGTGCGTTGCGCGGAATATCAGGTTGTTCCCACCAGCTGACCTGGTATTTGACCCCACACTTGCGCACCGGGGTGTTTGCTCGGGAGGCCGCAGCCACCTTCACGACTGGCCCGCTCGCCCGCGAGGCGGTATTGCCCCAAAGAAAGTAGAACGGACGGTGCGGCTTACATCTAGGACGCGCCATGATCGCGCCGCGCGCACGCGGTCGCTTACGTGGATCCCTTTGACCGCGTCTGTCTTGGACTAGGACGGGCATTTCGTCCGTCCGCAACCACAGCCTGGTAGGAACGAAGCGCATTATAGCTAAGTTCAAGCTAAAGTTTAAGGTTAGGGGCGTTATTCGCATCGCGAGTACAGATTTCGCAGGTCAGGACGGGCCGCACGTGCTCTGATTGAGCCCGTCGCTCCCCTATGGAAAGCCCCAACACACCCGTCTTAGGGCGCCGTGGCCAAAAAATAGCAAATATGAGTACTGTTACCAATTTAGTAGCAGGAGTTTTTGGCTCTGCAAGCTGTTTTCACGCTCTATAACGTCAGATTGATGCCAGGATATTCTACATTTGTTTAATATCTTTCTAATTTACCCCATCTTCCAGTCCCAAAATCCCTGATTTTTCTGTTACTGAATTTGTAGCAGTACTCATATTTGCTATATTTTGGCCAGAGCATATATCAAACCCCCTGTTTCAGAGCATTGTTAGGCGGGTTTAAGCCCAAAACACGCCCGCAGCGTGTTAAGCAGCGCCTCTTGCTTTTTCCTGCGGGCATCGACACGATTCCGGTACCGCTTTCGCATACGCTGGTGCATGCGCCATGCGAGCGCCTCCATTTCCTCCATGTCGCAGAGCATCTCGTTATTGACCGTCGCGACCTCGATTCCCATAGTAATCAAGCCCGTGTTGCGTTTTTCATCATGGATACGTCCCCTCCGGGAGGAATGGCCCAGCTCACCGTTGTATTCCAGGTCAAACCGGGCTGTTTCCTGATACGCATCGCAAACTGCGTGCGACATCCCCGAGATTGCCTGCGCGCGGTCATCGAACTCGATCTTGTAGTCGGTCTTAAAAGGACCGCAGGCAAATCCGCCATAGGAAAACGGAAGCGAAAACAGAGCGAGCATGATGCACTCCATGGGCGACAGCAGGTTTTCTGACAGGTAGGGACACAGGCGCAGCAACCGTTTGGCCGTGCTTCCTTTGCACGCCGCAAGGTAATCCACTAGGCGATCGGGTGTCAGCACGGGCTCGACCTCAAAGTAACCGACATCTGGCGGCTGGTCTTTGTCCTTTGCCAATTTGTTCACGACAGGCGAGGTGTAAGGAGGCAGATACTTCCCGCGATCACTCAGCGAAATCTTAGAGCACAGCTCCTGGGCCAGGGCAAATGCCTGGATGCAGCCGACCTCGCGGGCGACGACAACACAAAGGGCCTCGGGAGATAGACTGTACACCCCCGGTTCCACCTCTAGAATCGAGCCGGCGGGCAACCCGGAGCATACGGACCAGCTCACGCCAAGAATGCGGCGGCGCTGCACTGCAGACCCTACCAGCAAGCACAAATCCTCTTGCACCTCGCCGCTTGCGGCCCCAATCCGCACCAAGTCGGGAAGATAGATGTCCTCGGTCGAGGGCGACGACGTGCGCAGCACACGGCGCTCTTCATCGGGATCGAGGTCCTTCCAGCTTATGTAGCCCATCTGCCGACGCTCGGCGCGCATCATGCGTAGCGCCGAGGCGCCTGTTAGGATTACGGAAGCCGCTAGCTGTTCGCCTGTCGGCTCGTTGCGCCGCTCAATCTTTACTGACACAAAACCACCCCTACCAAACGCGTGCGATAGCGAGGCCATCGACCGCTGCGGCGCCGGCGCGCTTGAGTTCCGCCGAAGCCGCGGCCATCGTCGCGCCCGTGGTGATAACGTCGTCGATAAGCAGCAGGCGCTTGCCCTGCACGTCCTCAACGGTATCATACATGCCTCGGGCGCGTTCACGGCGTTCTTCACGACCGAGTTCACGCTGGTCGCCATGCCCGTACTTGACGAGAGCATCGAGCAGGGGAACACCCGACAGCTCGCAAAATGGGCGCGCAATAGCCTCCATATGATCAAAACCACGCCGCCGAAACGCTGCCGCCGTCGCAGGCACAAACACCACCGCATCCGCACCGGACAGCACACCTCCGTAGCGATCGGGCGCTACGACCTGGGCATGCAGGGCGGTGTCGTAGAGCAGCTCCGCCAGATACGGAGCCAGACGTTGCTCGCCCGCATCCTTGTACGCTTTAATGATGCGCGGCAGCGGATGCGCATAGACGGCGCACGCCAGGCAGCGGTCGAGCGCCTCCGCCATTGCCGAGGACGTGCCCTCGACCGAACACTCAGTGCACAGCAAATCCCCAAACGGGGCGCCGCATCGGGTGCAGCTATGACACGGGTCGATGAGCGTGAGCGCAGCCAGACAGTCTTGGCAAATAAGCGCACCGGCGCGCTCGCAGCCGGCACATCGTGTTGGCGACAATGCCTCGAGCGCCTCGTGTGCCACCCGCTCGGCAAACGGTAGCAATTCGTCCGCAAACGGTAGGGCACCGGCACCCTGCAGACGGCTCAATATGTTCAGATGGCTCTTCAAGACACAACCCTCCCTACGCTCGGTCGCAGGGAGGGTTGTTGATTCGGCGCTATGATACCCAGATGCGCTCGGGGCAAGGCGGGCTAAATCCGCTCGCGGGCGTTATTCGCCGGCGGGCGGTTGTGGTGCGGGCGAAGACGGGGTCGAGCCCTCGCCACCATCCTGGCGCGGCTTGCGGGAACGGCGACGGCGACGGCGCTTTTGACCCTGGTCGGCCGAGCCCTCGCCACCGCGATCCTCGCGCGGCTCGCGCTCGTCGCGAGCGGCGCCACGCGAAGCCTTGGCAGCCGCTCCCCCGCCATCTCCGGGACGACGGCGCGTGACCTTGACCTCGCCATCCGAGACCTGATCGGCCACGGAGGGCACTGAGGGCTTCTGCTGCGCGCCCGAGGAATGGCGACGGCGCGGACGCGGCGCGCGCTCCTCCTCGCCACGTGACTTGCCGCCCTTGTCGACAGGCGCATCGGAGGCCGAGGCGCCCTTGGAAGCGGCACCGGCCTCGCGAGCAGCTGCGGCGCGGAAGGCGTCCTCGCGCTCCTCGCTCGACAGATGACGGCGGCGGCGACGTGTGGGGTTCATGCCGCCGCCGCGATTCTGCTGCTGGGGCTGCTGAACCTCGCGCTCGCGAGAGGCGTTCTTGCCCGCGGCTGCAACCTCGGTAGCATCGCCCGAGCCCGCGCGCTTGCGACGGCGACGGCCATCGGCCGCCCCCTCGGCCTCGGGTGTCTCGGCCTTACCGCGGCCCTTTCCGCGGCCACGGCCCTCGCCCTGACCCTGACCGGCGCGAGCATCGGATTCAGCATCGCGACGACGGCGCTTGGGCATCGACGTGCCGGCCAGACGGTCGGCACTCGACAGGCCATCGCCCACATCGACGCCGTTTTCGCGATCGAGCTCCATGAGCGCCAGACGCATCTCGGGCGACTCAATGCGCTCGAGCACGTCGCGCGTCACGCAGTCGGGGCGGCAGTTGCAGCCCTGTTCGGCGGCCTTCTTTTTGCAGCCCTCCGAGCACGTCATATCGGCCAGGTTGACCTTAAAGACTTTGCCGTTCTCTAGGCGCAGCACCAGCTGCTCACGCGGCGTGTCATATTCCTGAATACGCGCCTTGCCGAGCGGCGTATCGATGAGCGTCTTCTTTTTGGGCGCACGGCTCTTAAAGTCCTTGTAGGCCTCGAACTCGTAGCGCAGGCAGCACATCAGACGACCGCACACGCCGCTGATCTTGGAGGAATTGAGCGGCAGGTCTTGCTCTTTTGCCATGCGAATCGAGACGGGTTCAAACTGTCCGCCAAAGCGCGTGCAGCAGAGCTCCTGTCCGCACTGGGCGTAGCCACCCACCAGGCGGGTCTCGTCGCGCACGCCGATCTGGCGCATGTCGACGCGAATGTGCAGCGTCGAGGACAGGTCCTTGACGAGCTGGCGAAAATCGACGCGCTCCTCAGCCGCAAAGTAGAACACGGCCTTCTCGCCGCCAAACAGGTACTCGACGCCGACCGGCTTCATCTCGAGGTCGAGCTCCTTGACCAGGCGGCGGAAGTCGACCATCGCCTCGTCGCCTTGGATGGCCAGGTCGTCGGCAAGCTGCAGGTCGATGTCGCTCGCCACGCGCAGCACGGGCTTGAGCGGCTGACCGATCTCGTCTTGCGGCACCTCGAAGGGATCGGCCGTGACCAGGCCGATCTCGGTTCCGCGCTCAGTGGAGCAAATGGCATAATCGGCCTCGAGGATATCCAGATCCTGCGGATCGAACCACAGGTCGCGCGAGGCGTAGGTAAACTTAACGGGTACGACTAACGGCATTTCAGTGCCTTCCTGATGTCGAACAGCATGACCTCGATGGCCAGCTGGGGAGTAACGTTTCTGGCGATGTTGCGCTCGGCGGTCGCGACTGCCTCGAGCGCCTGGGTGGCACCCGCAACATTGGTCGCGGCGGCAAGCCGACCGATCGTGTCGCGCACGTCTTCGTTCACCACGTCGGCTGCCTCGTCCTGAAGCGTCAGCAGCACATCGCGCATGAGCGTCCGCGCGCTCGCCAGCGCTTCCATGATACCCGAACGCTCGCGCGCGTTGAGTTCGCGCTTGTTGCGGTCCTCAAGCTGCTTCAATGCTCCACGCGACAGGTAGTCGGCGTTTTGCTCGAGCACCTTTTCCTGCGTGGACTTGACCTCGGCGAGCGGCGCCTTAACGGCGACGATGAGCGACTTGGCGCGGCTGAGCACGTCGGCCTCGTCGGCGGCGATGAGCGAATCGATGGCGCGAACCATCTGACGGCGGGCGTCCTGGCGCTCGGCGCTCTTGAGGAACTCGATGCCACGCGTGGGGCTTCCCGCTACGGCGACGGCCATGCGGCAACGCACAGGGTCCTGACCGGTGGCGCGGCTCACGGCCTGCACGGCGACGGCGGGCGACACCAGCCGAAACGGCACGCACTGGCAGCGGCTCACGATGGTGGGCAACATCACGTCTGCCGAGGTGCCCAGCAAGATAAACATAACGCCCTCGGACGGCTCCTCGAGTGTTTTGAGCAGTGCGTTGGCGGTGTTGGCGCGCAGCTGCTCGGCACGGTCGATGATGTAGACCTTGGCCTTGGCACGGATGGGCGCCAGAGGCACGTCGTCGAGCAGCTCGCGGGTCTGGGCGATGAGGTAGCCCGTGGCGCTCTCGGGCGTGTAATAGTGCACGTCGGGGTGCGTATGGCGGGCGACGCGCACGCAGCTATCGCATGAGCCGCAGCCATCCTGCTCGCACAGAAAGGCTTGGGCGAGCGCCCACGCGGCGTCGAGCTTGCCCGCGCCGGGCGCGCCCAAAAACAGGTAGGCGTGCGATGCGCGACCGCTGGCGACGGCATTGGTCAAAAAGTCGCGCACGCGCTGTTGGGTGTCGAGCTTGGCCAGCAGGCTTGCCTGAGCGGGGGTCATGTTACTCGGCCTCCTTGGCAAGCGCGGCGGCGACGGCGTCCTGAGAAATGTCGAGGCCGCAGGCGCGAACCTGCTCGACCGTCTGCGCGAAGACGTCCTCAATGGACGCGGTCGCGTCGATGAGCTTTACGCGGTTTGGTTCCTCGGCGGCGATGGCGCAAAATCCCTGGTAGACACGCTCTTGGAAGGCCATGCCCTTGGCCTCCATGCGGTCGGCCGCACCACGGGCGGCCATGCGCAGCGCCGCCTGCTCGGGCGTGATGTGATAGACGAGCGTGAGCGCCGGATGCGTACCGGCGACAGCCAGGTTGTTGGCATCGCGCACCATCTGACGGTCGAGGCCGTCGGCAAACGCCTGGTAGCAGGTCGTGGAATCGTAGAAGCGGTCGCACAGGACCACCTTGCCGGCCGCAAGGGCGGGCGCGATAACCTCGTGCACTAGCTGGGCGCGCGCGGCCTCGTAGAGCAGCAGCTCGCAGGTGTCGCCCATCGCCGTATTGGCGGGGTCGAGCAGCAGAGCACGGATCTTTTCGCTGATGGCGGTACCGCCCGGCTCGCGCAGGCTCACAACCTGGTAGCCGGCAAGGTCGAGCGCGCGGGCAAGCAGGCGCGCCTGCGTAGATTTACCGGCGCCATCGACGCCCTCGAGCGTGATAAAGCTATGTTGAGCGGGCTCAAAAGCCATGGGCGCAGCCCCTTCCTACAAGGCGCGTAAATGCAGATATATCAACCAAGCCATGATACCCCAGGGGCAGGCGCGTCCCAAACCCCACCTAGTCATTGGGGACGTTCTTGAATGACTAGTCGTTTAAGAACGTCCCCAATGACCCCCACAACCTAGCCATCGAGGCATCCCCGAAGTTGCGGTGAAATAGGGACTGATTGAAGCTCTGAGACCGCCAAACAGTCCCTATTTCACCGCAACTTATGATGGGGAATTTTGGACGCTGGGTATAATCGTCGTATTGCATTGAAATGTGGCGAAAGGAGTGGCAATGTCTCGGTATTGCGCCTCGTGCGGCAAGCTTCTTGCAGATAATGCCAAGTTCTGCACCTCGTGCGGTGCACCTGTTGAGCAAACAACCGCGAGCGATAGCCAGCCCGCTTTTGAGCAGACCGGCTCCCTTGATACGCCGCAAGTCAAGGCGGACGACCCCCTCGCCTATCGCCCCGACCCCGCCGCAGGCCCCGCGGCCGTCGAGACCACGCAGCGCATACCCGTCGCGAGCGACTCGCCCCAACAGCAGCCGGCTCCCGCATACGCGCCCGCTTCGCCACAGACCCCCGCTCCCAAAAAGAGCGGCACCGGGCCGCTTATCGCCGTTATCGTTGTGCTGGTGGCGATCATCATCGCCCTGGTCGTTTTCTTTGTGATCAAGCCTTTCGACAACGCCGCCACGCAGACGTCTGCCGAGGTAGCTAAGCTGCACCATGACGTCGACGACGATGACCTAAAGCCTCTCGGCGATCCCAACAGCCTGTACGACGATGATGACGATGACGACGAGGATGGCGGCGAAGCAACACTCTCCGAGCAGAACCTCTACCGCCGACTGAGCGAATACTACGACTTGCTAGAAGACCTCGACAACTACGTCCGTGGCTGCGCGCAGAACTTCAACGGCAGCTATCTGGAAGAGGATCGAACCACCCGCCAAAATCTCGCCGACGTCGCCGAGCGCACAGAGGACACCATCGAGCAGTATTACGACATCGTCGAGGACCTGGACGTCCCGACGAGCTCCAAGAACTACAACTCCTGGAAGGACATCATCGCCCTGTACGACGACCTGGATCACCGCATTGACGCAATCTGTGATGCCTGGGAGATCAGCCTGAAATACGCCAAGCCTGAGGACCACAAGAATGAGATCGTGGCGCCGCTGTCGCGCGACAACGTGGCGGGCACCAATGACAATAAGTACCGCCTAGATTTTGAGGAGCGCTATCCCAGCGCCAAGCCTGTCGAGGTGAACTAGCGCTCTGTCGTTCCCGAGCCGGCAGTAAGGGACGTTCCTAAACTGCCGGCAGAAAAGGAACGTCCCTAACTGCCGGATAAAAAACGAGCGAGGATTTTGAGGTCCTCGCTCGTTTTTGTTTTAGGTGATGTTTCGACCGTGCGGCTACTTGTCGGCAGCGGTCTTTTTGGTAGTCGACTTCTTGGCCGTCGTCTTTTTGGCGGTCGTCTTCTTGGCAGCAGTCTTCTTTGCCGCCGTCGTCTTCTTGGCCGTGCTCGCCTTGGTCGTGGTCTTGCGACCGCGGGTGGGCTTCTTCTCCTTGGTCGGGCAGTCCATGTTCACGCAGATGCGCCACGGGCCGCGCGCCGTGTTGACCACCACGATGGGGGCGCCGCACTCGGGGCAGGTCTCACCCGTCGCCTCGAGCTTACCGCGCGCCGGCAGAGGATAGCTCACGCCGCAGTCATCGTAGTTGGTGCAGCGGATAAAGCGCTTGCCGCTCTTCTCGCTCTTGTGCGCGATCAGGTCGCCATGGCGTCCGGCCTCGGCGCACACCTTGCACTCGCCCACCTTAAGGTCAGGCTCGTAGTTGGTGGGGCACGTGGGGTTCACGCAAATCTCAAAGGCCTTCTGGCGGAACGGCTGGCACTTAATGCGCGGCGCGCCGCACTCGGGGCACACGGCTGCCTCGCCCTCGAGCGGGCTCACCTTGACGCCGCTCGGCACCGGATAGGTCACGTCGCAGTCGGGCCAGCCCATGCAGCCAATGAAGCTGCCACGGGTCTTGGCGCTCGTCTTCATAACCAGGTCCTTGCCGCACTTGGGGCAGGCGCCCACGCGCGCATCGGCCGTGACGGCGTCGCTGATGGCGTCGCCCAGCTCCTGCGTGTGCTTGAGCAGCTCATCGAGCACGCCAGCCAGCAGCGCGCGCGAGTGCGTCACGACATGCTCTTCGGTATCCTCGCCGCGCTCCACACGGGTCATATCGCCATCGAGCTCGCTGGTCATATCGGGGCTCGTGATGCGCGGGGCAAACTGCGTCAGCGCGTCGATGATGGCAATGCCCAGCTGGCTCGGCTCCACGGGATCGTTTTTGAGATAGCGCACGGCATATAGGCGCTCGATGATGCTCGCGCGCGTGGACTTGGTGCCCAGGCCGCGCTTTTCCATCTCCTGCACAAGCTTGCCCTGGCTGTAGCGCGCGGGCGGCTCGGTCTGCTTGGCCTCGAGTTTAATGTCGAACACGTCGACCGTATCGCCCTGCTCCAGCGGCGGCATCTGCTCGTCGCGCTTAAGTCCATACGGATACGCCTCGCGGAAGCCCGGAGTCACGAGCACATCGCCCGAAGCCACGAACGGCTCACCGTTCACGTCGAGCTCGAGCTTGGTGTTCTCGATGGTCGCGGGACCCATAAGCGTCGCCAGGAAGCGACGGGCGATGAGGTCGTAGAGCTTGCGCTGGCCGCCGTCGAGCGTGGACGGATCGCCCTCGCCCGTGGGGTAGATAGGCGGGTGGTCGGTGGTCTCGACTTTACCGCGCGTGGGCTTCATGGGACCAGCGAGTACCTTTTTGCACACGGGCGCCAGCGCCGGGTTGATCTTTGCCAGGTCACTCACCACGGCGCCCAAATCGAGCGTCGCGGGATACACGGTGTTGTCGACACGCGGGTAGCTGATGAGGCCCGCCATGTAGAGGGACTCGGCGATACGCATGGTACGCGCAGGCGAGATGCCCTCGGCTGCGGCGGCAGCCTGCAGCGAGGTGGTCGCAAACGGCGTGGGCGGCTGCTGCTTGCGCGAGCGCTTGGTCACCGCGGCGACGGTTGCCGTCGCGACGCCGTCAACATGGCCGTACGCCGTCTCAGCAGCATCCTTGTCGGTAAAGCGTGCCGTCTTGTGCGCAATCTTAAATCGGTCGTCCTCGGCAGTACCCTGTGCGGCGCCCATGCCGCGGATCTGCCAATAGTCCTCGGGCACAAACGCCATGCGCTCGCGCTCGCGCTCGACCACCAGGGCAAGCGTCGGCGTCTGCACGCGGCCGGCGGAACGCACGTTGCCAAAGCCGCCAAACTTGGCGAGCGTCAGGTAGCGCGTGAGCACCGCACCCCAAATGAGGTCGATGTGCTGACGGCTCTCGCCGGCGTCGGCCAGGTTCTGGTCGAGCGAGACAAGGTTATCGAAGGCCTGCGTGATCTCGGCCTTGGTAAACGAAGAATACTGGGCGCGGGCGACCGGCAAGTCGGGCGCCACCTCGCGCACCTTGTTGAGGGCGTCCGAACCGATCAGCTCGCCCTCGCGATCGAAGTCCGTGGCAATGATGACGCTGTCGGACTTTTTGGCGAGGTTCTTAAGCGAGCGAATGAGCTCTTTCTCAGCCGGCAACTTAATGACGGGCGCCCAGGTGAGGTAAGGCAGACTCTCGAGCTTCCAGCCCTTAATGGAGATGCCATCGGCAAGGAACGGCTTACGCTTGGTGTCATAGGGCGGACGCGCCAGGCCATCGGGCATGTCGGCCGGCAGTATCTCGCCGTCCTCGGTGACCGAATACCAGCCCAGCTTTTTATCGAACAGCACGCTGTCGCAAAAATCAGGCGCAAGGATGTGACCGGCAAGGCCGATCGTCACGCACTCCTCGCCCTTCCACTCAAAGCGGTAGATGGCGGTGTTGTACACCTTGTCCTTTTTGGGCTTACCCGTGGACAGACGCTCGGCGATCTGACGCGCGGCGTCGTTTTTCTCGGCGATGATGAGCTTCAAAAGAGGCTCCTATCTCGTGTCTCTGCGGCTACGCCCGCCCGTATGGCGACCGATTTACGCCCTTGCTTGCTCGATCTGCCCGATGAGCCAATCGCACCAGGCATCCATGCCCTCGCCCTTGCGCGCGCTCACGGCAAACCGCGGCGCCTGCGGATTGAGGTCATCGAGTGTCTTAGTATACCCATCCATGTCAAAATCGAAAGCCGGGGCCACGTCGACCTTGTTGAGCAGCTGTGCGCCGGCGTGCTGGAAGATGCCCGGGTACTTGATGGGCTTGTCGTCGCCCTCGGGCACCGAGAGGATCATGATGGACAGGTTCTCGCCCAGGTCAAAGTCGACCGGGCAGACCAGGTTGCCCACGTTTTCGATAAAGATGACGTCGATGTTCTGAAGGCCCACCGCCTGGTCGAACGCGTCAACGGCCTCCATGATCATGTTACCCTCGAGGTGGCACAGGCCGCCCGTGTTGATCTGGATGGCGGGCATGCCGGCTTCCTTCATGGTGATGGCGTCGACATCCGAGGCGATATCGCCCTCGATGACGGCACAGCGCAGGCCGGCCTTGTCGCGCAGGCGCTCGTTGGTGCCCAGGATCGTGGTGGTCTTGCCCGAACCGGGGCTCGACAAGACGTTGATCACATAGGTGTTTGTCTCTTTAAATCGCTGACGCAACTGATCTGCCAGGCGCTCGTTGCGCGACAGAATCGGCGACGCGATATCAATCGTTTTCTCGGCCATACTCGGCACTCCTTACTTTGGCCCCTTTATACCCCATCACCAGATGGCTAGCGGGCTAATCGTCGGGGGTTTCAATTTCGATACTCGCGATATCGAGCTCGCGGCCGCGCAGTAGGCGCACGTTGGCACCACCACACTGGGGACAGCGACAGTGGAAGCGATCGTGGTCGAAAACCTCGCCGCAGTCCAGACACTCGCTTTGTGGATGGACCTCCTCCACGGCAAGCTCGCAGCCTCGCGTGAGCGGGTCCTCATCGCGAAATGTCTCCCACGCAAAGTCGAGCGCCTCGCGCACAACTTCGGTCATATCCCCGATACGCAGCGTTACCAAAACGGCGCGCGAGGCCCCCGCCCCACGCGCCGCGCGAATCACTGTATCGAGTATGCCGTTGACAATGCCAACCTCGTGCATACCGATTTACTCCTCGTCGTCCTCATCGTCCGAGAACAGGTCCAGACGGCTCACAAACAAGCCCTCCTTGCCCTCGCGCGCGGTAATGACCACGCGGGCAATGGCGAGCGAAATCTCGTAGAGCGAGAGCAGGGCACCATACATGAGGCCCAGCGTAACGGGCGAGCCGTCGGGCGTAATCACAGCCGAGCCCACAAGCAGGCCCACGTACACGTAGCGCCAGGCGCCGCGGAAGGCCGCGTAGGACACGATGTGGAAGACGGACAGGTAGAAGATGATGAGCGGCAGCTCAAACGCCACGCCAAAGCCGATCATAAAGAGCAGCTCCATGTTGACGTAGTTCTCCAGGTCGGGCAGCGCCGTGGCGACGGCCGAGGTCTCGCCGATAAGCCACTCAAAGCCCGCCGGGATGATGATGAAATAGCAGAAGATGGCACCCAGGAAGAACAGCACCGTCGAGGCGAGCACCGTGGGCACGACCCATTTGCGCTCGTTGGGACGCAGTGCCGGCAGGAAAAATGCCAGAATCTGCCAGATGATCATGGGCGTGCACATGACCACGGCCATCTTGATGGCCAGCGAGAAGCGCAGGCCAAAGCCGCCGAGCGTGGTGGTGATGTAGAACTTACCGTCCGGCACAAAGGAGCGGATGGGGTCTTCCAGGATGTCGAGCACCACGGGCGTGGCGAAATACAGCACGATGGCGGCGGCAAACACCGACACGACCACGATGGTCAGGCGGCGACGGAGCTCGCCCAGGTGATCGAAGAGCGGCATGCGCGCAGGTCCGATAGGCATTACTCATCGCCTCCCTTCGGGGCATCGGCGGTGGCAGCCTCGGCAACGGCCTCGTCCTCGGCCTCGAGCTCGCGAGCGAGCTGGTCGACGACGGCCTTGCGCTTGCGGGGACGACGGGCGTAGAGGTCAGCCGTCGTGGGCTCTGCCGGCTCGGGCTCGGACTCCGGCTCTGCAGCAGGCTCGGGCTCGACGACAGGCTCGGCGGCAGCGGCAGGCTCGGCACCCTCGGCCTCGGACTCCTCAGCAGTACCCTCGCCCTCGGCGGCAGCCTCGCTCGCGGCCTTCTCGGCAGCAAGACGGGCGCGACGCTCGGCAAAGGTCTCCTTCTTGGCGGGCGCTGCCGTCTCGGCGGCATCCTCGTCCGCATCGGAATCGTCGTCGGTCGCAGCAGCCTTCTTGGGCTTGACCGGGGCCGACGCGGCCTCGCTCACCGGATCGATTATCTCGGACTGAACAACGGCCGTCATCTTTTCCTGCGTCTCGCGGAACTGACGAATGGCACGGCCGATTGTGCGGCCCATCTGTGGGAGCTTATCCGGGCCAAACAGCAAAAAGCCGAAGACCACGATGATCGCGAGCTCACCCTCTCCAATACCAAACACACATACCTCCAAGGCTCGATGTGAGTCGAGCCCGCACCGCGCCATTCGGCCGGAACTCGTCTATTCATTCGGTCAAGTATAGCGCCCGGACACCAAAACGTCCGAGCGCATCACAAACATATGCCAAATGGCACGCCCTTTTGGGGGCAAAGGTTATGCAGCGGTGATCGAAATCTCCTGGTCGACACCCAACAGCTGAACCACGCGCATCACCGGGGGCTGCACATTGGTGCAGCTAAAGAGTTTGCCGTGGTCGACCGCGTGGTGTGCGGCGCCCACGAGCACGCCAATGCCCGTCGAATCGATGTAGCTCACCTGGGCAAAATCGAGCTCAACGGCCTCAGTGGGCTGCTCGAGCGCCAGGTCGATGGCATTGCGCAGGCTATCGGCGTTAGAGATATCGATCTCGCCGGTTACCTTAATGGTGTAGAGCTCTGGCGTGGGGTTGGTGGAAATACCCAAATCCATGTATACGCTCCTTTACGTATCGAAAGTGCGGATAGTACGGGAAGCCGCGCGTTAGGCGCGCTCGACACGCGCAAGCTCGGCAGCGACAAGCTTGACGGCCAGCACCAGCACATCGAGCGCGGCCTCCAGGTCCTCGACCGTGGGATAGCTCGGCGCGATGCGGATGTTGGTGTCGCGCGGGTCCTTGCCATAAGGCCAGGTGGCACCAGCCGGCGTGAGCTTGACGCCCAGGTCGGCGCAGAGCGCGGCGACCTTCTGGGCTGAACCCTCGGGACCATCGAAGCTTACAAAGTAGCCGCCGCGGGGGTGCGTCCAGGTGGCGCAGCCCGTGTCGCCCAAGCCCTCGGTGAGCTTGCGCTCGACAGCCTCAAAGCGCGGGCGCAAGAACTCGGCATGCTTTTTCATGTGCTCCTTGACCGCCTCGATGGTGGGAAGGAAGCGCACGTGACGCAGCTGGTTGAGCTTGTCGGCACTGATGAGGCCGGCCTTCAGGCGCTTGGAGAACTCCGCGATAACCGCGGGGCTCGCACCGATAAAGCCGATACCGGCACCCGGGAAGGTGATCTTGGACGTCGAGGCGAATGCCACCACGCGGTCCTCGGTGCCCGCCGCGCGGGCAAGATCAAAGATGTTGGCGAGCTCGTCGGTCTCGTCGTACAGGTCGTGCACGCAGTAGGCGTTGTCCCAGAAGATGCGGAAATCGGGCGCGGCCGTGTGCATCTCGACCAGGCGGCGCACGGTGTCCTCGCTAAAGGTGATACCCGTGGGGTTGGAATACTTGGGCACGCACCAGATGCCCTTGATGGAATCGTCGGCGGCAACGAGGCGCTCGATCTCGTCCATATCGGGGCCGTTGTCGGTCATCGCGACGGGAACGTTCTCGATACCCAAGTCGGCGGTAATGCCAAAGTGGCGGTCGTAGCCGGGAACAGGGCACAGGAACTTGACCTTCTTGCCGTCGTGGGCAGCCTCGTAGGCATCCCAGGGCTCGCTGCCGCACGAGCCGCAGCGCCAGAACATACCGGCGATGTCGTGCTCGATCAGCAGGCTCGACGAACCCAGCACGAGCGTCTGCTCGGCGGGGCAGCCCAGGAACTCCCCCGCCAGCTTGCGTGCCGAGGGAATGCCCTCAAAGCAGCCGTAGTTGGAACAGTCGACGTTGCCGTCGTGCAAATCGGCGTCGGCGTTGAGGATATCGAGCATGGGGCGCGAGATGTCCACCTGGGCGGGCGATGGCTTGCCGCGGGCCATATCGAGCGCCAGGCCCTTGGCCTTGACCTCGGCGACCTCGGCCTTGAGCGCCTCGATGGCGGCATCGAGTTCGGTGGTTTCCATCTTCTGGTAGATCGTCTGCATGGGTGCGACCTTTCACGAAGCGGTACGTTGCAATTCTTCTAAGTATAGACCGCCACCGTCGCAAGGGTATGAAGCCGTGATAGATTAAGTCCATCGCAATAAATTACGAAACGCCGCGCATGCCGGCGTGGAGCGCTCAAGGAGGCACTATGGAGTACGGATCGTTCCAGGCCGAGGAATTCGGCGACCTGCAGCGCCTGGTCGACGGGCTGTTTTACGACCGCCACGCCATCGACCGCCTGGATCTGATCGTACAGGCCGAAATCTTGGACCTGGCGCCCGATCTCATGGAAATCGTCAACCTGCTACCGCCCGGCTATTACGACCGCCAGTCACTTTGCGACCAGCTCAACTCCGCCTTGGCCGCCCACGGCTGGGGCGCCGTCTACGGCACCGTGGAATAAACCTAGTCATTGGGGCCTGTGGCCAAAAAATAGCAAATATGAGTACTGTTACTTTTTTAGTGACAGCGATTTTGAATTAAAAAGGCCTGTCTTGGCCTTTTGTGTCCGGTTTTGGAAGGATGCGTCGTCATTTTTCGTCCAGCCACGCAATCGTTAATGCACAGACAGAATAGATTTGTACATTATTTTTCGCGCCTAAAATGAAACGCCGTTTGTGACAGTACTCACAAACGGCGTTTTTTGGCCACTGGGGTGTCCGGCAGGTGGCAAGTACCACTCAAAACCGCATTTCACACGCGCTCGAGCAGGCTCTGGCGTCTGTTTCTACGCGCCTACTCGTCCTTGGGCGCGGGGTGCTTGCAGATCACACTCATGTAGATCATGCCAAGTACGGCCGCGGTGACAGAGCCGGCGAGAATAGCGGCCTTGGCGGCCAGAACCTCAAACTCAGCCGTCGGGAAGGCAAGGCCGCTGATGAGAATCGACATGGTAAAGCCGATGCCGCCCAGAATACCCACACCGGCAATCATGTGCCAGTTGACATTGCGCGGCAGCTCGCAGGCCTTGAGCTTGACCAAGGCGAACGTCATGCCAAAGATACCGATCGGCTTGCCCAGCAGCATGCCAAAGTACACGCCGAGCGTCACCGGGTCGGTGAGTAGCGTGCTCATGTCCACGCCCACTAGGCGAACCTGTGCGTTCACGAACGCAAAGATCGGCAGAATCACAAAGTTAACCGGCGTGGAGATCAGACGCTCCATGCGGATGAGCGGCGGGGTCACGCGGTGCATGACGCGCTCGACCTTGGTGGTCGAGACGGTAAAGTCATGCTGGCCCAGGATGTGTGCCTCGTCGTCGTAGCGGTCATCGAGCAGCGGCAGGCACTCGCCCAACCAATCGGTGAGGCTATCGAGCTTGACGCCGCACTTGGCCGGGATGGTGAAGGCCAGGATGACGCCGGCAAGCGTAGCGTGCACGCCGCTCTTGAACATGCAGAACCACAGCAGCAGGCCCAGCACCGAGTACGGGGCAAGGCGGTAATGCTGCGTCTTGTTGAGCCACACGAGTGCGCAGGTCACAAGCGCGGCGGCGCCCAACCAAAACGGATTGGGGCTCTGACCGTAGAAGATGGCGATGGCGGCGATGGAGATGAGGTCGTCGGCGATGGCGAGCGTCGAGAAGAACACACGCACGCCGTTGGGCACGCGATTGCCCAAAAGCGACAGCACGCCCAGCGCAAAGGCAATATCGGTTGCCATGGGAATGGCCCAGCCGTTGTGCGCGCCGGCATGGTTAAAGATCAGGTAGATGCAGGCGGGAACGACGACGCCGCCCACGGCCGCCAGCATGGGAAGCATGGCCTGGCGCGGGTTTTTGAGCTCGCCGACCGTCATCTCATACTTGAGCTCAATGCCCACCAACAAAAAGAAGATCGCCATGAGGAAGTCGTTGACGAAAAGCTCAACGGTGAGACCGGCCGTAAGGTTGCCCAGACCCACATACAGCGGGGTCTCCAAAAAGTGATGGATGGCCTCGTAGGCATCGGTGTTGGCGCAAATGACGGCGGCGATGGCGGCGAAGACCATGACGGCGGCGGAAATCGTGCCGTTCTCGGTGATGCGCTCCCAAATGTCGTGGCGCTCAAAACGCTTGCGCTCACGAACGTTAAACAGCTGCTCGGGTGCTGCCATGGGCGGCTCCTTTCACGGGAAAGCTCCCGTCTTAAAAAAGCACGGCCCGCCCAAGTGGCGGTGCCGCGCTCTAACGTATTACGCTTGCATCTAGCCTACCCTGCACGACAGGCACGCAGGCGTGGCCGAAAAGCGGAACCACAGGTTGAACATTATTTGCTCAACGGCACGGGCGCTCCTATCCAAGAGACGACGCGGCGCCGTGCACAAAAAACGACCGGAGCGCGGGGCTTCCGCGATCCGGTCGTGGCGTTTGGTCAACTAAACCTAGCAGGCGGCCATGATGGGGGCAGCGACCTGCTTCTTACGGGAGAGGACGCCCGGCATCCAGACGCCGTCGTGCTCGTCGGCAATGCCCAGGCCCTTCTGAGCAGCCTCGGTCTCGCCCTCGAGCAGGACCTGCGAGCCCTCCTCCATGATGTCAGTGATGCACAGGACGATGCCGTCGGCACCCTTCTCGGCGGCGTAGGCGCGCATGGCCTCGCGAATCTCGTCGATCATGCCGAGTGCGCGAGTCTTGTCGACAGTCTCGTACTGGCCGATGAGCAGCTTCTTGCCGGCAGGCTCGAACATCTTGATGTCGTTGCCGACCATCTCGGCTGCGGTGAAGGAGCCGGACGGACGGGTGAGGAAGACTTCCATGCCAAACTTGACCGGGTCGACGCCCACCTGCTCGCCGAGCTTGGCGGCGACGGCGCGGTCGACATCGGTGGTGGTGGGGCTCTTGAGCATGAGCGTGTCGGTCATCATGGCCGAGAGCAGCAGCTTGGCCTGGACGTCGGAAAGCTCAACGCCGAGCACGCCGGCGAGCTTGGTGACGATGGTGCAGCTGGAGCCCCAGGGCAGGCAGATGTAGTGCAGCGGGCCGGCGGTCTCGAAGTCGCCGATGCGGTGATGATCGACAACGCCAAAGACCGTGGCGTCCTTAAGGCCGGCGACGGACTGGGCAGACTCGTTGTGGTCAGTGAGGACGACGAGCTGACCGGCCTCGACGGACTCGATCACGCGGGGCTCGGCGATGCCGGCGTCGGCGAGCAGCTTGGCGGACTCTGCCGGAAGCTGACCAAGGGCGCAGGCCTCGTAGGTGTTGCCGGCATACTCAACCTGGTTGAGCAGCTGGGACAGGACGACGGCGCTCATGATGGCGTCGTTATCGGGGTTCTGGTGACCAAAGACAAGAACGTTTGCCATGGATATCCTCCACTTGATATGTGTACTTGGACGTAGCTATGGTAGCACGCCGATGCCGAGCCTTCGCAGACGGAAGGGCCACGGCATATTTTGGGGCAGGCACGGGGGCCAAGGCTGTCCCTTTTGCACTATGTTGGTGCAAAGTAACCTGTCCCCCTTGCACCAGCTATTTGCCGGCGGCGCGCAGGGCTACGTAGGCGGCGCCGATGATACCGGCGTCGTTTCCGAGCGAAGCGACCTTAATGGGCGTCTCGCGCGAGGCAGAGAGCGCGTATTGCTTAAAGTGCTCGCGAACCTTGTCGAGGTAGACATCGGCCGAGGCGGAGGCGCCGCCGCCGATGAGGAACATCTCGGGATCGACCACGTTGGCAATAAGCGCCAGTGCACGACCGAGATAGTCGGCCATAGTATCGGCCGCGGCCAGCGCAAGCTTGTCGCCTTCACGGCAGGCTTGGAACACGTCCTTGGAATCGGAGGGGCCGGTGAGCTCGATGGGATCGACGCCCGCTTTCTTGCACTCGGCAAGGTAGTTGCTCACCACGCCGGTGGCGCTGGAATACTGCTCCAGGTGGCCATGGCCGCCGCAGCCGCAGGTGCGCTCCTCAGCCGGGTTCAGGCACATGTGGCCGATCTCGCCGCCAGCACCCACAACGCCCGACACCACGTCGCCGTTGACGATAACGCCGCCGCCCACGCCGGTGCCGATGGTGACCATCACCACGTTCTGCACGCCCTTGGCAGAGCCGAGCCAGGCCTCGCCCATGGCAGCGGCGTTAGCATCGTTCTCGTACTTAACGACCGCGTCGGGACAGTGCTTCTGGATGGCGATCTTGAGCTTGGGCAGGTTAATGGCAATGTTGGCCTTGACCTTGGCATCGCCCGATGCCGGGATGGGGCACGGAACGGCCAGGCCAATACCTGCCACAAAGGCGCGCGGAATCTGCGCCTTGGCGACCACCTGGTCGATAGCCTCGGTCACCGCGGCAAAGCCCGCGGCGTCAACGATGGGAGGCGTGGGCACGCTGGCCTTGGCAAGCAGGTTGCCGTCTTCGTCGAACAGACCCTCCTTAACCGAAGTGCCGCCGACGTCGATGCCGATGTAGTACTGCTTAGGTTCCATGGGAGCCCACCTTTCTCGTTTAAACATTGCCTGTATGGTACCGCTCCCAAGGCAAAAACCTACCAAAAAGGGACAGGTTTGTTTTGGCAGGTTTTATCTGGGGAAACGCAGGGCATGGGATTCGGTTTGCTGGGTGGTAAAACGACTCGCCCCGGTCCGCGGACCAATCAATTTGTTCAACGCGACATTATTCGCATGTATATCCGTTTAGAGCGCTCTAGTTTTATATGCGGAGCGGCTTTTAGCATAATCCTTCTCGAACTTTTCAAAACGCAATAGGGATACCTAGGCGTTGACTATACTTTCTTTTATATTCAATCAAGCCGGAAAGGGGGTTCCATGATTCCCAAATACGAAACGATCGCTGCGGATATCCGTCGAAGCATCGAGGATGGCGCTCTTAAACCGGGCGACAAGCTTCCCACCGTCGTTGAATTCTGCGAGCTCTATAGCGTTTCCAAAATCACCGTCAAACGAGCTATCGAGCAAATCACCGAGGAAGGTCTTATTACCAGCCGGCGCGGATCGGGTACCTACGTTAAGGACACGGCGGGACTTCCCGGCCAGGCGTTTTTCCAGGGCAAAAACGACCGTGCCCAGGGCTTTTCGTATGAGCACCGCGGGGAAAAGGTGACCTCGGTGGTCTACGATTTCTCGATTGTTAATCCACCAGCGGACATCGCAGCCCAGCTGGGAATTGCCGAGGATGACTTTGCCTATCACGTCGTGCGCGTGCGTCAGGCCGATGGGAAGCCCATCGTTATCGAGTACACCTACATGCCCCTCGAGCTGATTCCGGGGCTGAAAAAGAAGGACCTGTACGGATCGGTCTACCATTTCATCCGCGAGCAATGCGGGCTGAAAATCTCGAGCTTCCACCGTACCATTCGCGCCGTGGCAGCAACCGAGGAAGAAGCTGAGCGCCTGGACACCAAACCTGGCTCTCCCCTGCTCGAGCTCACCCAGATTGGCTTTTTGGACAGCGGCGCCGCCTTTGAGTCTTCGGTCTCGCGCAACGTTGGCGACCGCTTTGAGTTGCACAACGTAACGTTGGCATAGGTTTTTGTAGTCATGCGGGCGCTCGCTTTGAGCTGTTTTGCACAGCGCCCGCGCAACACAATGGGGTATGAACATGTCCGATTTGATTAAACTGACGCCGATCTTCCACGAGAAGATCTGGGGCGGCCGCCAGCTCGAAACCGTATTTGGTTACGACATTCCCGAGGGTCCCATCGGTGAGTGCTGGGCCATCTCGGCCCACCCCAACGGCGACTGCCAGATTGCGGAGGGCCCGCATGCCGGCCACACGCTGTCGTGGCTGTGGGCCGAGCATCGCGAGCTCTTTGGCAACTGCGAGGGCAAGGAGTTCCCGCTGCTCATTAAGATTCTGGACGCCAAGGACGACCTTTCGATCCAGATTCATCCCAACGACGAGTACGCCGCCAAGCACGAGAACGGCAGCCTGGGCAAAACCGAGTGCTGGTATGTGCTGGACTGCGAGCCCGGCGCCACGATCATCGTCGGCCAGCGCGCCAAGGACCGCGCGGAGGCCGCACAGATGATCGAGGAAGGCCGTTGGGACGACATGCTCAACGTGCTGCCGATCCACAAGGGCGACTTTTTCCAGATTGATTCCGGTACCGTGCATGCCATCAAGACCGGCACGCTCATTTTGGAGACGCAGCAGTCGAGCGACGTGACGTATCGTCTGTACGACTACGACCGCCCCGGCACCGACGGCAAGCTGCGCCCCCTGCACATTGAGCAGAGCCTCGATTGCATCGATTTTGACGTTCAGGCACCGATCGACGGCACGGTGACCGCGCCCGAGGTGGACGGCGTGACCGAGCTCGAGTCTAACTCCTGCTACACCGTCGATCGCGTGCGCGTCGACGGCAGCAAGACCCTCGACCAGCGTTGGCCCTTCATGTGCCTATCGGTCATCGACGGCGAAGGCACCGTCTGCGGCGACCCCGTCCACAAGGGAAGCCACCTGCTGGCACCCAGCACCGTCAGTTCCATCGACCTCGAAGGCAAGATGGAACTGATCATCAGCCACCTCTAGGTCGCACCAACAACCCAAACGCAACAAGAGGCTCCCCCGTTCTTCAACGGGGGAGCCCCTACTCATATCTATTAATCTATCAGCCCACCCGGCTCTCCAGACCAAAAAGCGAACGAGCAAAGCGACGTTCGTCCAGCAACGTTACCCAAGGACCTGGGCGGGCGTATAGGGCAACATCGATCGCGAGTTCCGCACGCAAAGGAGGCCACTTAATGTGGCCTCCGTCTTGCGCAGGACTGCCCGAGCAGGCGATGTTGCCCTATACGCCCGCCCAGGTCCGCCAGGATCACGACAGCTTGACGATCGGAGCAAAGCCCTTCATAAGCTTTTTGGTCTGGCCGGTCTTTTCGAATTGAACCTCGATCATGTCTCCGGCGACCGAGATCACGGTACCCGTACCAAAGGTCTTGTGGCTCACGGTATCGCCCGCGGCAAAGTCCTGCGATGCGCTGGCGCGATCGACCTTGCGCTCCACCGTCGGCGACACCTTGGACGACGGCTTTTTGGCTCGCGGCGCGCCCGAACCAAAGGTCGAGGCAACACGGCCGGCATCGGGCGAGACCCCACGATGGCGTTCGGTCCCGTAGCTGCTGCCGCCAAAGAAATCGTCAAAGCTCGATCCGCCGCGCGAACCGGAACCGCCGGTCGAGCGCGTATGCGAGCCGAACACCTTGCCGCCATACATATCCGAGCCCATGCCCGAGCCAAAGGTGCCGTGACGGTCGCCGCGCTTCTCCCAGCCCGTGCCTTCAAAGCCGGCAGAACCGATACCGCTAAACTCGATATCCTCAAACGGAATCTCGTTGAGGAAGCGCGAGCGCGGGTTGGCAGAGGTCGAGCCGTAGGTGCGACGCGTGGCCGCATAGGTCAGGAACAGGCGCTTGCGAGCACGCGTGATGGCGACGTAGGCCAAGCGACGCTCCTCCTCGAGCTTGCCCGGATCGTCACTACCGCCAAAGTCGTGCACGTGCGGGAAGATACCCTCCTCCATGCCGGCCACGAACACCGCCGGGAACTCCAGGCCCTTGGCGGAGTGGATGGTCATCATGGTAATGGCATGCGTCTCGCCGGCCAGGGAATCCAAGTCGGAGCGCAGGGCCAGCCACTCCATGAGCGCCGGCAGCGCCTTACAGGTGAGCGGACCGTAGGTGCGCTCGATCTCGTCGGCATGCACGGCACCCGCCGGCATCTCCGTCGGCGCGGCATACGCGTTGCCCGCGATGGCGGCGGCCAGGGCATCCTGCGGAGACAGCGCCGGAGCGGCCAAGCTATCGAGCGGATTGGAGCCCGCGGCGTCACGCGCGCCAACGAGCGCCTCAAACGAGGATACCGGAGCAGATGGCCCCGGTTCGGGCGCAGGCGCGCTCACCACGACAGGCTCGGGCTCGGCGCTAGCAGGCACATCGGCAACACCGGCAGCGCGCAGCTCTTCCAAGCTCTCGAGCGTACCTTCGATATCCTCGTGCGTCTCCTCAAATTCGGCGGCGACGCCCAGGAATTCCTGGATGTTCTCGGCGCGGCTCTCGGACTCCATGGTGCCCTCGGCGCGGAAAGCCTGCAGCAGGCCCGTCTTATCGACAATCATTTCGACGACGTCCTTGAGCTCGCCGTCCATGCGACGGCCCTCGCGCACCAGCGACACAAAGCTCGACAGGCCGTTGCGCACCTTGGCGCTAAACATACCGGTCTCGGCGCACGCGATCTCGCAGGCCTGGAAGAACGAGCAGCGGTTGTCGCGCGCCAGCTGCTCGATCTTTTGGATCGAGGTGGAGCCGATACCACGGCGAGGTGTGTTGATGACGCGCTTGACGCTCATCTCGTCGGCCGGGTTCACGATCATCTTGAGGTAGGCCATGACGTCGCGGATCTCGGCACGGTCGAAGAATCGCGTGCCGCCCACAATCTTGTAGGGCACGCCCGCGCGCAGGAACATATCTTCGAGAATACGCGACTGGGCGTTGGTACGGTAGAACACGGCGATGTCGTCGTAGCTCGTGCCCTTGGAGTGCAGCTTCTCGATCTCACCGGCAATCCAGCGGCCCTCGTCGCGCTCATCGCTCGCCTGGAAGGCCTGGATCTTCTCGCCATCGCCCTCGGCCGTAAACAGGCGCTTGTCCTTGCGCTGCGAGTTGTGGCGCACCACGGCGTTGGCGGCGCTCAGGATGTGACCCGTGGAACGATAGTTCTGCTCCAGCTTGACGGTCTTGCAGTTTTTAAAGTCCTTCTCAAAGTCCAAGATGTTGGTGATGTCGGCGCCACGCCAGCTATAAATGGACTGGTCATCGTCGCCTACGACCATGAGGTTTTGGTACTTGGCGGCCAGCAGGTTGGCGATCTCGTACTGGACGTGGTTGGTGTCCTGATACTCGTCGACGCTAATGTAGCGGAAGCGCTCTTGGTACTTATCGAGCACCTCGGGACGGGTGCGCAGCAGCTCGAGCGCGCGCACGAGCAGGTCGTCGAAGTCCATCGCATTGGCGGCGCGCAGGCGGCGCTCCAGCTCCAGGTAAACCTGCGCGGCCTTTTTGTCGTTGGGGCTGTCGGCGGATTTGAGCATGTCCTCGGGGCCGATCATGGCGTTTTTGGCCGAACTGATCTTGCTGCGGATCATATTGATGGGGAATTGCTTTTGCTCGATACCGAGCGCCTGCATAATATCGCGCACCATGCGCTTGGAATCGTCGTCATCGTAGATGGTGAACTGACCGGTGTAGCCCAGCAGGTCAGCGTCCTCGCGCAGCATGCGCACGCACATAGCATGAAAGGTGCACACCCACATGCCGCGGGTACCGCTGGGAATGAGCGCCGCCAGACGCTCACGCATCTCGGCCGCGGCCTTGTTGGTAAACGTGATGGCAAGGATCTGCCAGGGCTTAACGCCCAGGTCGCCGAGCATATGTGCGATACGGAAGGTCAAGACGCGGGTCTTACCCGAGCCGGCGCCGGCAAGGACCAGCAACGGACCCTCGGTGGTCAGGACCGCCTCGCGCTGGGCGGGATTAAGGCTGTCGATGTCGACGAGCGGCTTGGCGAGTTTAGGTGCCGGCGCGGGAGCGTCGTAAATGTCGAGCGGGACGAGCTCGGGCTCCGGCGCAGCGGGGGCGGTGTATGCATCGAGCGGCACGGATTCCGGCGTGGGCGGCACGGGCACCGCGGCGTTCTTTTCCCAGGGCAAGGGCTGGGTCATGGGCGACTCCTCATCTGACGGACGGCGCGCCTGCGGGCAGCGCCATAGTTTGAGCCGTACCAGTATACCGAGCCGCGCGGACACCGACGCAAATCACACCACGACTCCGTGCGCCGCCGTCAGGCCCGCCCCAGCGGATTTGGCGCAATGGGGTCAGGTTAGTCTGCACCATGTTGCTGCAAAGCAACCTGTCCCCATTGCACCAATCAGGGAGCCACCGATGTCATGGCAACGGCAGCGAGCGGCGGCCAGAACGAACAAATTGGCATGAAAAGAGGGCGGCATAGACCTTTTGGTCATGCCACCCTCTTTGAATGACAAATTGTCGTTCTGGCCGCCGCGCAGCGTCAACCAAGCTACAGGCCGAGCATAGGCTCCAAGACGAAGAAGTACGCAAGCACCACGATGCCCAGAATGATGCGGTAGACGCCGAAGCACTTGAAGTCGTGACGGCGGACGAAGCCCATAAGCCACTTGATGGCAATGAGCGACACCACAAAGGCGACGACGCAGCCCACGCCCAAGATGGCAATCTCGTTGGTGCCGAAAGTACCGCCCTTAATAAAGTACTTGACCAGCTTGAGCGCACTTGCGCCAAACATAACGGGAATAGCCAGGAAGAACGTGAACTTAGACGCCACCGAGCGCGTGCAGCCCAGCAGCAGGCCGCCGATGATGGTAGAACCGGAGCGAGACGTACCAGGCACCAGCGAAAGCACCTGGAAGCAGCCGATACCCAGCGCAGTCTTCCAGCTGAGGTCCTCGAGCGTGGCGATGGAGCCAAAGTCCAGGTTCTCGTCATCGTCCTCATCCTCAGCAGTAGCCGCGGCGGGCGCCGCAAAGTGCGCACCGGCGGGACGTCCACCCGACACCACAGCACGCGAACCAAACGAACCGGCAACGGCCATTTCCTCGCGCTTGCTTGCGCGCCAGTTCTCGATCACGATAAACAGCACGCCGTACACAATGAGCGCCAGCGCCACGACGGGAGCATTGTAGAAATGCTCCTCCATCCAGTCGTTGAGCGGCAGGCCGATCGCCGCCGCAGGAATGCAACCGAGCACAATCTTGCCCCACAGCACCCAGGTGTCGCGACGGCCCTCCTTGCCCTTGCTGGGCGAGAACGGATTGAGTTCATGGAAGAACAGCACGCAGACGGCCAGAATGGCGCCAAGCTGAATCACGACTAGGAACATGTTCCAGAACGTCTCGCTCACGTTCATCTTGACGAACTCGTCCACCAAGATCATGTGACCCGTCGACGAAACGGGCAACCATTCGGTGATGCCCTCGACCAGGCCCATGAAGGCAGATTTTAGAAGCTCGATAATATCCAAAGGGACCCCCTCGTTAGACACCCGCCGGTAGATGTTCTGCGGACGATGCGGGCGATGTCCCATTATCAACCGTTGGCGGTGCGACCGCGCCTACCCTTACCAAAAAACTCGCCCGTTCACAGAATTGCCTTGATTATCAACTTCATCCGAACACCTCCCACATTCATCCGCACATGTGCGGATGAATGTGGGAACCCGATACCC